>SDWO01000109.1 GCA_004195325.1 Candidatus Izemoplasma acidinucleici | reverse complement strand
GGACAAATAATATACTATAAAGAAGGTGATACTCTATTTCTAGAAGGAGACAATTTGGATTATGTATATCAAATTGAAAATGGTCTAGTAAAAGTCAGTAAAACTTTCCCAAGTGGTGAAGAACGCATATTCGACATACTAGGTGCTGGAGACTTTATAGGTCTAGTTTCTGCCTTGAAAGATGATACTCACTATATCGCTACTTCAAATGCTTTAACGGAAACAAAAGCTCTGAAAATTAAACTCAAGGATATTAAAAAGGCTTACGATAGTGATGGGAAATTTAAAGATATTTGCATGAAATGTGCTGTAACAAGAACAAACTTATTCCAGTCTCATTTGTTTAATCTTACTAGTGCTCATCTTGAAGATAAAATCATTATTATATTGGAATACTTAACAAAGAAATTTGGACACTATAGTGGGAATCAATATATATTAGAATTACCTTTTAGTAAAACAACTCTAGCATCTCTTATTGGGGTGAGAAGAGAAACGTTATCTAGAAAGCTATCAGAAATGCAGAAACAGAATATAATTAAAATAGATAAGAATAAATATATATTTGATCGTATGTGACCTATATCACATACGATTTTTTTTATTTGTGTAATAATGAGGATATAAGGAGTGATATTATGAGTGAATTTATAAACAACAGCGAGCAGAGAAAAGCGCAGCTGAAAAAAATAATAAAAGATATCCATAACGGACTATCTTTAGAAGATGCAAAAAAAGTATTCAAGGAACAATTTGATGAGGTCTCAACAGAAGAAATTACAACTATGGAACAAGAATTAATCGAAGAAGGTATGCCAATCGAAGAAGTTCAAAACCTTTGTGATGTTCATAGTGCTATTTTTGAAGGTAGTATAAGTGAAATCCACCAACAAAAAGAGAAAACACAAATAGAAGGACATCCACTTAAAGTATTTCTTGATGAGAATAACATGCTAGAAAAAGTGCTAAAAGAAGAAGTGAAACCATTTATAAGAAAATTTGATAAGACATCACATCTAATGTTAAGAATTGGTATTGAAAGAGTGATGGAAATTTCAAAACACTATGCAAGAAAAGAGAACTTATTCTTCCCAGGTTTAGAAAAAAGAGAAATTACATCTATCCCTAAAGTGATGTGGGGAGTAGATAATCAAATCAGAGATATGTTGAAAGAAATCAAAAATGATTTAGATAGCGTTGAGATTGATTATGATAAAACACATACACTATTAGTCCATACAGTAAATAAAATCGAAGATATGATAATGAAAGAAAATCAAATACTAACACCACTTTTATTAGAAAAACTATCACTATATGATTGGATACTAGCGGATGAAGGTAGTGATGAAATCGGGTACTTTTTAGAGAAACCTACAAAATCATGGAGTAAGAAACAGCCTACTAACGTCGAAACAGTTGAAGATGAGCAAATAGGAGAAATCAGTTTTGATGCTGGGAAACTAACGCAACCTGAAGTGAACGCAATATTAAACACTGTACCTTTAGATATGACATTTGTGGATAAAAATAACAAAGTGAAATATTTTACTCAAGGTAAAGAAAGAATATTTGATAGACCTAAAACTGTATTAGGTAGAGATGTTTCAATGTGTCATCCACCTCAAAGTGTACATATAGTTGATACTATTATGGACAGCTTTAAGAATAACGAGAAAGATTATGAAGATTTTTGGATTCAAATGGGACCAATGTTTGTATATATTAGATACTTTGCCGTAAGAGATAAAGATGGAGAATATCTTGGAACACTTGAAGTTACACAAAACATCAAGCCAATTAGAGACTTAGAAGGAGAAAAAAGACTACTAAACTAATGATGAAAATACTCTTTTTTACTATTGGAACAACGGCTCTAATAATAGGGATAATCGGCATATTTCTACCAATATTACCAACTACTCCATTCGTGATATTAGCTTTATATATGTACAGTAAATCTTCTAAGAAAATACATAATAAATTACAAAACAGTAAGTTATACAAAAAACACTTTAAAAGTATTGTAGAAACGAAGGAAATGACATTTAAAGAGAAGTGGACCCTAATGATTGTAGTAGATACAATGTTGTTAATTACAGCAGTTGTTATAAATCAAATCCATCTTCAAGTACTAATTCTAATACTAGTTATTTTCAAACATTACTACTTCAAGAAATTCATTAAAGTCAAAAGAAAAGTTGTACTTTAACAGAATAAAAAACACAAAAAACCTCAATTTTGCAATTAGCAATAATGAGGTTTTTATTAATTCTTATTGCACAATGCACAAATTTCGGTAACGGTTTCGCAATTTTACGTTATTTACTTGTGTGCTAGTAAGACATGTTATACAATATGATAGTAGAAATTGATTCAAGGAGTGTTTATATGAAACCCAAATTACATTTACAAGAGAATGGTAAATATAAAGTAGATAATGTTGATCGTTTAAGCTATACTTATTTTCCTCTTACTAATTTTAAATCAGTGAAAAGTGTCATAACTCCATCTATGAACGGGAGTATGACAATTGATCAAAATAGTTTTTTATTGCTTCCAACTTCAAATGAGGATTCACACAATTCATTTATGAATAGAAACGTGTATTTCAATATCAATAACAAGGTTGTATGGAGCGTTACAGGTAATACACCATATCAAATGTTACATAAAGATAAAGTTTCATTAGAAGCTGATTTTCTATTACATAAAATCACAAGAAATAATGATAGATTTAAAGTTGTTGTGGAGAGCTTTGTACCAATGGAAGAAGTCTACCAAGAACTACATAAAATCACATTTACAAATACATCCAAAGAAGCAATGAAAATTAAACCAGTAGTGAGTGTGCCTCTTTATAGCAGAAGTGCTGATAATATAAGAGATCATAGACATGTTACCTCATTACTAAACAAAGCAACAATTAAGAAAAATGGATTAACTAATAAGCCAACGTTCAGTTTTGATGAACGAGGTCATATTTTAAATGATTTATCATACAGTGTATATTCGTATAGTTCACAATCAATTAAGAGATATTGGCCTATCCTAGAAGAATTTATTGGAGAAGGAAACAATTTACTTGATCCTTTGGTGGTAAAAGAAGATATCCAAAATAATTATAAACCTGGAGATATCGTATCTGGATATGAATTAACCGGTGGTTTTGAATATGATGAAATCGAATTAAATGAAAATGAAGAGTTTACTGTCATTCTATCACTGGTAATAGATCAAGATGGAAAAGAAGTAATTGTTGATGAGAATTCATTTAACCGTATGAAAAATGAAACAAAGAAGCAATGGAACAAAGAATTGGAAAACTTAGAAATAAAATATAGTGATAGCGTATATAATGGTTGGTTGAAATGGGTATCAATTCAACCGATATTCAGAAGAATATATGGGAACTCTTTCTTACCTCAACATGATTATGGTAGAGGTGGTAGAGGTTGGAGAGATTTATGGCAGGATTTACTTGCATTAATCTTGATGAATCCAACAACGGTAAGGGAGTCATTACTTAATAACTTTCAAGGCGTAAGAATCGATGGTTCAAATGCTACAATTATTGGAGAAAATCCTGGGGAATTTGTATCAGATAGAAACAATATAGCTAGAGTATGGATGGACCATGGTAGTTGGCCTTTAATCACAACAAAATTATATTTAGATAAAGTTGAAGATATAGATTTTCTCTTCGAGGAAATCCCCTATTTTAATGACAAGTTCACGCATTATACAAAGAAAGTAAACAACAATTTCAATGCTGATGAAGCTGAACTGAAAAACAAAGACAATCGATTATATAAAGGAACAGTTTTGGAACATTTAGTTATTCAAAATCTTGTCCCTTATTACAATGTAGGAAAACACAATTCAATCAGATTAGAAGATGCAGATTGGAATGACGGGTTAGATATGGCTCATCAAAATGGTGAGAGTGTTGCCTTTACTTGTATGTATGCTGACAATTTAGTAGAACTAGCAAACATATTAAGGACACTAAATTCAAAAGGTAAAACAACCATTTCGTTATTGAAAGAAATTGATGTTTTACTGCAAAATGTAGATTACAATAATATTAATAATAAACACAACATACTAACAACTTATTTTGATGCTGTCGCAGGTAATGTAGATGGTGAATCAATAGAGTATGATTCTTTAGAACTAGCTCTAAAACTTGAACAAAAAGGGAACCAATTAAAAGAACACATCAGAAACAACGAATGGTTAAGTTCGAAAGAATACTCATGGTATAACGGATATTATGATGATGACTCAAAAAGACTTGATAATGTTGAAAATGGAGATATGACTTTGACAGGACAAGTGTTCTCAATTATGGGAAATGTTGCAACTGATGATCAAATCAAAAAAATTGTAAAGGCAGCGGATCATTATTTATTTGATGAAGCAGTTGCGGGATATAAACTTAATACTGATTTTAATGAAGTTAAAACCAATATGGGAAGATTATTTGGCTTTGCTTATGGTCATAAGGAGAACGGTGCAATGTTCAGCCACATGTCTGTAATGTATGCAAATGCCTTATATAAAAGAGGGTTTGCACATGAAGGACATAAAGTACTAAACACTATATATAAGCATTGCATTAACATAGAAAAATCAAAAATGTATCCAGGTATACCTGAATACGTTGATCCGAAAGGAAGAGGAATGTATCCATTCTTAACAGGGTCAGCTAGTTGGTTCATTCTAACAGAAGTTACAGAAGTATTTGGAATCAAGGGTAATTTCGGGAAATTGATAATAGAACCAAAACTATTAAGAAAACAATTTAGTAATGGTAAGGCAAGCATAAAAACAATGATTCAAAACAAATTAGTTGAAATAGAGATTCACAATCCATTAGATTTGGAATTTAATGAATATCATATTGAGAAAGTTATCATCGAAGATAGAGAAGTTTCATTTGATAGAACCAGATTTGGTGTTCAAATAAATGAATCTATCCAAAACGATAGAATAAAGGTGTATCTAAATGGAAAGTAAAATTGATGTATTAGACTTCACACAAGAAGGATACAAGAAACTTGTTACGTATGGTCATTGGCGAGTAGCTATGTTAAATTACATAAAAGAGTTAAATCCTTTGTTAATAGATAGCATGCAAGCTCATTTAAAAACAGATGAATCATTCATACTTCTTGAAGGTAAATGTATTCTTTATGTTTGTGATGTCATTGAAGGAAAGATAAAAGATATTCAAGGAATAGATATGGAACCTCACAAAGTATATAATATTAAAAAGGGAGTTTTCCATACTCATACTTTAAGTGTAGATGGAAAAGTTTTAATTGTTGAGAATGAAGATACTGAAGCTGTCTCTTATACACATCT
>SDWO01000082.1 GCA_004195325.1 Candidatus Izemoplasma acidinucleici | reverse complement strand
AGATGTGTATAAGAGACAGATACAGGTCTTTAAACCCTTTAACAGTAAAGTCTACATAGATTTTCTGATTACTACTTTTAACTATAATACAGTTCATTACTCCAGAAAATGTAATTTCTTCTATCTCAGAGTATTTAATGTATTTCTCTTTAAGTATTCTGCATTTGATCCCCTCTTCATCTAGTTGATAATAGATTGTTGTGAAGAAGAACATTAGGACTGATACAGCAATGAACATAATTATCATGAAGATAACAATAAATGAAAACCCGTTTTCAATAATAACAAATACTGAAGCAATTGATATAAAATATACAAGAATCATTAAGTAATGTAGTAAATTCTCTTTATATTTTGTATTTAGTTCCTGTTTTGATTTATCAAATTGAAGCATTGTGTTAATTAAGAACACAAGCGATATGACAAGATATAGTAGGAATCCAATTAGAAAATTGATCAGAATCACGTTGCTCATTACTTGAAAATCTAAATATAGTGTTAGCAATGCAAAACATATAGAAGATATAATGCTAATAGTTATTTTCATTTGCTTACTCATATTAATTCTCCTTTATAAATGCCTTTAGATGTGTGAATAGTGTATCAACATCTTGTCTTAGAATATCATTATGTAATGCGATTCTTAGGAACATTCCCTTATATCCACCAATGATAATATCTTTTGTTAACAGGTATTTCTCTAATGCTTCAAAATCAACGTTACCTTCTACGAATACCATATTAATATCAAGATTATTTCTATCAACTTTGAATTCATCTAGTGTATCTAGTAAATCAGCTAAGTACTGTGCATTATCATGATCTTCTTGTAGTCGTTTTGTCATTTCCTTAAGTGCAATTAAACCAGGTGCTCCAAGAACACCTACCTGTCTCATCCCACCACCAAGAAGTTTTCTTCCTCTTCTTGCTTTTTTTATAAATTCTTTTGTTCCACATAAAACACTACCTATTGGAGCAGCTAGTCCTTTACTTAAACAGAATGTTACGCTATCAACGTATTTACATATCTCTGATGCGTCTACATTTAAGAATGTAGCTGCGTTGAATAAACGTGCTCCATCAAGATGGACTTTAATATCATGTTTATTTGCTAGTTCCCTAACTTCTTTCATGTAAGATAATGGTAGTACTTTCCCACTACCGTGGGCATTTTCTAAACAAATTAGCCCAGTATCAGGATAATGAACATCATTACCTCTAATTCCTTGCTCTATTTCACTTAGGGACATCATCCCATTAACTTCGTTGATTAATTGATACCCTACACCACTAATAACCGCTGCTGCGTTAACCTCGTAGTTCTTAATGTGTGATTGTGTGCCACAAATGATTTCTTCCCCACGATTTGTCTGTGAGTATATACTAAGTTGATTCCCCATCGTACCACTAACAACAAACAACGCAGCTTCTTTTCCTGTCATTTTTGAGGCAAGTGCTTCTAATTCCTTAATGGTTGGATCATCTTCATATACATCATCACCAACAATAGCGTTCATCATTGATAATCTCATTTTTTTAGTTGGTTTGGTTACAGTATCACTTCTAAAATCTAACATATTATTCCTTCTTCCCTAAGGCAACTATATAAGTAGTAAATTCTTCTTCTCCATCAATTTGAAGAAGTTGATCACATAATGCTTGATCATATGCAGCTATACAAACAGCTCCACTGTTTATAGCTTCACAAGATAAACTTAAATTTTGGCCTGCATGCCCTGCTTCGATCATTACCATTTTATGAGCTGTATGTGCGTATTTGTATTCACTACGATAAATAACCGCTGTAAAGAACACTACAATTGATGCAGAACGTAATTGTCTCATCATGGCAGTGTTTACTTGATCGTATAATGAGTCATTTTGCTCTATTAATGTTAGTTCATGTTTATTTTGAGTATAATGATACAGCCCTTGGTTGATACCCTCTACATTATTAATATAGACATATGTTTCCATAGCGTTTGTAGCTCCACCTGTCGGTATGCTTCTAAAAACTACTTTTCCGTTTTTAACAAAATCAATACGGCATGTTTCATATAATAGGTAACTCACTTCTTCAAAAGATAAAGGGGTACTACTATATTTACGTGTTGAACGTCTATTTTTAATTGCTTCTGTCAAAGATACTTTATTTATATTAGGGAACTCTTTACCTAACTGAATCTTGTTTCCAGATAGTTCCTTAAATAAAGAAGGTCTTTCAAGTCCTAAATGACGATCCGTTTTAAAAGTTTGTAGATCGCTCCATGTCGGTTTAATAGCTTTTCTGTTATTTCTAATCTCTTTTTTCACATCCATCAAATCACCTCATAATCATTATATCATCATATATAAAAAAAGCCGAAAAAACTTCGGCTTTTATTTCGTTAACTCTAAGAATAAATCTATTTCTCCTTTTATAACTTCCAAACTAGAATTCCAAAATTCCTTGGTTGATAAATCTATCCCTACAAGTGCTGCAACATCTTCAACAGACATTTGACCAGTTTTTTGTAGCAATAAATTAACCTTTGGAACAAATGCGTCTCCTTGTTCTTTAAATTTAGCATAAATTCCTTTAGCAAATAATAATCCAAAGGCATAAGGGAAGTTATAGAAACTTAATCCTCCACTATAATAGTGAGGTTTGTTTAACCAACCATACTTCATCATATAATCTTCATCTAAACTATCACCATACGCTTCTTTTTGAGCTGCTTCCATCATATCACATAACATTTTTTCATTTAATGGCGTTGTTTTGCGCGTTTCGAAGACATTTCTTTCAAAGATGAATCTTGATAAGATATCAACTATTACTTGTGTACTTCCTTTTAATGATTGTTCTAAGATAAATATCTTCTCATTATCGTCAGCATCTTTAAGAGCTGCGTTTTTAACAATTGTTTCGCAGAATGTAGATGCTGTTTCTGCAACTGGCATTGTGTAACTGCTGTTAAATATCTTCTCTTTAAATATTTGATCTCCGTGATACGCATGACCAAGTTCATGAGCTAGTGTAATTACATTACCGAAACTACCAGTAAAGTTTGTAAGAACACGCGATTGTTTTATCGGGTGAATGTTACTACAAAATGCTCCTCCACGTTTCCCCATACGAGGTGTAAAGTCGATCCACTCCTCATCATAAGCACGTCTAGCTAAATCTTCTAGTTCTGGACTGAATGTTCTGAAATTTTCAAATATATATTCCATTGCTTCTTCTTCAGTGAATGTTTTACTACTCTTACCAACAGGAGCGAATAGATCATAATATGGGATTCCCCCATCATGTCCTAATAGTTTTGCTTTTCGTAAGATGTATTTTCTAAAGTGAGGTAAGTAATCTTTCATACTACTTAGTAACGCATCCAAAGTAGAACGTTCCATTCTAGAATTATAGACAGCTTGATCTAACGCACTATCAAATCCTCTTAAATCACAAATAGTATTAACTTCTGCTTTAACTCCATTCATAGAGTAAGCTACACTTTGTGCTATTTTAGGATAAGCTTTCATTTCTGCATCATATCCATCTTTACGTACTTGAGGGTCTTTGTCACTTGAAAAGTTTCTTACTGCACTCAAAGGAAGTTCTTCTCCTCTGTATTCTACTTTTAATGTACTTGTAAGTTCTCCTTGTAGTTGTCCCCACATCGTCGAAGATGTTTGTCTCATTCTACTGATGATCATTTCTTCACTATCACTTAATACATATTTAGATCCTTCTACGATTCTTTCTAAGTAAAATTTGAATTCTTCTAAAGATTGATCATCTTTAAAAACACCTTTTAAATCTAAAGTAGGTACCCATTTAGAAAACTTAGTATCTGCTAATGTAGACTTTGAAGCAAGTTGTTGTAAAACAGACATGTATTTTCTTGCGTCTTCATTTAAAGCCTCTGTCGATACTGTTAATCTTGAGAATACCATTGTCTTAATAAATAAGACACGTAATTGCTCTTGGATTTCCATAAACTCATTCAGTTTTCGTGCTGCATCTTGATTGTCATTAAACTCTTTAACTGCGTAGTTATTTCCTTGTTCTACTAATATTTCTATTTGTTTGATATCATCTAAAAAGTCTTTTGAATCAAACGTTTTATACAGTGCATCTAAATTCCATTTTTTCATAATGTCACTCCCTCTCTATTGCATTATATCAAATAAAAAAGACTTATGCATAAGTCTTTTTATATTTTCTATAACTAATTAGTTTTTTATTCTTAACATCGTATAGTAGTAGTCCCATCAATCTAAAACTTTTAAACAATTTTATCTCTTTTTTACTTCTTAATTTAATATTTGAATAGTATAGTTTTTTTAATCTGTAATTAGGTACTTTAGCGTTCAAATGATGAACGTTATGATATCCTATGTACCCTGTGAAGAATTCAAGTACTCTAGGTAATTTGTACACTGAACTTCCTTTTAAGGCTGCTTCAGTAACGTCCCAATTTTCTGTGGTTTCCCAGTATACATCATCATATTGATGTTGAACAAAGAATAACCACACACCCATACTAGATGCGAAAAAGATAATCGGTAATTGAATTAATAGATAATACTTTAATCCTACTGTTAACCATACAGTCACAATAATCGCAATAACTCCGATATTTGTAATACTGTTGCTAAGCCAGTCTTTTTTTGTTTTGTTTTGTAGTGGTAAACGTTCATTTATTAAGAATACATAGATTGGTCCAATCACAAATAGCACAAATGGGTTTCTATATAGTCGATATCCAAACCTTTTTCCAATTGATGCAGCTTTGTATTCATCGACAGTCATTGTCCATACATCACCAACACCTCGTTTATCCATATTCCCTACTGTTGAATGATGCTTTACGTGTTCACGTTGCCATCGATAAAAGGAAGTGAACGTAAGTATTCCGAAGATATGACCTAGTATATTTATAACCTTCTTATTCTTCATGAATGATTTGTGTGTACAATCATGGAAGAAGATAAATATACGTACTAAAAATAATCCAGGAACAATTGAAAGTAGCAATACAAATATGTATGGTACTCCTTGGTTGATCATGAAATACATTAAATAGATTAGTCCAAAATAAGGAATCATCGTATTTACTATTTGCCAAATTGCCCTTGTATTCGAAGGTACAGCGTACGGTCTCACTAGTTTATTCATGTCTTTACTACTCATAAAATCACGTCCTTTAAATTACTATCTCTGTCATAGTACCTCTCCATTATAATTACTCTACCACACATAGTAAAGCGATACGCTACAAATAATTATCAGTATTGTTTCAGATGTCTATATATTTAGAACTATACTAGTAATTCATAGGTAATTAAAAAGCAGACTTTATATAAAGTCTGCTTTTATCTTTATAGCCATGCCCAACCAATATAGTACTCACCGATATGTAATAC
>SDWO01000169.1 GCA_004195325.1 Candidatus Izemoplasma acidinucleici | reverse complement strand
GATTTAAATATTTAGAACAAAGTCTCACAAGAGATATCCACATTAATAACTCCATAAAATACACATAGTAAAATAGTTATCCACATACAAAAAATCATTATGAAAAACGAGGACTTAAATATGAATATAACTGGAATTATTTTGGCTGCTGGAAGTGGAAAAAGAACAGGGTTAAAATACAATAAAGTTCTTTATGAAATTAAGGGAAAAAAGGTTATTGATTACAGCATAAATACACTCAAAAGATATAAAGAAATTTCCGAGTTGATATTAGTAGTCTCAGAACAGGAATATGAGTACTTTTCAAACAAGTATAGCAGTGTAGTAAATAGCGTTATTATTGGTGGAAAAGAAAGACAGGACAGTGTTTATAAAGCGCTTAATGTAGCGAAAAATGAATTTGTTTTAATACACGATGGAGCAAGGCCGTACATTCCAGAACACTCAATGAGGGATATATTAGATAATTTAACCAATTATCCATCAATAACATTAGGTGTAAAAGTGAAGGATACTATACAAGAAGTTAAAGGAAACCGCGTAGTTAAGACACTCGATAGAGCACTGTTAATTGCAACTCAGACACCACAGGCTTTTAAAACCTCAATTTTGCTTGAGTCACATGAATTAGCAAAGAAATCGAAGTTTTCAGGAACAGACGATACTGTATTGGTAGAGAAGTTTATGAATGAAAAAGCATATGTTGTTAACGGAGATTATAGAAATATTAAGTTGACAACACTAGACGATATTAAATTATTAGAGGTGATTTTATGATCCGTATTGGACACAGCACAGATATCCATAGATTAGAAGAAGGGTATAGATTAATTATTGGAGGAGTAAGGATTCCTCATAATAAAGGATCTGTTGGGCATAGTGATGGGGACTGTTTACTTCACACAGTATGTGAGTCACTAATTGGCGCACTTGCACTTGGTGATTTAGGTAAACTATTTCCAGATACAAGTGAAGAATTCAAAGGGATTGATTCTAGCCTTTTAGTACGTAAAGTCATGAATGAGGTTAAGAAACAAGGATATAAGGTAATAAATATAGATTCTACTGTATTCCTAGAAAATCCCAAATTAAGACATTATAAACAAGAAATGCGAGAAAACATTGCAAAATTACTAGAGATTGATGTAAACTTTGTAAGTGTAAAAGCAACAACAGGTGAACGAGTAGGAATAATCGGGAGAGAAGAAGCTATTATGACGGAAAGTGTTGTATTAGTAGAAAAGGTGAAATTATGAGTAAGAGATTTTATAAATCAGAAAAAGATAAACAAGTATTTGGTGTATGTCAGGGAATCGCAGAATATTTTGATATTGATCCATCTATAGTTAGAATCGGATTCGTTGTATCTGTACTGTTTGTGGGTACTGGACTACTATTCTATATTATATTGGCAATCATCTTACCTGAAAAAAGTACAATAAATCACAATCATCGAAATGACGATAAATATGAATCATTCAATGATAATGATTACTAGGAGGATATTATGATAGAAACAGAACATGGTAACTTTGAGATAATCAAAGATTACAAGGAAGCACTAGAAATAAAGGTTTTTAATGACCGTTATGTTGAATATTTAGATAAATACACTTACATTGTTGGTGATTGTAGTGCAGATATGCTTAGATTTAAAGGTTTTACAGAAGAAACAAAACAAACAATACCTGATTATTTAATGGAATCTGCAACACCAAATGCACCATATTACGTATTAAAAAGATTAAATAAGGAATAATCCTTATTTTTTTTTGCGTTTTAGTACACATTCAGTCATTTATTGTGTATAATAAATTTGCGAAATTAAAGAGGTGATTCCTATGAATTCAGATTTAATAGAAAAACAAGTTAAAGAGATTCTCCACAAAGTTCGTCCCTACTTACAAAGAGATGGCGGAGATGTAAAATACGTAAGATATGAAGATGGTATTGTTTATGTTGAGATGATGGGTGCTTGTGTAGGATGCAGTGCTTTAGATTCAACATTGAAAGATGGTATTGAAGCCATTTTATTAGAAGAAGTACCAGGAATTATTGGAGTAGAGAATATATAAAACAAAGAAAACACTATTGTTTTCTTTTTTTAATACTTTTAACATTTTTAAAAGTTTGATATACTATTTATGAGTAATCTAAAATGAGGAGTTTTAATGATGAATATTAGCGACGTTGTTAAAGGTGAGATTACTGCAATAAAGCCATACGGAGCATTTGTACAGATAGATGATGAATATATTGGGCTAATTCACATAAGTGAATTTAGCGAAGGCTTTGTTCGTAGTATCGATGATTATGTATCTGTCGGTGATGTTATTGATTTGCAAGTTATTAAAGTGAATGGCACAAAGCTTAGTTTAAGCTTTAAAGCACTTCATAAACGTAAAAAAAGATATAATATTATGTTAGATGCAGGATTTGATCCTTTGAAGCAAACATTACAAGAATGGATAAACACCTACAATCTTAAAAACAGTGAGTAATCACTGTTTTTATTTTGGATATGTATACGCTTTACTCTATACAAATAAAAACGTATATGGTACTATATGTACGTATTAGGAGGTAATTATGAAAAAACATTTAAGAGTTGATTATTCAAGAGCGAAAGAATTTTTTAATGAGCAAGATTTACCTTTAATTGAAAAGGAAATCATGAAAGCTCACAATTTATTGCACAATGGTAACGGAAAAGGAAATGAATATGTTGGATGGGTTGATTTACCCGTTAAATATGATTTAGAAGAATTTGATAGAATTAAAAAAGCAGCGATAAGAATACAAGAATCATCAGAGATTTTACTCGTTATTGGTATTGGCGGGTCTTACTTAGGATCAAAAGCAGTATTAGAAGGTCTTAATAAGCATTTTGATAAGAATAGAGGATTAGAAATAATCTTTGTGGGGCATCATATATCAAGTAGTTATATCATGGATTTAATTGATTATGTTGATGGGAAAGATTTCAGCATTAATGTAATTAGTAAGTCGGGAACTACTACTGAGCCAGCAATTGCATTTAGAGCTTTCAAAAAGATTCTAATTGAGAAGTATGGAAAAGCAGCTGCAAAGGACAGAATCTATGCAACTACAGATAAAGATAAAGGTGCATTACGTACTTTAGCTGACAAAGAGGGGTATGAGACATTTGTTGTTCCTAACGATGTTGGTGGAAGGTTTAGTGTTCTTACAGCAGTAGGGTTATTACCTATAGCAGCTTCAGGATTAGACATTGATCAAATAATGCTAGGTGCAAAAGATGCTTATAATGAATATTTGGAACCATCTTTAGACAATGAGGCCTATAAGTATGTTGCGGTTAGAAACTTATTATACAGAGATGGTAAGAAAATAGAGATGTTAGTGAATTACGAACCAGCGTTATTCTTTGTTGGTGAATGGTGGAAACAACTTTATGGAGAAAGTGAAGGAAAAAATCATTTAGGTATTTTCCCAGCAAGTGCTTCGTTTAGTACTGATTTGCACAGTTTAGGGCAATATATTCAAGATGGTGAACGTCACTTATTTGAAACTATCCTAAATGTAGAAGCTCCAAGAAGAGAAATGTTTATTGAAGAGGATGATCTAAATTTAGATGGATTAAACTATTTAAAAGGAAAATCAGTTGATTTCGTTAACAAACAAGCGTTCTACGGAACTATTCTTGCTCATAATGACGGTGGAGTTCCTAATATTGTAATTAATATGCCAAAATTAGACGAGTATACATTTGGATATTTGATTTACTTCTTTGAGAAGGCATGTGGTGTTAGTGGATATGTATTAGACGTAAACCCATTCAATCAACCAGGTGTTGAAGACTATAAACGAAATATGTTCGCATTACTTGGGAAACCAGGATATGAGGAATTATCAAAAGAGTTAAAGAAACGCTTAAAATAGACAAAAAAGGGTAATTCATTGAATTACTCTTTTTCTTTTGTTATAGTGAATGCGAGGTGCCTATATGAAATCAAAACAAACTTACTCGGAACTTGCCTTAATAGTAGTTACTATTATATGGGGGCTAGGGTTTCCAATAACAAAATTAGCATTTAATTATGGATTTGATGCTTATATGATAATGGGTGGTAGATTCATTACTGCAGCATTGTTGTTAAGTATTGTGTTCTATCGAAAATTAAAATGTATTAATAAAGAAGTAATTATATATGGAGTTATTACAGGTATTTTCTTATTCTTAGGATTCTTGTTTCAAACGCTGGGAAATGAGATAACAACAGCATCTAAAAATGGATTTATAACTCAATTAAACATTGTATTTGTACCATTCTTGTATTATCTATTTTTTAAAAAGAAAGTGGATTTATACAATATAATGTCTGTAGTAATCGCTACAGTAGGTCTATATGTTTTATCCTTTGGGTTCTCTTTTATATCAATAGATAAAATTAATTTAGGGGATTTCTATACCTTCATTTGTGCGATTATGATAGCGTTTAATGTTGTAACAGGGTCATATTTCCAAAAGAAACACGATCTAGACCCAGCAACATTCGTATTATTTAATATATACATATCAACGGTATTATCAATAATCGTGATATTTATATTCTCTTCTCCAGTAAGTATTGGGTTGTTGAACTATTGGCCATTGTTATTTCTAGGAGTTCTTAATACCGCATTAGGTTTTTTAGTTCAAAGTTATGCGTTGAAATTCAGTTTACCTACTAGAGTTAGTTTAATTGTTGTACTAGAAAGTGTGTTTGGAGTAATTGGGAGCATATTGATTATTCAGGAAGTACTGACAGTTTCTATTGTAGTAGGGGGATTACTAATCATATTTGGAGTCCTTATTACAGAATTAAAGCCGTTTAAAAAACTGACAAAAGACATTGAAATAGAATTAGATGTTTGATAGTGTATATTGTCATTTGAATTAGGAGGAATATTATGTATTTAGAGTATTTAGGTTATGTAGCGTCATTAATAGTATTAATATCTTTATTAATGAGTTCGCTGAAGAAGTTAAGATGGATAAATTTGGGAGGAGCTTTGCTATTTGGGCTTTACGGATTTATGATTGGAAGTATACCTACAGGATTAATGAACTTAGGAATAGTTGTTATTGATATCTATTACCTTGTTAAAATGTATAAAGGGAAAGAGTTCTTTCAATTATTACCTTTTGAAGGAAAATCAGAGTATTTAAAGTCATTTATTAGATTTTACAAGGAAGATATTGAAAGTTACATGAGTTTAGAGGATGTTAATATAAAAGATGCATCAATTAAATACTATATTCTTAGGAATATGACACCAGCTGGATTATTTGTCGCTGATAAATTTGATGAACATACTTTAGAAATAAAAATCGATTACGTAGTTCCTCAATATAGAGACTTTAAATTAGCTGCTTATGTGTTTAAATCACAAAGAGAAGAGTTTATCGATATGAGTTATACTCACTTCTTAGTGTTTACTGACAATGTTGATCATATAAAATATGTTAAAAAAATGGGATTTGAAGAATCAACAAAAGGAAATAGAACTTGTTATACTAAAGCAATATAAAAGAAAAGCGCTAAAATTAGCGCTTTTTTTGTGCGAAATATCGATAATGTATTTGCTTCTTTGAACTTTTCACTTCCATTGAAGTAATATCATAATAATTCTCACCATCTGCTTGTGTCATCTGTGGTGTTGTAAAGGTAGCTTTTACATTTTTAGCTTTGAAATGAGTAACCCATCTTTTGAATAGGGTGTGTTTTCCAAAGTAAATTGTGAAAAAGATAGGTATTACCAATAGTTTGGATATTGTATGAACAACAATTACATCTAAGAATTCATCATTCAAATTTGCATTAGGACTTATCTTCATCCCTCCACCAAAGTATTTCCCGTTGTTCATAGTTACGAGATATGCTTTCTTATAGTGGTGTGTTTCACCGTCTACTTCAACTGTCAAAGGCTCCGGAATATATTTGATCATCGCTATTATAGTGTTGTATAAATACGCGAGTTTCCCTTTTCTTTTTGATTTTTGGAGTAATGCTCCAACATATCCGTCTATTCCCATCCCTGTACCATTTACAAAGTTGGTTTTGAAGCCGGTATCATATGTGCTTTCCATAATATATTGCGGTTTGGCATCTTGGGTTTTCAAGGTTCTTAAAAAATCGTTTCCAGTACCATTTGGTTTTAAATATATATCCTGTTTGATTTCTACATCTATTGTACTATTTACGAAATGGTTTATTGTACCATCTCCGCCCAGTAAGATGATTTTGTCAATATGATCTTTTCCAATTAAGTATTGTTCAATATCCTTTATTTTGATTATACTTTTCAATCTAAAAGGGATATTGTTCTTTTTATAGTATCTTATCAGTTTGTGTGTTTGTATATTTGATTTTGTATTTTTTGATAATGGGTTGTATAAGATTAAGTCCATAAGATCACTCCTCCACAAAATTATAACACACAAAATTTATATATATAATGCTTTTTAATGTGATATAATCTATGTATAGTAATTGTATATCTAGATATACAAATTAACAGGTTGGTGAAATGATGTATAAAGAGCTAATAATTAAGGATTTAAAAGACATGCAAAAGTTCGCATTTGAGGTAGGAAAACATGTATTTCCTGGCTTTTTATTATGTCTTGAAGGTGATTTAGGTGCGGGAAAAACAACGTTTACTAAATCATTTGGTAAAAGTATGGGGATTGATGACAACATTAATAGTCCTACTTTTACAATTTTGAAAGTATATGAAGGAGATTTGGATTTGTATCACATGGACGTGTATAGATTAAACGGGATAGGTTCTGATTACGATTTAGAAGAATACATATACAGTGAAGGTGTATGTGTTGTTGAATGGTATAAAAATATTATTAATAGTTTACCCGATGAGAAATTGGTATTTGAAATAGAAATTATTGATAAAGATAAACGACTAATAAAGATTGAAGGAGTTGGAATATATGAAGAAATCGTTAAAAAGATTAGTAATTGATTCTGCTACTAAGTATCTTTACGTAGCGTTATTCCAGGACTTTGAATGTGTTCAGAAATATTATAAACCAGGAAATAATGATCATTCTGTTAAGTTGATGATTGAAATAGAACGACTTCTAAAAGATAACAAGATACAAGTTAGTGATATCGATGAAATAATTGTTGGAGTTGGACCTGGGAGTTATACAGGGTTAAGAGTTGGAGTTGTAGTTGCGAAAATGTTTGGTTGGAATAGCAACATACCAGTCTTTACAGTAAGTAGTTTGGCTCTGATGGCTAGTAGTGCAGAAAACAGTGGTTTAGTCTTAGCTGAAGTTGATGCAAGAAGAGGGAATAGTTTCCTTGGATTGTATGATATTGAAGAAGGCTTAATGACTTTGCAAGAACCAGAACAATTAACGAACCTCGAAGAATATAAAAATGGTATTAATAAGCCATTTACAGTTGTCAGTGGGGGAGAGCCAAATATTGAGCTGATTATAAAGTCGAACCTGACTCAAGTAGTTGAAGATATACATGGCCTAAATCCTAATTACTTACGTATCACAGAAGCGGAACGTAATATTCAGTGATTATTCATAATATATACACAATAATTTAGTACTATATTGATAAGGTGGTGACGGCATGAGTATACTCGAAATTAAAGACTTACATAAAAGTTACAAACATGGTACTAACACCACACATGTACTGAAAGGTATTAATTTAAATATAGAAGAAGGTAGTTTTGTTTCGATCCTAGGAAGAAGTGGATCTGGAAAAACTACTCTTTTGAACGTTATAAGTACTTTGTTAGAGTTCGACAAGGGGAACGTCATCTTAGACGGACATGACATTAGCTCATTAAAAGATAGAAAAATTAACACAATAAGAAATAATTACATTGGATTTGTATTCCAAGAGTTTAACTTGGTTAAAGATATGAGTGTTCTAGATAACGTAGCTACACCCTTGGTATTAAATGGTGAAAGTTTTAAAGTGTCTAGAGAAAAAGCGTTTGAAGCTTTAAAAAGCGTTGGACTAGAACAATATGTAAAAGTAAGACCTCCAGAACTAAGTGGAGGACAACAACAACGTGTCGCGATAGCGAGAGCAATCGTAAATGATCAAAAAATAATCCTTTGTGATGAACCAACGGGTGCACTAGATGATTATACAGCTGTTGAGATATTGAAGTTGCTAAAGGATTTATCAAAAACAAAAACAATTATCATGGTTACACATGACGAAGAGTTCGCAAAGAAATATAGCGATCGTATGATTATGCTTGTGGATGGTAATGTTGTAAAAGACCAAATACTTGTAAAAAAAGAAGTAATTGAAACAGAAAAAAGAAAGTTAAAGGAAAAACATGCTGGGTTCCTTAATCTGTTGATGTATTCATTCTTAAGCATGGATATAGACAAAAAGAAATTCGGGAAAACCTTTAGAACGTTTAGTATTTCTTTAACTCTTTTCATTGTAATTAACGTTATAAACCAAAACTTGGATGTCTTTACGACAAAATACCTAAAAGTATTTGTCCAAAGCGAAGTAGCAGATAAGAACGTTATACTTGATTTTATCTATCAATTCTTTGAACAGAATCTTTCTGCGTTGATTCAAGTTATACTTTATATTTTAATAGGATTTTGCATTGTATCTTACCTATTTGTATTCACAATCAACATTATTAACAAGAAGCGTGAAATCGCAGTATTAAAGGCTTTCGGTGCATCTCAAGAGGAGATTGCTTTACTGTTTATGCTACGACCAATTAAGTTTACATTTGCTATTTTTAAAGATAGCTTAATTTATACATTTGTATTAATTTTACTTATAAATGGTGTACTTAACTTCAAAGACTTATTAGTCGCTAATTATTTACACTTTATAACAAACATATTTACAACAACGTTTGGGGTTTTGGCTTCATTCATTACCAATCAAGACTTAGCGTTGATAGATTTCCATATTCACTACTCCCATGTAGGTATCATATTTATTGTAGTTCTATTCTTGTTTATGGTGGGTTCTTTAATCCCGGCATACAAAATCTCTAGAAGCAACACAATCAGAATGTTGGCTTCCGAATGATTGAACTAAAGAATTTAACTAAAGTATATGGGACAGTGAACTACAACGTAATCGCATTAAGTGACATCAACTATAATCTTGAAAAAGGTGAAATTGTTGTTCTTTTAGGACGTTCAGGTAGTGGGAAAAGTACATTACTAAACATTCTTGGTGGTTTTGATAGAGAATATGCGGGAAAATATATTCTTGATGGAGAGAACATGCGTGAGAAATCAGAAAGAGAAATAGATACGATTCGTAAAAGACGAATTGGATTTGTCTTTCAACAATATGTTTTACTAAACAACCTTACTGTTCTAGAGAATGTGGCAATTGCTTTGAAAGTTATTGGAGTAGTAAACAGTGGTAGTAGAAAAAGAGCAGCACTACATGCTTTAAAACTAGTTGGATTAAGAGATCATGCTGATAAATTCCCATATGAATTAAGTGGTGGGCAAAAACAACGTGTCGCTATTGCTAGAGCGTTTGTTAAAAACCCTGATATTATAATCGCTGATGAACCAACCGCAGCACTTGATTCAAGAACAAGTAAAGAGATTTTGGACTTACTAAAAGATTTGTGTAGAACAAAGTTATTATTAATTGCAACACATAATAAAGCAATTGTTCGTGACTATGGAAGTCGCGTTATTGAGCTGAAAAGCGGATATACTATTAAAAATGAATTAATTACTGATCCTTCAAAAATAAGAGTTGATGATCTTGATTTGATTATTGATAGAGAAATAAGTGAAGATGATGTTAGAATCCAAAAATTAATTGACATTGAAGGAAAAGTTTCCAAAGTAAATAAGGAAACCGTCTTAAAGGATTTAGGTGTTGATTTAGAGAACTTCAAGTTGAATAATCAAAATGAGTTTGATATTGATGAAGAACTAAAACGAAGACTAATAAAAGAAAGAATGCGCAATACAAAGCTAAATACCAGGATTTATAGATTCTTACAAACGAGTGACAATTTCCATGGTAAGAAGAAATACGCGAATCAATCTTTCTTTAGAAATATTGGGTTACATATATTTAGTGCATTGATATTCACAGTGTTTTTATTAACAATTGTCTTTGGTTTGAATTTTGTTACTGAGACGTTTGGCGGATTTAACGAAAAAGCAATGTATAGAAGAACTATGACAAATGAAAATAAAGTGTACTATATTGATTCTGATTACGAGATGGATGAACTTGATAGGGAACTGTATGATGACTTGGAATTCTCATTTATTAGTGATTTTAGTCAAACAGACATAGTTAGCTCGCATTTCATAGATGAATTACTAATCGATCCATATTTTAAATATCAATATGATCAAGATAGAATTCTACATATTAAACAAGAACTAGAGGACTTAGGATTAAGCCCTATTTTCGCAGTTTACTATAACAATTCAAGTATCATATTGAAGCAATCAAATCCAGAAATAGTATTTGATGACCTTCAATATATCTACCAGAACATAGTTCAGTATCCAGAACCATATACTTACGTATCTGATTTCATGGGTGTGGATCTTGAGGAAAACAGTATTTATCAATATAACTTTGTATATAGTGAAAATAATAGCGAAATATTATCAGATCATATGTTAGAAGGAAGCAGACTACCAGAAGATGAAGACGAAATCGTCGTTCCGGTAGATTTCCTATTTAAATATGAGATTATTACACCTGATGAGTTCAAAGATGAACACGGTAATATCTTAAAAATCATTCCAAGTGCATTAATAAGTGAGAAATTCTTAGAAATGGACGAAGAAGATAGAACAATAACAATAACGAGAAATATTATTACTTTTGAAGATGATGGAGATAGCTATACACAGTCATATCAAGAGGAATCTCATACATTTACAGTAGTAGGTTTAATTAACTTTGATGGTGATATTAATCCATTTATAGACTTAAAAGATGATGTGTTCATGCCGAATGTTTCTTCTGAATCATTTAGCTTTATATTTAGTCAAGAGGCTGAAGAGTACATCAATTTTGAAATTGTGGATAATTCATCATATGGAGAATTTACCAAGGCAATTCAATATGCAGAAATAAGTTTAGAGAACTACTATGAGTTTAATGTTAATGATATTGAGAAAGAGTTTATTGATAGTTACATTCCAGAAATTAAGGAACAGATAGCTGACACATTCGAAATGTGGATAGAAACACTTAATGAAGCAACTGAACTAGTTGCCTTATATGTAGAAGGCGATCTTAATGGGACACCGATTAACAATGCGTTTTTAACTGATTTAGTTGATGATGAGATGTTTGAAGGGTTACAGTATATAGATATTTTACATCTGTATGTTACGCAACATGCTTATGTTATTAGTGATAGAGATGAATATGAGTACTTAACGAATCAAAGCTATGTGAATAGGGACTTTGAAGTTTTGTATGCAGAAGCAGATGCGATTTATATCAAACTTAAGAATCACACTACTTTTAAAGATGCTTTAGAAGTATTTGGTGATTTTAGTAGGTTAACATATCAGGAAACAACAAACCGTATTATGTATGATGAATATGCGGAATTGTTTAATAATCAATTCTATGAAAGCGCACAAGGGAATTATTATAATTTGAACCTTGTTTCTTCGTTTGAAAGAGAAAGAGGTAGTCTAAGTGGACTTGTTTACTTAGTTGTACCTAGAGTTTTAGTAGAAAACATAGGCTTTATTGAGAACTTCGTTAAAGGGTTATCACGTTTAGAACAAAGCCCTGGATTTATTAAATTCATGGAGAACACTAACTTAGACTTGCTAATAAGTAGTGTTAGTACTAACGCTGTACGCAGTTTAGTAATGATAGTTCTTTATATAGTAGTGTACTTAGTATTAATTTTCAGTATTGTATTTTTAAGTATCGTTCTAATAAATTTATACGGAAATATATATGAAACCGCAACAAGGAAACGAGTTAAGGAATTGGCTAGTTTAAGAGTTCTAGGGACTTCTCATGAAGACATTTATGATATGGTTCGAATAGAAAATAAACGAGTCGCCTTATTCAGTTACCTATTATTCTTTACGATTATGTTGGTTTTAAGTAATTTAAACTTGTTTACTAACTCACCTATAAGTCATTACTATATGCCTTTATTAGGGTTATTCTTTGATTTCAATTTATATGATGTGTTCGCAATGAACTATGTAGTATTATTCTTTGCTTCACTAGTATTTTACTTCTTCATATATAAGTACATTATCAAACGTATATCTACGAAGAAAATTACTAATATAGATACAATTGAAGCGATAAAGGATGGTGATAACTTATGATAGAAGTCAAGGATCTAAAAAAGGTTTACCCGACTAAGGAACGTGAGTTTATCGCTTTACAAGATGTTAATTTAAAATTCGAACCAGGTGAATTTATCGCCGTTTTAGGCGAATCTGGAAGTGGAAAAACAACATTCTTGAATATGATAAGTGGTGTTGATATTAAATCTGGTGGTAAAATCATCTTCAATGACCTCGATGTAGATAAATTTAATGACGGTAAATGGAGAGAAATAAGAAATCAAGAAATTGGATTCATATTCCAAAGGTTTAATTTAATTGATCACTTAACAGTGATGGAGAATGTTATATTGCCTTTGATCCTAACGGGATCAGATAACAATGTAGCCAGAGAGATTGCATTAAGACTATTGGAAGAGGTTGGACTTGAAGGTGTAGATGATAAGTTAGCAAGTGAATTAAGTGGTGGGCAACGTCAACGTGTAGCCATTGCTAGAACAATTATAATTAATCCAACAATTATCTTAGCTGATGAACCAACAGGTGCTTTAGATAGCACGACTGCAAAAGAAATAATGGAACTAATTCAGAAATTCGCTCCAGGACGTATTATTATCATGGTTACACATGATGAGGATTTAGCGTATAAAAATGCGACGAGAGTTGTTCGTTTGCATGAAGGTGAAGTAATTAGTGATGAAATTGTTAAACAAAAAAATAGTGTGACAAGAGACACTACAAATAAACTATTGATGTATGAGACAAAGGTAACGAAAAGACTGAGAAGACGCTTAATCAAGCAATTTCCAGAGATGGAGACAAGCCTTGTTGTTGGGGAACGTTGTCATGTACCAATGGAACGTAAATATGTAAGTAACAACCCTGTTTTTACAAGGAAAATAGCAAGGGAAAACTATAAACAAAAAGCAAAAATAAATCGAAGGATTTTATATAGTTTTGTAATTAGTATTATGTTGTTATTGGTTGTAAATCTAGTTATGAAAAACATAACAGAATATAACTTCAATCTATTCGATGTAAATAATAACTATGGACAATTCCTGGTTACTGAATACGATAATGCACAAGAAACTATTTCAGATTTAGTTGTGAATGAAAGTATATCTGAATCAACAATGTATTATGAACATCATCTACAAGAGATGTATTTAGTTGTTGATGACGAGCGATTCGATATGACATCGCAAAACACAGTAAACACAGGTGTATTTAGCCCTAAGATGGTTACATTACCTGAATCAAAAAGTTTCTTTTATCTAAATAGTCAAATAATAGCTGGGGGATATCCTACCGAATTTAATGAGATCATTGTATCTAGTGAATTCTTATTCTCAAGATTTTATGGATACAGTATGGATGAAGCCTATAACGAAGGAAAAACAATTGATATCAGGAACTTAAATCAATTTGTTGGACAATCTTTATATGTATGTGGGGAAAGCATCATTGAAGATGATGTGGATGTTCCTGCATTAAGTACAATAACAGAGAAATGTTACAAATTCGTTATTAAAGGTGTTCTAAACAGTTACTACAAAGGAATAAACTATACTGGAAACATATTTGTTCCAGTTGGTGGTTTTGAGAATTATGTAGATTATTTAAAAGACGATGTTCATTTCATACGCGCAGATGAATACTATGATAGTTATGTAAGTTTCTATGTAAATGACATCGATGCATTTATTGATTTAGATGCCTTGAGCGACGAGTTAAACATTACAATAGATAACCCACAATTACGTGAATATATTGAAACACAAAGCTTAGAAGAGATGCTTAACTATATCTACTTAGGAATCTTCTTCAGTTTAATTATTATTAGCGGAACAATTGATATAAATATTGTAGCTAGTAGTGTTTCCTCAAGAATTAGGGAAATTGGGATATATTCTTGTATTGGTGTTAGTAAGAGAAGTATAAGGAATATGTTTGTATTTGAAACGCTAGAGATTGCATGGAGAATATTGTTGTTGAATACAGTAATATTTGTTGGTATTGCTTTTGGATTCAAGTTCCTATATAAGAGTGTTGTTGTTGATTTAACAGACTTAGAATCAATTTTTGGACTGAATGAATTGTTTAGTTTCCAAATATTCTTTAGTGCAATGGTAATCATTGGTGCTGTAGTATTCTTGTTTGTTAGTGTATTAGTACCAAGTTTCAGAGCAGCAAATATGAGAGCGATAGATGCTTTAAGAAGTGAGTGATTTAAATGAGTAGAGGCGATGTAATTCTAAGACTCGTAGATGTTGAACGCATTTACGAAACACAAGAAGGAAGAAAGATTGTAGCACTTAATAAAGTGACTACATCCTTTAAGCGTGGAGAATTCGTTGCAATCGTTGGTAAAAGTGGTAGTGGTAAATCTACTTTGATCAACATTCTTGGTGGATTGGATAAACCTGATGGCGGAGATTACTTTTTAGAAGGAAATAATATCTCAGATATCAATGAAGGACATTGGGACGCTATTAGAAATGAAAAAATAGGATTCATTTTCCAAGAATATCACTTAGTAGAGTATTTAAGTGTATATAAAAACGTAGAAATTGCGTTAAAATATCAAAACACGATGAACAAAAAAATCAAAGATGCCAAAATCAGAGAAGTGCTTTCTCAAGTTGGAATCATTGATCATATGCACAAGAGACCCAATCAGTTAAGTGGGGGACAGCGACAACGTGTAGCAATTGCTAGAGCGCTAGTTAAAGACCCTGACATCATTTTAGCTGATGAACCAACAGGTGCATTAGATCACAAAACAAGTGAGAATGTAATTGAATTAATAAAAGGTCTAAGTAAAGAAAGACTTGTTTTAGTTGTTACACATGATAGAGGAATTGCGAACGAACACGCAACCAGAATCATTGAGTTAACAGAAGGAAGATTTACGAGTGATTTAATTCGTGAAGATATCCCCCAAACTTATCAAAATGTGTATAAAAAAACAAAACCAACTAATCTTAGTTTTAGAGATAAATTGGAATTAACATTTAGAAAAATTAAATCGCAATGGCTAAGAACGATATTTACCGCACTGTCTTTGGCTTTGGCATTTAGCTTTACAATATTGTTTAATGGATTAGAACGTGGAGTAAGTACTGCGTATGATAACTATTACGAAGCTCTTAATAAGGCGAATAGTTACTCCTTTAGTCTTGACTTAAACGATGAAAGCACAGGAATTAGCAACTATAATGGTGCTGTATCAAATATACTTACATCATTTGAAGATGCTTACTATGAAGAGAACACCCACATATTAATGGGTTACAACACTTTAATGGCTCATAACTTAATAAGTGATCGTGTTGAGCATGTTTCTAATGAAGCAACGAGACCAGATATGTTAAGTGAATTCAAATTAAGGCTAATTGACACCAATATAAGCCACTTATATAGTTTTGATGATTTATTTATTGGTGAAAGTATTTATCCTACATATAACTATGAATTAATGGTTACCAGTAGATTCTACAGAGAGTATTTCGGAATCAGTGATAATGTTGTTAGTTTAGAAGAATATGTTGGAACAACAATTATGATTCCAAACTATTCATTTGAGATAGAAACAGGAATATACGGTTCAACATCCTATCTAGACCGTTTATTTGAACATGTTGACGGCTCAATGGAACTCGACATTACAGATCCAGATAGTGGATTTGATGAAGAGGATTACTCTAAAGTAAGATACTTAAGAATGAATGTACCACTTTATTGTTATGAGTATGATGAATTAAATAACTTTTATCAAGAATTATGTGATGAGCAAATACACGAGGATAAATTTACAAGTTATTTTGATTCAATCGAAGAATATATATTATATTTAGATGATTTTAAGGAACAAGTAAATAAAATAGATCCAAATTATTTTGATATCCTATTAAGAAGTGATGCAATTTTCTACTTAATTGATGAAAATGAGAGTTTACCATTATATGAAGCTCCTGGTGGGCAATATTATATAGAGCGTGTATATAGATCATTGTATGAACATGTGAATATTACAACCATCGGTGTAGAAAAACTTGCTTACATAGAACAAGGAGTCTTCAAAAATCAAGAATTAGAGCAAGAAATGTATATAACAGGGATTATCGAGAATGAACATGAATCAATTGTTTACTTCAACTTAGAGGCATACAATGATCTATTCATTGAATCTGCTAGCGTTGCATATGTAGACGGATATTATTCTGTCAACTTAGAAAGTGGTATCAATGAAGATTATGAACCAATAGATGTGGCATTGATCTTTTTTGCCGATCCTTTAAACGAAGTGGATGGAACAGTTCAAGAAGATTTTAAAATAATGAGAACGGAATTTATTGAACCAGGGGAAGTATGTGCAACATTCAATGTTGATAATATATTAAACAATGCGTCCGAACTAGGCGAAGTTCGTCTTTTAGGTGATGTATTTACAATAACTGATTACTCAGGATGTAAAGTAAATACTGAAAGCTATCATTATTTAAGCAGTATCCGTATTTTATTCGGTGTATTCTTCAATGCGCTGATGCTGATTAGTATTATCTTCTTTAATATTCTTCTGCAAGTAATATTAGGAGAACGAATCGGAGAAATAGGAATATATAGAAGTGTTGGAAGTACTAGTAAAGACATTAAGAACCTATTCTTCATTGAAATAATTATTGAAGTGTTATTAGCGGCAGTAATGAGTATTGTCTTTATATACATCGCGAACTCATTTGTAAATCAGGTATTCGTAAGTACAATAAGCAAAGGTTCAGGAATTATAACATTCGCAGGAATGAAATTAAGTTTAGGGCCAGATAGATTAATCACAAGTATTAGTTTCTTTAACTTACTGTTCTATGTAGTAGTTGTGTTTATACTACTTGGATTCCTAAGTAATAGAAATGTAAGTAAACTAGCTAATACAAAACCTATAGATATATTGAGAGAGGTGGAATAATGAATAAATTTAAAAGAATATTCTCTCTTATGGCATTAGTTACTGTCATTGTTGTTTTGGCATCCTGTGCAAAAACATCAGAAAATGAACATTTACCTGTGTATTGTCAAACATATACGGGTTTTATGGCGACCGCTAGTGAAGATTTATATCGTGAATTAGGAGATGTTAATAGATTCAACTACTTAAGCGTTATTGCTGAGATAGATCTTACATTTAATGCAGATGATCCGACTGATGAATTTGATTTAAGTGGAATTCAATGTTTCCAAAACCTTACTTCGTTAACTTTACGAGGGCCAGGAATCAAAGATATTAGTGAAATTAGTGCATTGAAGAATATCCAATCAATTACTTTAGAAGATACTAGTATTGTTAGTATTGCGAGTTTCAAAAACTTATCAAAAGTAAAAGAATTAAGTATAACAGGTAGTTATTCATTACAAAGTGTTGATGGTGTTGAAGAAATGACAAAATTAACAACATTGATTTTAACAGATAACGGAATAGTAAACATTAGTGAGCTTAACAGCTTAGTTAATTTAGAGACATTGGTATTAAATGATAATCAGATTACTCATTTTCCTAATATCAATCAGCTTGAGTTTCTAACAACATTGGAAGTTAGAAATAACAACATAACAACGTTAGGAAGCGATTTATCAGGGTTAAGCAATCTAATAACCTTTGATGCAGGTAATAACAATATATGTGATTTAAGCTCTTTAGATGATTTAGTGAGCTTAGAGAAGTTAATCTTAAATGATAATAACTTAGGTTGTGGTGGAGCAAACGTTAGTCCTGATTTTAGTAGTTTGTTAAACGCCTCCAATCTAAAAGAGTTAAACTTGGAAAACAATGGATTAACTAGCATTTCAGATTTAACCGGTAAGGATTTACCTCTTGAGAAACTATTTTTACAAAACAACTTATTAACTGATATTACGCCTATTAGTTCCTTTACTTCGTTAATCGAACTCGATTTAAGTAATAATTTAATAT
>SDWO01000176.1 GCA_004195325.1 Candidatus Izemoplasma acidinucleici | reverse complement strand
TTATAGTCTCATAAATTTTAATAACTCTCAGAAATGTTTTATCTTGTACCTATCCTATTCTTCCCAAGTAATTAAATCGTAAAATAATTCATCTATGTGTTTTATGTAATATTGAATGTCAGTAATTTGTTCAAAGAACTCTATAAATAATGTATCTTGATCTAACAAAAAGTCTTCGATATCGATATCATTTCCATCCGAATCCCTTACGAATTGACTCACAAAATCATAATATCTCCAGCTATCATTCTCGTTTGAAAAATAGACTGTAAAGCCATTATGGTTAATCACGGCTTCCCAATTACTATTTTCAATAGTTAGGAAATTGTCAACAATAGTATATTCTACTTCAGGATATAGTGTCATCATAACGTAAGCCTGAGCTGAAAAAACAATATGTTCAGGAACATCTACAACTGTAGAATTTATATCAAATAATCTAAGCAATACATCACCAGTAGTTAAATCAGTATACTTTATTTCAGTTATATAGTTATCCTCGTTGACAAGTACTCTATAAAATTTATTTTCATTTGCGTATGTAAATACATTAGTATAGTCTTCTTGTATGAACAGTGATAAGTCTTCTACTAATTGATCCATGTCGCTATATAATGCATCCATATCACCCAGTATATAACTCTCTTCATATGATATGCCTACATATTCATTATTCTCATTTGGATATACAACTACGTGCATATCATCTGTTCCATATATATATGCTTTTTTTTCTTCATTTGTAATTTCAAGTTCACCCTGGTCGTTGTATGAGAAAATTGCGTCATTAAAATATTTTATTTGCACTGATAATGAAGTAACATTTTCGGCATCAAAAAAATGTATTTCACCTTCATAAAGGTTTGTTATTTCATCAATTATTGGTTTCTCACAAGCTGATAATAAGCAAATCAAACCAAGTAGTACTATTAGTTTCTTCATTTATATCATCCCTTCCATGTCTTAATTATAACAAAAAAAGGACGATAAAGTCCTTTTTTTTATATTCCACAATATTCTGAGTGACAAATTAAGTATTTAACATTCTCATAAATCATCTTCATTACAAGCATATCGCTCGCTCCACCTGGACTAATTCCTTGTTTCTTATAAGTTTCACTTATGATTGAGAATAGTTCTATATTTTTGATGTATCCACCATTTTTATTTATTTCATCCATATCCGTTTGGATTTGTTTCATTGTTTTAAATCCTTTTTTATGGATAACAGTTGTATCACATAAATCTGATAGGATATCAATCATATATTGATGATTCTTAGAATCATCTTCCAAATCTGTATATGAAGCTTTCTCAAATAACATTCTAAATCCTTTTAATGCTTCTCCTCTAATACCCTTAACACCGTAATCTATGTATACTAAGTCTCCGTGTGTCTTTAATGGTTTGTCTTCTACTTTACTATAATAATCACCAATGATCTCAAGTGACGTTCTTTGAATCTCAGAGATGATGTACGATTCGTTTCTATTGTTAACGATTGCTTTTGATAATGCGGGTAAGAATAACCCTAAAGCAAAGACAAGGCCTTTTTGAGTGTTTATATTTTTGGTTGCTTGAAACATTGCTTGCTCAGCTTCAAGTCCTATTTTTTGAAGTTCTTTTGGGTTGTCATGTCCTTTTATACCATATAAGATGTATTCTTTAATAAATGGTTTAATTGCAAAGCTGGATTGAATAAATGTCTCATAATCCATATCCGTGTGTGAACCATTATTTCTTTTTGATACAAGACCAAATTTCGGATGCATTTCAAGTTCATCATGGATACAGTGCATAACGCTATTTAGTAAGATATCAGTAAGATACTCTTCAATTAGAAGATTCACTGCACCCAGAACTTCTTTTTGAGTGTGTGTTTGGTTTCTTGTGCAGATATGTGCATAGTTATCACAAATTAGGCATTGTCTCATTTCACAAGACATATCTTCACGTGATATTGAAGTTTCATTGTATACGTCAACATCTACTAGTCGTCCTAAATATGTATTGTCTTCTATGTAGATTGTTTTTTGTTTCACATAATTTCCTTCTTCATTTATAACATAATAAATGTAATCCCCATCTTGTGATTCTACTTTTTCACTTCTTATAATCTTATCTTTAAATTCTTTTCTGATTTCATTATCAAACAGTAAACAAATAAAACGCATGTTGATAGGATTTTTATTCTTACCAACTACGTTTAGTTTTAAAACTGCGATTGTTTTGTATTTGTATTCATCCATAAGGGATTGAATATGGATGCTTCTTGTCTCTCTAGCTACTAGTATGTCACTCATTAATGTCTCCCCAGTTTCTTGTCTTGTATTGTTGATATTATTTGTTGACCTCTTTCAGAGTTTAAATAATCAAATGTTGACTTAGGAACTAAGTCTTTTACTTTATTTACATGATTACCTTTGATTAATCTTCTAACTTGAGATGCACTGATTGCCTGTTTATCAAGTTCTTTTCTTTCAATAACTTGAAGCTTGATACCTAAGTAATCTTTTAACACTTTGTTGTACTTACCTGTATTGATACTATAAGGTTCACTACCTACAAAGCGTTTGTCAATATTGAATGTTTTTTGGTAGTACTCTTTATATATTAGAACATCGATCAATGTTTGCTCGGCTTTGATTAATTGATCTTCCTTTAAAAAGTATTTTGGAAAAGTAATTCGTGATACTAAATACGACAATGAAGGCAATACAGTTACACCCTCTAAGTGCTTTGTGGCATCCTTAATGATACTAAATCTATCTTCAAATGGGAATGAAGATACATCTTCACTAACAACAAATACTAAGACTTCCTCATATTGTTTTAGCGCTTCTTCAACTAAATATAAATGACCGTTTGTCATCGGGTTTGCATTCATAATAATGCATCCTTTTTTTATGTCGGATACATTATATTTAGATTTTAGTCTTGTTAGAACTTCATTGATATTGTCTCCACCTTCAAGTAGTACAGTATTCATCGTTCTAACTATTCTTTTCATATTAAATGATTTGAAAATAGATTCGTTTTCTGGAGTAGTAAAAACAAAATAGTGGCTAATGCCAGCACTTTGTAATACCTCTATCAAATGATGGAACATAAGGCCAGTTATGTTTTGACCACTATATTTCTTATCTACAGCAAAACATTTCATAATTCGATGACCTAATGATGCAGTTGCGATGATTTTTGGTCCATCATAAACCATTATGCTATATGTAATATCTGTTTCATAATCAAGATTGCTCTGTTTCAGAAACAGTTCAAGTTCTTCTTGTTCTGTTTCTAAAATAACTTCTCTTATTTTATACATCGTATCACCTACTTTAAATATAAATAATCAATTATCTCTAAGGTTCTATCTTCTACCTCACCTATTATCTTATCACGTTTTTTTGCTTCTTTTGGAATGTTTGTATATTTATGTGCAATGTGTGCCAATTCTTCGATTGGAACAATCTTTAGTTTTGAATTGAGTAATTTCTTTAGTAAGTCTTTTCTATTAGGATTAATTGCGATTCCGCGTTCTGTGACAAAGCAATCTATATTTTTACCTAATGTTGTTATTGTTGTTACTCGTTTTTTAACGGTTGGGATTCTTCCTTTGATTAATGGGGATACTATAATAGTAACTTTAGCTTCTGATGCTGTATCACTATGTCCTCCACTTCCACCAATAATTGTTCCATGAGAATCGGTGGTTACATTTACGTTAAAGTCATAATCTATTTCTGTTGCGCCTAAGATAACAATATCTAAGTCCTTAATCACCATTAAAGGATCATTCGGATTAGCGTACTGTGAGGCACTTATTGGTATATGGTTTGTGTTTCTACTAATACTGTCTACCGCTTCTAAATCGAAACATTGAACATCGTATAGTTTCTCAACCAATCCTTCTTCTAACATATCAACATGATATTTGGTTATACCACCACTAAAGAAGGAAGCTTTTATGTTTTGTCTCTTCATTGTCTCTTTTACGTAATCAGTTACTTTCAAACTGATACCTCCGGCACCACTTTGAAAACTAAATCCTGGTTTAATTAACTCTAGCTCATCCATTAATTTAGCTGTGTTTTTAGCTATTTTAACACCGATTGGATTCTTGGTTACTTGTGTTGTTCCTGATATGATACCTTGTTTATCGCCAATAGAATCAATTGTGATTATATAGTCTACATTTTCTGATTTAATTTCTGGTGAATCTACATAGTCTACAATGTTATCTGTAATTAGAACTACTTTTGATGCATGTAGACTGTCAGCGATAGGATATCCTAATGCCCCACATCGATTATTTCCTAAATATCCAACAGCGTTTCCTGATGGATCACAAGTAGGAACTGCGATATAGGCAATATCAATTTTACTTCTACCTTCAATGATAGATCTCGCTCTACCACCATGTGTTTGCATAGTAAGTTTACCTGATAGTCCATTGTTTGAAATGAATTCAGCAACAGGACCATTGCAGTAGTTTGTAGTTATATTATCTATTTGATTGTTTTCTAGTAAGTGTAATATTGAACTATAACTTGGAAATATTGCGCTTGGATATAGATTTATGTTATTTACTTTCTTCTCTAAATAATGGTTTAAAACCATGTTTAGCACATAATCACCATTACGTAAATGATGATGAAAAGAGATATTCTTATATTGATGAATATCGATTATGTTGTAAAAATCATCAAAGGTCTTGATGATTTTATTTGTGTTTGCTTGTTTTGTCATACTATCACCTATAGTAAGTTATATTTTTTTGCTTGTACAATAACTCTTTTAGCTTTTTCTATGATTGGGGCATCGACCATTTTACCATCTAGGCTAAATGCTCCCTTGGTGTTTGTTTCTGCTTTTTTAATAATTCTTAATGATTGTTTGATATCTTCTTGTGAAGGACTGAATACTTCATTGATTACATCTACGTGATTTGGATGAATACAAGATTTGGATGTGAATCCTAAGTTACTTGCGTTCAAGGAATCTTTGTATATTCCTTGTTCATCGTCTTTGCTTGTATATGGTGTATCAATTGATTCAATCTTGTATGCATTGCATGTGAGAACTATTTTGCTCCTTGTAAAGAGAATCTCGGTCCCTTCAAGTGTTCTATTTATGTTAAGTTCTTTGGTTAGGTCTTCTGCACCTAATAAAAGTCCTTTTATTTGATCTTTTCTGGCAATTTCTTCTAAACGAAGGACAGCCATTGGTGATTCTATTATTGGGATGATTTGCTTGTCTGTGATTTTAAGCAATTGATCAATACTACTAGGCAAAGCTTTTGGTAATACATAACCAGTAATATTAAGATCATTGGTTAGTAATACATCTTCTTTGAAGAACGGTGACTCACTATCATTTATACGAATAAAGATTTCTATTTCCTTAAAATTGAATTTCGTTAAGAATTCTTTTACAAGTATTCTAGCTGCGTCCTTGTCATAAGTAAGTACACTATCTTCAAAATCAATGATGATAGCGTCGCTTTCAAATACATCTAAGTTTTGTAGCATAGATGGTGTGTTCCCTGGAATAAATAAATAACTTCTACTCATCTTTATTCCTCCATTCTTTTGAGCGCTGTCAGTAATCTTGATTTGATTGTGTAATCTAATGCACCTTTGTCAAAACATTCAACAAGGATATCTTTGATGCCTTGTTCTTTTAATGTATTAGAAATAACGTCTTTAATTTGATCACCAAATTGTTCAAAGACGATACTTTCTATTATAATGTCTGTTTTTGAATGTGTTGAAACAGTGACAATACAATCACTTGATTCATAACTACCTGCACTGTATTTCATATTAATCAGTCCCTATTTTTGATTAAAGCTAATGTTCTGTTCATTACGTTGTTTACAATCATAATACCTTCATCGGTACCCATACCTGGTTTCGCTAAACATTGTTTTGCGTGACATGCGATTGCAATGTTTGTAGTTACTTCCGCACTAATGTTTGTTTCGTTACAAGACCCACCACTATAAGCCCCAAGACCATTATCGTTACAATATATTAATGCTTCGATGATATTGTTTACTCCACCTAAATCAGGTGTTTTGACTTGAAGCATGTGACCTGCTTTATTATCTGCGAAGTATTTAACGTCGTCTAAATTATTACACCATTCATCGGCAACTATTTCAACTGTACGTCCATTGTCATTGATCATTTTAGTAATATCTCTTAGAGCAATCATTGTATCAGTTCTGTTTCCTGCGTCTGTCGGTCCTTCTATACGAAGAATAAATGGCGCAGCAAGTTCTTCTAACTCTACAAGGTAATTATACATTTTTTCAATGTTGTTATCAAAGATTTGTCCAATAGTACCGTAAACATCAATATGGAAGATTGGATCGTAATCAGAATCTGTTCTTAATTGAATAACTCGACCTCTAAGCCAAGCTACATATTTTTTTAAGATTTCTCCTTCAGTTCCAAGTTTTGTTTCAATGTGATTGATTAATGCATGAGGCATAACTTCTACTTCTTTAATAATCATTTTGTCTACATTTGTATATCTGTCATCTCCTGATTGAGCAAACATTGGAATACGTTTGTAAACATCACTTTTTATATTATATTCTTTTCGTACCACTTCAGCCATTGTGATTTTATTGGCTTTCGCAGCAGCGTCTAATAGTGCTTGTGTTATACCATAACGAAGTGCGGTGTGAAGTTGAACACCTTTTACTTTCATACTATCAATTTCTTCAGCTAGGTCTCTGAAAGTTGATACATCTCTACCTATTAAAATAGGTTTAATGTACTCGTTTATAATCTCGATTCCTTCTTCACTTACGAATAGAGGATCTCGACCTCCAGCTCCACTGTATTGTACAGCTGCAGCATCTCCTAAAGCGATTGACCCATCTTCTAGTATTAACATTATACTTATAGCTTCACCCTTTTGTCTGATAGCTGTGAATTTATCTGTTGCTGAACTAGATTACCATTTGATACTGCATAAATATCATCTATAACCATTTGAATTGATAGTTCTCTATTTTGTAATTTGGCACGTTCTTCAAGTTTTGCTTTATGGAATTCTTTGGTTTCATCACTCATTGCTAAATTCCCGAATTCCAATATTCTTATTTTTCCTTCTAAATCTCTTGCTGGTAATATTTTTCCATAGTTTAACTCACTTGGAGCAAATGGAATATCAATAAGTCCTTTTTTAAAGGCTTTAACTGCACCTCGTGCAATGTCTCCTTTACCTTCTCTAACGATTGCCTCTATTAGTGAGTCGACTTCTTTTTTGATCTGTCTTATCTCAAATTGAAGTTCAATGCTATCAGGCATAGTTTGGTCTTTCACTAAGTTTGTTATAAATTTTGAAGCACGAAGTCCTTTTGCGTTTGCTTCTTTAGTAGGAACTCCAAAACTTTCATGTGTAGTTTTTGTAATCATTTTTGTTGCTCCACCGTAAGTTGCTACTGTAGATGCATATGCGATTAGTGCCATTGCTTCAGATTCATCTGATGGGAATCCACCCATCCATTGATGAAGTACTGTAGTCACAAACATATCCTCATATCCAAATAATTTTAAATAGTGATTTGTTTGTTCTTCTAGAGCTCGTAAAGCGGCAACATCTTGAACCATGTTTCCACCTTGACCATAACCTACTGTTAAGTTTTTTACACCTTGTTCAGCTGCAAGTAAACTTTCAATAATTGCTACAGTGTTTGATATGCTTGGAGGTACCAAAGTTCCAGTTAATGGACCATATGGTTCACGGTTTAATTCAACACCTTGTTCTTGATAATAACCAACAAGTCTGTCACAGTATTGCCAGTTTTTAATTGTTTCTTCTAGGCTAATACTTTTAGCGTAGGGAATATTATAACTGATTCCTCCACCTTCATTACTTGTCCATCCTGAGGCATGAATAATTTCACTTAATAAACGAGCATCAGGAGTTCCATGTCTTGCTTGTATTGGAACATTAATACTATCGAATACTTTTGAACATCCTTCAACTCCATGATTAACAGCTGGGAATCCATTTAGTAACGAACGACCTTTTTTCTCTGATTCATCAATTCCGTCTTGAGCATGTTGATATCTGTTTTGTCTTGTATATGAATCAATAGTTGAAGGAAGAAAATCTGCTTTTCCTTCTTTTTCTAGAAATTGTAATAATTCAATATGTTCATCTAATCTAGCAACACCAGCTCGGGGTTGGATTAATGTAACACCATTCTTCTTTGCTTCTCTAAGTTTTAAGGCAAAGTTTTTGTGTGGAGGTATATTTTTCAATTTCGCCACTGCTTTTTCTATATCAAGATCATCATGGGAACCTGTATTCCATTGCTTCAGGATTTCTCCTCTAATCTCGAAAAATTCTTCTATTAACATTTTCTTATTTCGTACCATATTTTCTCACCTACATTAAGTATTGTTTCATCAATTTTAGTGCTATTTTTGGATATTTTTGTGATAAGATCCCCATCGCTGCAAGAATATAAGACTTATCTATTAAGATAGAGGGGTTTGCAGGACGAAGTTCTAATTTTTTGTCTGATTTTTTGTTTACTTGTTTCAGTATTTTTTTTGCATCATCGTGGTTGATTAATACTCCACCAGTACCGATAACGTATTTTAAGTCTGTAAGATCTTTTCCTGTTTGGTAATACATTTCACCTAGTGGTGTATGTACAACTTCTACATGTCCTACATGTCTACTCATCGACATATCACAACAAATTTTTGCGATTGCTTCATCGAAATCTTCTTCTGATTTTGTTTTGGGGATAAAGTCGACATTTTCTGCTCTTCTATGTAGTGATGTTTGAATGTCATGTTCACAATCATCATCTTCTTCAAAATATTTTTTGAATTCAAAGTTAGAAACTAAACTTAATAGTGCATTTGCACTGTAGCGCATTCCTAAGTCACCTTCAACTGTTCTTTTTGCGAAAGGCTCTTGTAATCCTTTTAAGACAACTTCTGTACGTTTGGGATATCCGTCTCCCATGGTATGAACATCGGTAGTAGCACCACCAATATCAACAATCATAAGTTCGCCATATCCTTCTTCATCTTCATAACCATTTGATAGTAATTCAGCAGCAAGTAAAACAGCTTCTGGAGTAGGCATGATGATTTCACCTATTTTCGCTTCAGCTTTCTTTATTCCTTTTGCTTCAATTATTTTATCAATAAATATTTTTCTTATTACATGTTTCGCTTCTTTTACATTTAGAATTTTCAATTTAGGCATTACGTTATTAACGATATAGTATTCAATACCAGTGTTTTCTAGTATTTCATCAATGTCGTCTTGTGCATCTTTATTACCTGCGATAATAACAGGAACTTGAATGTCCACATCTTTAAGTTTTTGTGCGTTGTGAACGATACATTCCTTGTTTCCACCGTCTGTTCCACCAGCAAGTAATACGATATCGATATTAGCTTCTTTTAGTCTTTTCGCTTCTCTTTTATTCATATGATGACTGAATACTTCAGTAACAATTGCACCAGCACCTAAGCAAGTTCTTTTAGCTGCTTCCACTGTCAATTCCTCGACAAGTCCGATTGCTGCCATTTTAAGACCACCAGCTGCACTACTGCATGCTGAAATACCTGAAATCTCATCGATTTCTGGGTGATCCTTCATAAGCCATTCTAATGCTCTGTCATAACCGTCAAGAACATTTGTTTCTACTGTCGTTGGAGCTTTCGAAGTTCCAATGATGTATTCACCCTCTAAATCTACACAAGTAAGTTTGGTATATGTAGATCCAAAATCAACTAAAAGATAAGGTTTCATTAAATACCAATATCCTCTCTTAAATCATCTAATGCACACTCTATTTTCATACCTGGTGCGTACACTCTATCAAAGCCCATTTTCTTGAATCTTTTTTCTACTTTATTAAAGTCTTGTTTTCCAACAACAATGTTACCACCAACATATAATTTTACATGCCCTAATCCTGCCTCTTCACACTTCTCTTTAAAGAACACACAATCCATTTCTCCGTGTCCGTATAAACTTGATACAAGTATCGCTTTTGCATCTGTTTCTATTGCCGCGCTGATGAAGTCCTCTTGTGATGAAAGTACACCGGTATTAACAACGTTATATCCTTTTTCAGTCAATACGTAATCAATTATCTTATTACCCACCGCGTGTACGTCCGCACCAATCACACCAATAACTACTGTCTTCATAGTATTTTCCTCCAAATAATTGATAAAAGGACGATATCTCGAGAGATATTATCCTTTAATTTTAGTCAAGTATAAACAAAGGTCGTTTTTTAACAAAACGGCTACAAGTTCCCAACTTTTTGATTTATGGTCAAAGTTACGAATCATAATATTTACCTCGGTTATTTTTGATGTATTTTACTAATACAATACTTATTATACAAAACTAATTTGATAATGCAAGTGTTTTTGTATTTTTTTTGAAAGCGCTTGTAATAATTATGATTTACATAAAAAAAAACACCATATAAATACAGTGTTTTTATCCGAAATACTCTTTTGTTTTTAAGTTCATTTTCACTGCGAAACGCCTAGTTGGAAAGATACTAATCGTTTGATTGTATAACAGTACTCTAGAGTTATATATTCTTCTAGCTTTTTGTAACGTTTTATATTGTTTTTTAAGTGGTCTTAACTCCTCAATATCAAGTTCTTCCATTTCTGTGAATAAATCCTGAATATGTTGGAATAAGTCTTGTCTTTCTTGTAGTAGTAAATATCTCATTTTCTTTTTTCGTGATCGTCCTAAGTGAATAAAAGCCATTCTGTTTTCATCACTTTTTAATAAATCCTTTTTTAAGTAGAATATTTTTACTGTCTCACTTAATAACCGATGAAATATAATCTCCTTAATAGAAACCTCTTTCCATAAAACAAGAAGTCTTTTTCGAAGACGTATAGTTATAATTACTAAGATAAGAATTATGAATACTATAAATACTATAAATATTTTTTAAGTTGTTCTACTTTGTCAAGCTTCTCCCATGGTAAATCAATATCTGTTCTACCAAAATGTCCGTATGCTGCTGTTTGTTTGTATATTGGACGCTTCAGTTGTAAGGCATCAATAATCCCTTTAGGAGTTAAATCAAAGTTTTCTTCAATTGCTTTGATAATTACTTCTTCTTTTACTTTTTCTGTTCTAAATGTATCTACCATTATGCTCATTGGTTTTGCTACTCCGATGGCATAACTTAATTGTATCTCTAATTTGTCTGCGAATCCAGCAGCTACTAAGTTTTTAGCTACATAACGGCAAGCGTACGCTGCACTTCTGTCTACTTTTGAAGGATCTTTACCACTGAATGCTCCTCCACCATGACGACTGTATCCACCATAAGTATCAACAATTATTTTGCGTCCAGTAACACCAGCATCTCCGTGAGGTCCACCAATAATGAATTTTCCTGTTGGGTTAACGTAGTAGTTGGTGTCTTCATCGACAAGGTTCTGTGGAATAATTTCGTTAATAACATGTTTAATTATATCTTCTCTTATTTGTTCGATTGTAACGTCAGGGCTATGTTGACTTGATACAACGATGCTATCAACTCTAACTAGTTTGTGTGAATCATCAAATTCACAGGTTACTTGTGTTTTCCCATCAGGTCTTAAATAAGATAAGATTCCTTGTTTTCTAACATAGCTTAATCTCAGTGCTAATTTATGTGCCAGTGTAATAGCTATTGGCATATATTCTTCTGTTTCATTAGATGCAAAACCAAACATAATACCTTGATCTCCTGCACCTTGTTCATTGAATGTACCTTCCCCTTCATTGACACCTTGTGCAATGTCCGGAGATTGTGGATCTATCGCTACTAATACAGCTAAGTTCGCTGCATCAAAACCATATTTTCCACGGTCATATCCAATTTCTGTTACGGTATCTCTTACTACTTTTTGAATGTCTACATACGTTGTCGTTGTAATCTCACCAGCGACTAGTACTAGACCAGTAGTAACACTTGTTTCACAAGCTACTCTTGCGTCTGGATCTTCTTTTAATATCGCATCTAGGATGGCATCACTTATTTGATCACAGATTTTATCTGGATGTCCTTCTGTAACACTTTCTGATGTAAAAAATCTTCTCATAATTAAGCACTCCTATCGCTAAATTTATATTTTTGATAGAATGTTTCAAACTCTAATTGATATTTTATAAATCGATCTAAAATATAAGGTTCGAAATATTCGGTAAATTCTAATTGAATTAATTCTACTGCTCTTTTGTGTTTAAGTTTATTTTTGTAGTTTCTTGATTGACGTAATATATCGTACATTTCCATTAATAAAATGATTTGTCCTTCTTGAGAACGCTGAACTCGTTTCATTTTTTCAATGAAATTAGGGTCATTTGTTTTCTCAAAGTGAGCTCTCATTATATCTTCACTTTTTTGATTAAGTTGAAGACGTTTAATGATAACACTACCTAAAATTGTTTTTTCTCTAATTACTTGGTAATCATTTTCATTTAGTGTTTCTTTCGATTCGTACTCTAATATATTTAATTCCTTAACGTGATCAACATGAATAACGGAGTAGTCGTATATTTCTGTACATACGTTTGCGCTTAGTCCTAAGACATTCGCAAGTCTACTAGCTAATTCAGCAACTCTGTGTGCATCTTCTTGGTTTTGATTTATTGTATGGCTATTAAACACACCGATAACATCAAATACATCACCAACGACTGCTTTGAAGTCTCGTTCCATTTCTCTTCTTTTTATTAATTCTTGTTTTCTTTTATCATTCATCATTTCTCCAATTGTAACACTTGAGAATAAAGCAACATTGAAGATGATAAGTAAGATGGTTCTTAACAAGATATCAATTAATACATTGTTTTGCTCGGCGAACAAGTAATTATATAGTTCTTGTAAACTACTAGCGTGTTCAAATAAAGGATACATTACAATTATGTGAATACCAGTCATGATTGCTAATACTGGTTTGAATAAAATTCTTAACAATTTCCCATCTTGGTACAATGCTACTACTACTAGTGCAAAATATATTAAGATATATCCTGCTTGAGCAATAGATAAATCGACTAGGTTATTGAAATGACTCGCTGTTATCGCTTTTACATCTCCCGCTAAAGGATCAAATTTTCTTGCTGAGTATACTAGTTTTGTATAAACCCCTAAACTTGCCATTAGTATATATATGCTACCAACATACATTGCCATTTGCTGTTTGATAAGAGTTCTTGGCTCTTCATTAATTAGTCCTTTTAAAAAGGAGTTTATTAGAAGCATTGCTAATGCAAAAAATCCGATGATTATATAATTTGGTTGTTGAGTACCAATTAATGTAAATAGGATGAACACGATATTGGTAATGATTAAGATGTTTTTGTTAACTTTATTTCTTCTATATAAAACTGAAGTATCATCTAATATATCAACTCTAGATTCAAAGTTGAAACTATTTCTAATTTTTTTCCATGTCCTAAGCGTAAAAATGCGAAATTTCCTTCTGAATGTCGATGGCTTTTCAGAAATGTCTTCACGTTTGCTTTTCTTGTAGTATAGTCCAGCACGTTCTGCTAAGTTTTTGAAGAATATTGCCATTCTATCAAAAAATGTTTGTTTATTCGGATCTACACCTTTAGATATTTCTTTAATGTAATCAGTAAGCTCTTCTGGTTCTTCAGTATTTCGCTTGAAGAAATCATCTAGTTTCTTGTTGTCATTCCCCATAAGAGCACCTCCTTTATACTTATAAATCTAAGGCTATTGTCTTAATGTTCGGATCTTTTTGCGCTTCTTTTTCATTGGTTATTTGTGCAACTCTTGTTGATGCAGCAGCAGCTAAAGCCCCTACAACGTCATCCATAAATGTGTGGCACATTCCACCTGGGTGTTTACCTTCTTCATTTAAACGATCCACTACTAATGGTTTATTAACATCAATATCACCAAAATTAGTCTTACCGATTGTACCATACATTCCGGCTAATTCAAGACCGAATAGTTCATCAATTCCAAACATACCTAAATCTTGAGATAAGACATCTTGGATTGGTCCTTTAAACATTTTTTCATCTGTCATACGATCAATTTCAGCACCTAATTGTACTAAGTGGAATACGTCTCTTATACTCAATATTTTTTCTACTGAGTCGATGCACTCAACCATTGATACATCATCTGTCCATTTACTTTGTTGTCTGAAAGCTATTTCAGCTATTTCTTTGACACTTACTGTGCGTTCCTTTAATGTTTGAATATTCATTTCTAGCATTTCTTGTCTAGAAAATAAAGTTCTTTTTTTCATGGAATCACTCCTAACTATTTATTATAACACTATTTAAATTTTATTTAAATACTTTATTGACCTGAATTATATTTCTTCCAGCTCCATTTATGAACTCTTTTACTAACTGTCTCTTTTTACCAGACAATTGAACCTCGTATATTCCTATGACCCCATTATTCGCTTTGATATTGAAGTGGTCTTTAAATACTTTCGTAATTGTTCCGTTTTGTAATAGTAATTGATCGTTACTTAATTTGTTTTCTTCTATTTTAAGACTATATATTTTTAATGTTTTATCTTCTATTGTTGTATAGACATATGGTCCAGGACTAAATGCTCTTATGTGAGCATCTATTTCTTCAACTGATAGGTTGAAATTTAATTTCTCTTCTTCTCTTTTTAGATTGAAGCCATACGTTACTAAGTTTTCGTCTTGTTTGGTTCTATCATTTGTTCCCGCAATTATTTTGGGTAAAGTTTCCATTAGTAATGATTCTCCCAATTCAGATAACTTTTCAAATATCATTCCTGAATTATCAGTGTTCAAAATAGGAATGCTTTTTTGTTCAATAATATCTCCACTATCCATTTTTTCGGCCATATACATAATTGTAATACCAGTTCTATTATGAAGTCTTTGGATTGCTCTTTGAATTGGTGCTCCACCTCTTAGTAAAGGTAGTAAGCTTCCATGTACATTGATGCTTCCAAGCCTTGGCGAATCTAATACAGCATTGGGGATTATTTGTCCGTATGCCGCGGTTATTATAATATCAGGTTTTGCATTTAGTATTGTTTGATAGTCTTTTCTAATACTTCTTGGCTGAAAAACTTTGATTCCAAGTTCAAGAGCTTTCTCTTTTACCTTGGTTACTGTTAATACTTTTTTTCTGCCAATAAGTTTATCTGGTTGCGTTACAACCAGAGCTACTCCATATTCCTTATGAAGTCTATCTAATATTCTAACACTAAATTCTGGGGTTCCCATAAATACAATATTCATATTATCACTCCTATAACAGTGTTGGGTTTTTATCAATCGCAATTGATAAATCATCACTATATTTCCTGTATACGTCTTTTAGTACGTCATCTATACATTCACTTGTTTTATATTTGATAATGATTTGTGCACGGTAATAGTTGTTAATCCTAGCTATTTTAGGTAGCACTGGACCTAGTATTATAACATCATCTTCAAGATTATGTCTTAAATCTAGGACTATTTTTTGTCCAAGTTTTAAAAGATGTTTAATATCTTGATCTGTGACAACGATTTGAACAATGTTTAGAAACGGAGTATATCCCGCAATTTCTCTTATTTTCATTTCCATTTTGAAGAAGGCGTGATAGTCGTGATCTTTGGCAAAAAGGATTGAGTAGTGATCGGGATTGTATGTTTGGATAACTACTTCTCCTTCAATATCATGACGGCCAGCTCGTCCACTAACTTGAGTTAGCAATTGAAATGTTTTTTCAATTGCCTTGTAGTCGGGAAGGTTAAGATTCATATCTGCGGCAAGTACACCTACTAATGACACTTTGGGGAAGTCTAACCCTTTGGCAATCATTTGAGTACCAAGTAAGATATCTCCTTCATGTTCGAATTCATATAATAGTTTTTCATGTGCGTTTTTATATGTGGTTGTATCTCTATCCATACGGATAACCTTTGCTTGTGGGAACGCTTTATTGATATATTCTTCTACGCGTTCTGTCCCAATACCCATATATCTTATATGAGGACTGGAGCAGGTTGGACACATGTCTGGATTTGGTTCTTTGTGTCCACAATAATGGCAATGTAATGTCTGATCGTATTCGTGATATGTAAGTGATATATCACAGTTAGGACACATAATAACATCCCCGCAACTACGGCACATTACAAAAGTACTATGACCTCTTCTATTTAGGAGGAGGATTATTTGTTCTTTCTTTTGTAAACGATCGGTAATTAGTTCACCTAAACGTTTTGAAAAGATGCTTCTGTTTCCACCTTTAAACTCGTATCTCATGTCTTCAATGAATACTTGTGGTAGATCTTGTTTGTTTGCTCGATTATTAATCTCTAATAATTTGTATTCATCTTGAAGAGCTTTATAGTAACTATCAACACTAGGGGTAGCTGATCCTAGTATTAACGGAATATCATAGTATTTGCTTCTAGATTTGGCAACATCTAAAGCGTGGTATGTTGGTCTATCTTCTTGCTTGTAAGATTCTGTGTGTTCTTCATCAATGATGATAATTCCTAAGTCTTCAAATGGTGCGAATATTGCTGATCTTGCACCGACACAAACCTTCACTTCTTTTCTTCTTATTTTACGCCATTCATCATATTTCTCACCGATTGATAACCCACTATGAAGTAAGGCAACACTGTTTCCAAAACGTCCTTTAAAACGACTAACCATCATTGGTGTAAGACTTATTTCAGGGACCAACATGATTGCTTCTTTTCCTGTTTTTAAAACATCTTCTATTGTGTTTAAATATATCTCTGTTTTACCACTACCTGTTACACCGTGCAGAAGGTAAGTAATCTGCTTATCCATGTTTTTCTTGATTTCATTGTATACTTCTTCTTGTTCATAATTCAGTGTTATTTCCTTGTTGTTAGCTTCGTATAACGATTCAACTTCACGGTATGTTTCAACACTGTATTCTTCGATGATCCCTTTTTCAATCAGGCTCTTTATTGATGAGTTTGTTATTTGCAAAGCATGAACTATATTTCTTTTGTATTCGTCATTGTTATCTCTTAGATAGTCAATGATAGCTTGTTGTTTCTTACCACGAACTGGTTCATCCTTGATTAGTCTAAGTTTTTTTAAATATCGTTCTTTGTTTGCTTGTTTTACTAGATATTTAATTTCAATGTTATTGTCTTTGATTTGCTTTTTGATTTCAGGTAAAAACTCTTTGATTGTGTCATCATAATCACATTCACTGAATTTATTGAATTTTAATGCTAAGTCTAAAGATAACTTAGAAGAATCTAATACTCTAAGTTTCTTTTTGTATTTTGATTTTAAAGCAGTCGGAAGCATAACTTGGTATATCGATACAAGAGGACTTGTATTACTGATACTAAGTTCTTTTCCAATTTCGATTAACTCTTTTGTAAGACTTGGGATAATATCCAAGATTGTGTTTATTTTCCTAAGTTTTTTGAAGTCACTAGTTTCTTTTAGTTCAATTACGTAACCCATAATCAAACGAGGCCCAAAAGGTACTTTTACCCTTTGTCCTATTTCGATGATTTCCTCTAGTTCTTGGGGAACTAGATAATCAAATGTTTTGTCTACTTCTTTTGCTTTTACATCTACTAAAATACTGGCTATCATATTATCACAATCTATCTATATAGTTTTCTTTGTTATTTAAGAAATGTTTCATAAAACTTACGTGTTCTATATCTTCATAGTTCACTTCTTTGATACCTTTTTCTTCAAATCGGAATATTAAAGGGATATTCTTTTGACTCAAAAGGTTTAAAATTCTAACCTTTTAATCATAATAATTTTAAAATTTTAAGACCTTTTACAAGTCCATCATTCTTAATGTCATCCGTGATGTATTTGGCGTGTTTTTTACATTCTACACTACCATTCCCCATAGCGACACTATTATCAATATAATCCATCATAGCTATATCATTATCCCCATCACCTATTGCGTAAGCATTACGTAGTGGGATCTGTTCCAATTCTAATATTCTTTTGATTCCTTCTTTTTTACTCATACCTTGACTTAGGACATCAAACCCTCCACCAAGCCATGAAACAACTTCCAAATCATCGAATTCATTTTTGAAATCATCATGACATGTTCTATCACAGAAAGCCCACATCTGATAAATATCGTTATCTTGATAAAAATGCGGATCAATTCTTGGTAACTTCATATCAACTAATTCAAAAGCTTCTTTTCCTTTTTCATCAACAATATTTAACGTCTCATCAAACTCACCTAAGAACCCGTATTTCATATCGTTTCTATTGAATGATTCAACGACTTTTTCAACTTGTTGTTTGTTGATTGGGTTCCTATATATTGTTTCACCATCTTTGATAATTATTTGGCCATTTATTAAAACATATATGTTTATAAATTCCTTAATTTCATCAATTATATGAAGCATATAAAAAGCACGACCTGTCGCTATTGCGATCTCAATGTCGTCATGTTCATGTAGATCTTTTAATGCTTTAATTGTACTCTTTGGGATTGCTTTGATATCAGGGTCATACAAGGTTCTATCGATATCAAAGAACACTATTTTTTTCTCCATGTCAACACCTCACACAAATTATAACATATATTCATAATATATGATTTTTAATTGATTTAAATTGATTCTTTAATAATGCTAAAAATTTATTCAAAATATACTGTGACTAATGATATAATAGTAGTGATTCATAATTTGGAGGGGATGAATATGAAAAATACTAAATGGTTAAAAGAAGGTTACTTTGCTCATAGAGGATTGCATAATAAAATATGTCCAGAGAATACATTATTAGCTTTTAAACATGCAGTTGAACACAATTTTGATTTGGAGTTAGATATCCAACTAACAAAGGATAACTTAATTGTTGTTTGTCATGATCATACACTAACTAGATTAAGTGGTGTAGATATTAAAATTGGAAATGTAACTTATGAGGAACTTCAAAAGTATAAGATAAGAGATACAAATGAAACAGTACCATTGTTTACAGATGTTCTTGATATGCTTCCATCATCTACTAAATTACTTGTTGAGTTAAAGAAATCAAACAAGAATAAATTACTGGTATCTTTATTTCTAGATACAATTAAAAAATATAATTTCACTTACGCCGTTCTTTCATTTGATCCACGTATAGTTAACTTATTTAGAAAGAACGCAAATGATTTAATTAGAGGGTTTATTCGTAAGGAAAAGCCAACCAATTCAATCATACTGAATTTCTTCTTAAAGGTAATGCCAGTAATCAAGGTTACAAAGCCTGATTATATAATGCATAAGCTACCTGACTTGCCTAACAAGAAAGTTGAAAAACTTATTGCAAAAGGCATTCCAATCCTAGCTTATACCGCTAGGTCTAAAGAGGAACTTGAATATGTCAAAGAACGCTATGACAACGCTGTATTCGAAGGATTCATTCCTGTACCTCAAAGCTAGTTTGAAATAGATTATTAAGCAAAGACATAAAATATTACTTCATAGGGGGAGTTTAATGGAAGGTAGAACAAGAGGAAAAATTAGAATCAGTAGAAAGATTTTTATTGGAGTACTCGCATTACTAATTATTTATATGTTATTCATTTACTGGAAAATGCAACGAGATTTTGATCTTGGTGATACAAGCTCTTTCACTTTTACACTAAGGCACAACATTGTTGATATGAAATACAGCCAAACAACTTTTGTACTATCTTCATTTTGTATTATTCCAGCAATTCTATTATATATTGGAATCTTATTCTTCTCAATCGTGCAACGATTACGATACTCTAAATTTGATCCCCGTTCATTGATAAAAATCTCAGGACATCTAGGATTGATTTTATTAATTGTTGCGGCGATGTCATTGTACGATTTCGAAAGATCTTGGTCTCATTTAACTTTAATTCCAAATCTATTTGGAATAACAGTATTCACATTACTGATTGTTGAAGGTATTATAATATACAACAACAGAGTCCATGGTCACAAGTTAGTACATATGACTGTGACAAGATTGTTATTTATTTTAATAGCCGTTCTAAGCACAATAGTTCAATTATACAATTTCTTATTCTTTTTCTTATTTGCGCTAATGCTTCTACTGTTGCTATTTTATTTAACAGACACTTTAGATACCGATATCCTATAAATAGATATAAAAAAACAAGTTCAATTGAACTTGTTTTTTTTAATATGGTGTTTTCTCTGTCAATTTTCCCCACTCTTGAAGTGGCTCTAGGCATTCTACTGCGTCGATAACTTCAATAAGAACTTGTTGTTCTGTGGCCGTTTTGTTGATTACATCATATATGTATTGATCATCAAAATCTATTGCCGCTGCGTCATATCTTGAAGCACCGTAATATAGTTTTTTCATTTTTGCCCAGTGAATCGCTGCGAAACACATTGGACAAGGTTCACATGATGAGTATATTTCACAATCAGATAAATCAAAGCGTCCTAGTTTTTTGGTCGCTTTTCTAATTGCGTTTACTTCAGCATGCATTGTTGGGTCATTTGTAGTAAGTACTTCGTTATGTGCTCTGGCGATAATTTCCCCATCTAGTACGATTACAGCACCAAAAGGTCCACCTTCACCTTTTCTCATTCCTTCAAAAGCTTCTTTCAGTGCTTCTTTCATGAATTTATTCATAATGTCCTCCTATTTATTACCAATTGTCATTACAGCTTTTTGCTGTGTGTAATCTATTATCTGCTTCTTCGTAGACAATTGAGTGATCTCCATCAATAACATATCATTCTATTTCATTACTTTCATTTCTTTGTTGACCTCTTGAAACTTAAACTAATGTTTAACACTCTTAAGTTTTTAGTCCTACAACTTTTTATTCAGGGAAAAATGATTTCATTTGATTTCCAGAATGGATGGTTCCAGCACTATCAACAGCACTTGTAAATACGGTAACTTTTCCATTACTAAAATCCTTAAACGCTTCTATTGTATCGTTCCCTGTAACATGTTTGTAGAATTGATACTTATATAGTAATTTAAATTATTCCAGTGAAATGTTTTTTGGGTCTTTCCTTAGTTCAAATATATGATATCCCATTTCCAAAGTTTCTAGTTGAAGAACCTAGAAATGTGTATTGACCAGATATAATATGTTCAAAAAACTGACCCTCTACTAATGTACTATATACTGGACCAAGTTTGTGACTTTATCTTTGCTAATTTATTAAATCCAAGAACTTTTCAAGTGAAAGTTCTTCCTTTATTTTCATCTCAAATTCTCTTTTAGATATTTGGAATGTCTCTTTGGTATTTTTAAGTGCATTTACTTGATCTTTAAGACCATTCCCTGTAATGATTACTACTGTTGTTTCTTTAGTGTTTATTGCTCCTACTTCGAGTGATTTAACCAAACCAGCATAACTAGCTGCAGCTGCGGGTTCCGCAAATATCCCTTCTTTTTTTCCTAATTCTTTCATAGCGTTGAGTATTTCTTCATCAGTTACAGTTATGAAAAAACCCTCGCTGTTTTTGATTGCTTTTAATCCTTTGACAGGATTTCTAGGAATCCCTACTGCGATACTGTCAGCAATAGTGTTTTCCTCTGCTTCTTTTAAATCTACATTGTTTTTCCAAGCATCGTAGAATGGTGAACATCCATCGCTTTGAACACCGATGATTCTTGGTATCTTTTCTATCAATCCTAGATTAAATAAATCATAGAATCCCTTATAGGTACCATAAACAGTACATCCATCTCCAACACTAACAATTACATTGTCAATGTTCGTGAAGTTTAGTTGCTCTGAGATTTCTAAAGCCACAGTTTTTTTACCTTCTACTAGATGTGGATTTATAGCTGCGTTTCTATTGTAGAAATTATACTGCTCAATCGCTATTTTACTAGATTCAAAAGTATCTTTATAATCACCTTTTACCTTAATAAGATTTGCTCCGTAATTGATCAACTGTGACAGTTTACCAAGTGGAGCTCTTTCAGGAACGAATATAACAGTTTTTAAATTCATCTTTGCCGCATTCCCAGCTAAGCTTGACGCTGCGTTTCCTGTACTACTACAGGAAATAATTTCTTTGTTTTGTTCTATTGCCTTAATGCAAGCTACTAAGCTTGCTCTATCTTTTAATGACGCTGTTGGGTTTAATCCTTCATCTTTAAAATACAAGTGATCCATTTTAAATTCTTTACCAATGTTTTCTGATTTATATAATGGCGTCCATCCTACTTTTAATGTTGAATAGTCACTTGATTTAATACTCATTAGAGGAAGGTATCTCAACATCGTCATATTTTTATTATTTTTGAAGTAATCTTTGTTAACCTCTTTTTTCATTGCTTGATAATCATAGTTTATTTCAAGGATTCCTTTTTCTCCACAATCAGGACAAGTTAATAAATCAAAATCTGTATATGTTTTATCACATAGAGTACATTGATAGTTTTTAACATATTTCATTTACTCACCCTCTATTTCTACAGGTTTAAACTGGATAACGTCAAATAATGACTTATCAGTTAGTTTTAGTTCTGGGATTACAGGTAAACTCATGAATGCTAGTGATAGGAAAGGATCATCAACTTCTTTATTGATTCCTAGTTCAAAAGCTATTTCCTCTAATTCTTTTAGTTTATCGTTCACATGAGTATAACTTTTGTTTGTCATTAGACCAGCGATTTCCAATTGCAGTGTTCCTTTAACTTCGTTATTACTTACAACAACTATCCCACCCTGAATTTTATACAATTCAGAAACTGCTTTGAACATATCCTCATCATTATCTCCAACAACTACAATGTTGTGAGAATCATGAGCGATACTCATAGCAATTGCGCCATTCTTAAGTCCATAACCTTCGATTAACCCAAGACCAATATTTTTTGTATAGTGATGTCGTTCAACAACAGCTATTTTCAATATGTCCTCATCCGGATTATTCTTATAAAGACCATTTTCTACAGTAACTGTTCTCATCACTTTATTTGTAGTGACATTATTTGGTATTAATTTGATTACTTTAACATATGAATCTTTTAAAGATAAATCAAACTTAACATCTTGTAAATTCAATTTCACTGAATTGATTACATGAACATCTTCAAATGGACTAACTTCAAATAAAGGCTCCTTATTACTTGCTACTAAGACACCCTTTATATATACCTCTTCAACGTTGATATTCTGAATGTCGTTAAATGTAACTAGGTCAGCAATGTATCCAGGAGCGATTGCACCTACTTGTCTTAATTCATAACAAGTAGCGATATTGATTGTTGCCATTTGAATTGCTGTAATTGGATCTACATTATGTTTTATTGCTAAGTTAATATTGTAATCAATATGTCCTTCTCTGATAATATCCATTGGATGTTTATCATCAGTACAAAATAGTAATCTATTACTATTATATGGTGTGATACCATTAACCAAGGCTTCCACATTTCTAGTTGCAGATCCTTCTCTTAAATGTACATACATTCCTCTACTTACTTTTTCATTAAGTTCCTCAATATTTGTGCATTCGTGATCAGTTTTTATGTTTTCTAATAGGTAAGAGTTTAACTGTTTCCCTGTTACTAAAGGAGCATGTCCATCAATGATTTTATCTTTTATGACTGACAATTTATTTAACATATTAGGTTCTCCATTAATAACACTTGGGTAATCCATTACTTCCCCAAGTCCAAGGATACCGACTCTTTCCTTCAAACTATAGATATCTTCATTAGAGATTGTGCTCCCATTTGTTTCAAACTCTGTTGCGGGTACACATGAAGGAACCATTAGATGTAAGTTAAGAGGTGTTTTTTGTCCACTTCTAAACATAAACCCTATCCCTTTTACTCCAAGAACGTTCGCGATTTCATGAGGATCAGCAATTACTCTTGTTGTTCCTCTAGGAATTACAATTCTTGAAAACTCAGTTGGAGTTAACATTGAGGATTCAATATGTACATGCCCATCTATAAATCCGGGAGATACATATTTATTCTTCATATCAATTTCCTTAAAACCTTTGTAGTCTCCAATTCCAACAATAATCCCTTGTTCAATTGCGATGTCATTATGTTCTATAACATGGTTAAAAACGTCAATTATTCGACAGTTTTTAAGTACTAATTCCGCTTTTATTTCGCCATTAGCGATTTGATGATTTCTCATAATATCATATCCTTTTAAAGAGTATCTATAAAGTCGCCTAATAAGTTTAATGCAACTTTTTTTCTATATTCCTTATTTGATCTTTGATCATTTATTGGTGTAATGTATTGCCTGTAGTCATTTATGATTTCTTGTTTTAGTTCTTTGAATTTTGATAATTCAATATTCGTATACTTTTCTTCTAATTCTTCTTTTCTTATGATTACTGGGCCAACTGCACCAAATGCTAGTCTTAGATCAATAATCTTATTTTCCTTAATCTTAACTGCATACGTGAAAGATATTTTAGAAATTGCATCCGCTTTTCTTCCACCAACCTTAACAAAATCAGATTTCGTAAATTCTTCCTTTGGAACAATTACTTCAGTGATCATTTCGTTAGAGTTAAGGATTGTTCTTCTTGGTCCTGTTATTACATCCTTCACTTTTACTATTCTGTTTGAATTTAATGTTTCAATTTTTACTGACGCATCTAATATATAAAGAATAGGTAATGTATCTCCAGCTGGAGAGGCATTAATAATATTCCCTGGTAATGTCGCTAGGTTTCTTAATGCAGGGGAAGCCATAACTTCAATACTTTTTCTAAGTAATGAAGGCGTTCCTTTATGATTTAACAAATCACTAACTGGAGTACAAGCTCCAATGTGGATATGTTCATATGATTCTTTAATAAAATTCAGTTCTTTAATGTTAAAAACAAATACAGGTTTCTTTGTGAAATAAGGTGTGATTTCTGCGCCTTTTTTTCTTTGAACCATTAAGTCTGTAGCACCTGATATTATTTTCGCCTCATTATTGTTAATGAATTCAAGAGTATCAATAAGTGTTGTTGGAATAAAATAATCTACCATAATCCAACACCTTCTTTACTAGCTCTTCTAACTGCGTTTACAATCATGTTGTATCCTGTACAACGACATAGATTTCCTGATAACCCAATTTTAATTTCAAGGTCTGTTGGATTAGGGATTTCATTTAGAAGAGAGTGTGACGCCATCAGCATCCCAGGAGTACAAAATCCACATTGGACAGCTCCTTCTTTACTGTAACTTTCGATCAAGAGTTTTCCTTGTGGTGTTTCACTCAATCCTTCAATTGTCATTATCTTTTGATCATGAACAGTACCAAGTGGTACCAAACATGAATTTACTAATCTATCGTTTAGAAGCACACTACATGCTCCACATTCACCTTCGCCACATCCTTCTTTGACACCTGTATAATCGAATTCTTCACGTAGAACGTCAATTAGTCTTACAGTTGGGTGTTGGGTGGTTGAAACTACTTTATTGTTTAATATAAATGTTATTTTACTCATTGCTCATCAACTCCATTATGTATTCAGGTGTAACTGGAATTTTGGTTACTTTTTTGCCTATTGCGTGTTCAATTGCTAATGCAACTGCTGGTGCTCCACCTACTAAGGTTAATTCCCCTGCTCCTTTTGCACCATATGGTCCAAGGGGATACGGGTTATCAATTAAATAAGTATGTAAAATAGGTGCATCTACTGAGGTTGGAATAATATAATCAGTGACATTCTTTTGCTGTATTTTTCCATCAACAGCTTTCATTACTTCCATGTATCCATATCCGATACCTTGAAGTTGTCCACCATCAGCCTGTCCGATAATGATTTGTTCATCAATTGCTTTACCAACATCATAAACACTCCATCCTTCTTTGACAGTTACTTCGTATGTGTTTTTATCTATTTCTACTTCTACAATATTTATTCCCCATGAATATGCTGGATATGCATCTCCACGGAAGTTATCTTCATCCCATTTAATATATGAAGGTTGTTTGTATTTTTCTGTGAATATTTGATAATTTCTATCAATCCAGTTCTCTTTTAGTTGTTTTGCAGCTCGCGCTACTAATCCACCAACAATCATAATGGTACGTGAAGCAACTGTTGGTCCTGAATCAGGAACAAGATTTGTATCTGGATGATTATATATTACATTTTCAATTGGGATATCAAGGATGTTTGAAACGATTTTTCTCATCGTTGTTTTTACTCCTTGTCCCATATCAACTGCGGCTATTAAAATCGTTACCAAATCATTTTTATCTTTCTCTAATTTAACGACTGCATTGATGTGTGTTGCTTCTCCACTACCAGTGAATCCACAACCGTGTAAGAACCAACTCATTCCAATTCCTTTTAATGAGTTTTCTTGTTTATATTCTTTTTCTTTTCTAATAAAATCAGATTCTTTTAATGCTTTTTCTAACATCTCTGGCATAATGATTGGATCCCTAAAAGTCCCTGTTGTAGATGTTGAATCGTTCTGCTTCGCTAGATAGGATTGTCTTAAAGTTAATGGTTCTACATTAATGTCTTTTGCAATATGATGAATGAACATCTCAATTGCGAACAACATTTGTGGAGCACCAAATCCTCTAAAAGCACCATTTGGAACAGTGTTTGTTATAAACACATCACCATTTACTGCAAGGTTGTCTATTGTATATACCCCTGTTGCAGCAATAAGTGCACGTGATAAAACAACTCCACTTAATCCAATATAAGCCCCAGCATCAATACCAACATTGCTACTAATACCTAGGATTTTATTATCTTTCATATATGCTTTTAATTTAATTGTTGCTGGATGTCTTTTGGTTGTTGTTTCCATATCTTCTTCTCGTTCATAAATCAACTTAACTGACTTCTTGATTTTATGAACAGCTATTGCTAGATGGCAAGCAATTAAACTTGGGAATTCTTCTTTACCACCAAAAGCACCACCTACAGTGGCTTGTTTTACTCTGATGTAATCTTCTTCTGAATCTAGAATAGACACAACAGCGGCTTTCACATAGTAAGGACATTGAATACTTCCAACTAGTGTTACTTGATTGTTTTCAAAGTAACCAATCATACCTTGTGGTTCAATATATAGTTGTTCTTGGTATGGTGTGTTATATGTATATTCAATTTCAGATTCTGATTCTTTTTTTGCCTTTTCGATATTACCTTTTGTAAAGTTATAGTTAATTACACTATTTGTGTATTCATATGTAGGAATTTGTATCTCATATGCAATTTCAATACTATTTACAATCTCTAATACTTCTTCTTTATCCGGACCAACTACAAGAGCAATAGGTTCCAGGTAATAATTCACTTCGTTTTCTGCGAAAACAGGCATATCATCAAAAATCATTTTTACGAAGTTAACTCCAGGGATATCAGTGTGATCGATAATGTAATATCCTTCTTTCAATACTGGGTATGTTCTTTTAATTATTTTTGCTTTTTGGTGCTTGCTTCTTACAGTGATTGCGTGAAGCATGTTTTCCATTTTATAATCGCTTATATATTTAGACTTACCTGATGACTTATCATCACTGTCAACTTTCTTTATTGTTTTACTTATATCTTTCATAGGTTTCCTTCTTTCTCAATCTTGTCCCATAAAAGCTGTGCGTGTGTGGATGACTGTTTTTTTATGTTTTGTAGCTTTTTATCCACTTGCTTATTTTGTAATATGTGATTCCCAGAGACGAAGACATCATTTGGCTTAAAGTTATGGAATAATCCAAAGAATAAATGTCCTAGAATATTGTCTTTTGTGACTGGGGTAGGTTTATCAAAATCAAGAATGATTAAATCTGAATCAAACCCTTCTTTGATAGTTCCTAATTTTGTTCCTAGGATTTCATTGGTATAATCATATGTGTCATTGATGATTTGTGAAAGATCATCGAGAGAGAACCCAAGTGGGTCTTTCTTAGTATGATGCATTGTATAGTAAAGACTATGATACTCACTTGTTATGTTTTGACTAAGTCCATCATTACCGATAATCACTTTGATTCCATGTTTTTTCATCGCATGGTAATCAGGCAATCCAACTGCGTTATTCATATTGGAATTTACATTTAGAGCGATTACAGCTTGATTTTCCTTAATTATGTCTAATTCTTTTTTACTTAAGTAAAGACAATGTGTTAAAATACTGTTTTTTCTGATTAGGTCAAATGAATCTAATCGTTCGATTACTCGTTTGTTGTATTTTTTTAATGATGTATCTTGATCCATTTTACTTTCAGCAATATGAATGTGAATTGGACTTTTAGTTCTTGTTTTAATTTTCTTTAGTGATTCATCACTTAAAGTAAAAGCTGCGTGCATTCCTACTAGTCCTCTACTAAATGAATCGTTGTTTTCTTTGATGAATGAAGTGTTTTCTTTGATACATTCATCGATATCAAATCGATCACTTGATTCAAAACAATATATCCCTCGAACTCCAACTTCTGTGAGAGCTTTTTTGAGTGCGTTTAGTGAACCTTTTATTTCACCACTGGCGTGATGATCTATAATAGTCGTTACTCCATTTTTAATATATTCTATACCTGACACTATTCCTGAATAGTATGACATTTCATTTGTCAGGTTACGGTCTAGTTTCCACCATAGTTGTTCCAGTAATTCTTGAAAGTTCTTCGGATTAAAAGGCACACTCATTCCACGTGCAAAGGTACTGTATATATGACTATGTCCATTGATTAGTCCGGGCATTACTATTTGGTTAGTACAGTCTATTTCTTTGTAATTAAAGTTTTCATAATCTTCCATTTTTCCAATTTCGATTATGTTTTCCTTAAATAGAATGTATGAATCTTCTTGGTATGTTTTGAAATCATAATAAGTAACATTAATAAGGGCATTCATTATTTCACTTCCTTGTTTAGTATTGTTCCACTGTTTGGTTGCAAAGTTCTGTTTTTTAAGACGAATTTTCCATTTGAAATAGTTGACTTTACTTCACCTCTAACAGGGAAATCTTGATATATAAAGTGATCGGTGTTGCTATGGTTTTCCTGAAGTGTTTTTTCTTTCAATTGATATAAAAATAAATCAGCGTCGCTTCCTTCTTCAATGATTCCTTTTTGTGGAAATAGTTTATGTACTTTGGCTACGTTCAATGTCATTTTATCTACAATCTTTTCGCCAAAGATTGAGTACAAAACATCAAAACTATATTCAATTCCACCTACACCAAGTGGTGTGTTTTTTAAGAGTAATTGATTTTTATTTTGCTTATCAAATGTACAATGGTCTGTCCCTATTGTGTATACATTATCAATTAAACTGTTTAGTAGTTCTACTTCTTGTTTACTTCTAAGTGGTGGTGCCATTGTATATAAACTGTCTCTTATACACATCT
>SDWO01000146.1 GCA_004195325.1 Candidatus Izemoplasma acidinucleici | reverse complement strand
CTCCAACATTTCATTATATTTATAGATTGATCGTTCAGTTTTCGCATGTTCAGCACGGATGATAGCTAGTATTCTATCCGCGGCATTTGTTACTTCATCATTGACAACAATATAATCGTATTTATGAGCAAGTGGGAATTCTCGTTCTGCTTTATCCATTCTTTTTTGGATTGTTTTATCATCTTCTGTTCCTCTTCGTAAAAGCCTTCTATATAAAGCTTCTTTGTTTGGCGGTGCGATGAATACAAAAACTGCATCTTTTGCTCGTTCTCGTACTTGTAATGCACCTTGAACTTCAATTTCTAAAACGACTTCTTTACCTGCTTCAATTTGTTCATCAACTTTGTCTTTTGGTGTTCCATAATAATGTCCAACAAATTCAGCATATTCCAAAAACTTGTCTTCTTTTATTCTTTGTTCAAATTCTTCCCTTGAAACAAAGTAATAATCTTCACCATCTACTTCGCCTTGGCGAGGTGGTCTGGTTGTCATTGAAGTTGAGTAAACTAAGTCATGTCCTTCTAGTTCGAATAACGCTTTTCTAACAGTCCCTTTTCCTACTCCAGAAGGTCCACTAATAACTACTAATAAACCACGTTCATTAAGTTTCATTAACTCACGTCTCCTTCTGTATTTTCATACTATTATATTATTTACTATATATAATAACATATTATAAAGAAAAAGGTAGTCTTTGTAACATTTTTTTAATTAAATGAACAATTATGATATAATGTGAGCGGTGATAATTATGAGTTTCGATGGAAATGTATTAAGAGTAGTTACAGGAGAATTAAAAACAGCACTAACAACTGGTAGAATTAATAAAATCTATCAGCTTTCAGCATACGATTTATTATTTATAATTCATAACAAAAAAATGAAGCATCAACTGCTGATTTCTGCGTCACCAAATTATGCAAGAATACACTTAACAAATAAACAAACAGAACGTCCAAGTACCCCTCCAACATTTTGCATGTTTCTTCGTAAACATCTAGATGGTGGAATCATAAAACAAATAGAACAAATCGGTAATGACCGATTAATTATATTTGATATCGAAAAAAGAAATGAACTTGGTGATTTGCAGATAAAAAAACTCGTTATAGAAGTTACTGGTAGACACGCAAACATCATAGTAACAGACAGCCAGTTTAAAATACTTGAAGCGTTAAAACATAATATGCCTTTTGATGGAACGGATCGAACAATATTTCCTGGTGCTATATACAGGATTTTACCAAATAAAAAGGTTGACCCGCTAAATAAAACCGACAGGGATTCATTCTTAGAGAATCCTGATCATATTGATAAGCAGTTACTTCTAAATCACTTCCAAGGGTGTAGCCCATTACTTATTAATGAAGTCCTATATCGCTATGAAAGCAACATACACATAAAATCAATATTTGAATCTGTTTTACATGACATTAAACCAGTAATAATTCAATCAAAGAAAGACTACTTTTATTATACTGACTTAACACATATAAATGGTCCTAGAAAATATTTTGATACTGTAAATGAAATGCTTGATAGATATTATTTTGAAAGAGATTCTTTGGATATAATTAGACAAAGAAGTAAAGATATTGTTAAGTTTGTTAGAAACTATATCAGTAAGTCAGAATATAAGATTGAGAAGCTTACAAAAGAACTTAGACAAACTGAAAAGAAGGATAAGTTCAAAATCAAAGGTGAGCTAATACAGGCAAACATGTATAACATGAAAAAAGGGGAAACTCTTTTGAAGACAATTAACTATTATGACAATACGGAAATCGAAATTGTACTAGATCCTAAAAAGGATCCTATTGAAAATATGGAGAAGTATTTTACTAAGTATAAGAAACTTAGAAAAAGTGTTCCTCATATTAATAAACAAATTGATTCAGCAAAACAAGAAGTCCAATACTTTGAAGAGTTATTACATCAAATTGAAAACGCAACACTTAAAGATATTGAAGAAATCAAAGATGAGCTTGAAGACAAAAAGTATATAAGAAAGAAAATAACTTCTAAAAAAGTGAAAAAGAAGAAAAAACCAAACTTTGATACTTACTTTGATGAAGATGGTATCGAGATAGTAGTCGGTAAAAATAACATCCAAAATGAGTTCATAACACATAAACTAGCAAAACATAATGAAATGTGGTTCCACGTTAAAAGTAACTCAGGGAGTCATGTCCTAGTAAGAAGCACAAATCCTCTGAGTGAGACAACAATTAGAACCGCGTCACAATTGGCTGCGTATCATTCCAAGAGTAAAAATTCAAGTTCAGTACCTGTTGATTATGTTCAAGTGAGATATGTAAAAAAAGTACCTGGAAGAATCGGAAGTTTTGTTACTTATAAGAACAATAAAACAATCTATATTGATCCAGATCAAGAATTTGTTATTGCATTAAAAAAGAAGTAGATTTTATAGTGTCCACTAAATGTGGTTCACTCTAAAATCTAATTCTTTTTTTTAATCATTATTATTAGCGGTTGTCATACAAGGAGAACCACCGTTTTCCATAATAGTACTTAAGCTCACTACATTCAATTCAAGAAAATCCGAAAATGAATAATACTTATCTTCATACTTTATGATGTACTGCCCTACATTAGTCGAAGAACCAGCACTACATGTAGTTTCACCTTCTCTAAAAATTCTTATATCAGCAGTTTGAATATTCGGTTCTCTTATGTTTTTCATTATTGAATACTCATCAAATGACCCAGTTATTCTATAAAGGTAATCTCCAATAAGTTGTAATTTATCCGTTGTCCCCGACGTACAAGGTTGATATCCAAACTCCTCTACATCCCCACAATTTATTTCACTAAAATACAAATCAGCTAGCTGTGAATTTAGCAACTCTTCAAGAGTCATTATTTGTAATAATAAGGCCGATTCTATAGAGTATAATTCTTCCATGAATTGAACTTTATATTCACTATAATATGTCCCTGAACTAAAATACAGATGTATGTTTAATACATCTCCAACATCAATAATATCATCTGTTCCGATTTCACTTCTACAACGAACTACCAATAGTGTATAGTCTTCAGTTTTATAGACTTCATCGAAGATAATACCATCTATTACATACTCATGGGAAACACAATCAAACTCTTCTAAATCACCAAAGAAATCTGAAGTAACAATATCCTCATCTATCGCTTCAATAATACTGTATAAATCACCTTCATAGTAGATATAGTAACTATTATATACTTTACCTGATTTTGCATAACACGTCATTTCCTCATATAAAGGAAGAATTACATAATCACCTAAATCGTCTTCATCACTTATATGTTGAAGTAATTGTGTATTTTGATCGATTACATCAATAACTTCATATGATTTATCATCAATCTCAATAAATACTCCGTCTGTTTTTTTACATGATGAAAGAGTTATTGTTAATATTAGCAAGATTAAAAAACTTAATGATTTCTTCATTCAAATCACCTCTATTTTATTATACCAAATTATATGACTTTTCATTCATTTACTTGTTAAGATACAAAAAAAGCAGATTACTCTGCTTTTTTAATTGATTTGATTCTTAACTTCTTGTTTAATTAATAAAATAAACTCTTCAACAGACACTGTAACTTGTTCTTTTTGTCCGTACTTTCTGTATGTTACTTGGTTAGAATCAACTTCGTTGTCTCCAACTACTAATTGATATGGTATTTTCAATGTTTGTGCATCTCTAATTTTATATCCCAGTTTCTCTTCTCTCATGTCAAGTTCACTACGTAAATCTTCATCAATAAATAGACTATTTAGTTTCTTAGCATAATCTGCATGTACTTCAAGACTTACAGGAATTACTTTAATTTGAATCGGAGCTAACCATGTTGGGAATGCACCTTTGTATTGCTCTAATAAAATACTCATTAAACGTTCCCAAGTAGAAACGAATCCTCTATGAATTACAACTGGACGGTGTTTTTCTCCATCGTTTCCAATATAAGTCAAATCGAAACGATCTGGCAATAAGAAGTCTAATTGAACAGTAGACATTGTGATTACATGACCCATGGCTGTACGTACTTGTACATCAATTTTAGGACCATAAAACGCTGCCTCACCCTTCATTTCTGTGTATTCTATTTTTTCTTCAGCTAAGATTTCTTTCATCATTTGCTCAGCTTCATTCCATAGTTCGATATTATCGTGGAACTTACCTTTTTTATCATCACGAAGTGCTAACTCAATGTATTCTATTTCCAATCCTAATGTTTTGATAGCAGCTAAGATTAAATAGTATGCATCTTTAACTTCTTGTTTTATTTGATCCTTACGAACAAATAAATGTGCATCAGTTAACGTCATTGCACGAACTCGTTCAAGTCCAGTTAAAGAACCACTTGCTTCGTATCTATGTTGTGTAACGATTTCTGCGTATCTGATAGGTAAGTCTCTATATGAACGAATGTCTGTTTTATATATTAACATGTGATGAGGACAACTCATTGGACGAAGAACAAATGTTTCTCCATCTCGTTCCATTACTGGAAACATGTTTTCTCTATAATTAGCCCAGTGTCCACTGATTTCATATAGTTTTTTTGTTCCAACCATAGGTGTTGATACATGTTGGTATCCTGCTTTTCTTTCTAATTTATATACCCAGTCTTCTAATACTTTACGAACGGTATATCCATTAGGAAGCCACATAGCTAATCCTTGTCCCGCATCATTGTTTAATTCAAAGATTTTAAGTTCTTTTCCTAATTTACGATGATCTCTTTCTTTACGCTCTTCGAGAATTTGAAGATGTTCTTTTAAAGCGTCTTCACTGTACCAAGCAGTACCGTAAATTCTTTGTAATTGCTCACGTTTTGAATCTCCACGCCAATAAGCACCAGCTAAAGCCAGTAATTTAAAGACACGAACATTTTTAGTTGAACCTATATGTCCACCCTTACATAAATCTGTGAATTCACCTTGTGTATACAAACTAATGATTTCATCTTCTGGTAAATCACTAATTAGTTCTACTTTATATTTATCGTCTTTGAAGAATTCTAATGCTTCTGCTCTAGGCATTTCACTTCTTGTGATTTGGACTTGTTCTTGAGATATACGTTTCATCATTTTCTCAATTTTAATTAAATCTTCCTCACGAAGTTGAACACCAGCATCTATATCATAATAGAAACCTTCTCTAATAGCAGGTCCTACCCCGAATTTTGCATCTGGAAATAATCTTTTTACCGCTTGTGCTAATAGATGAGCTGCACTATGATTAAGTACTTCAAAGGCTTCTCTATCTTTTTTTGTTATGATTCTAATTTCTGCATCTTCATTAATCGGTCTATTTAAGTCGTATAATTCACCATTAACTATTCCAGCTACACTGACTTTTCTTAAACTTGAAGATATACTCCCAGCAATTAATTCAATTGAAACTCCTTGTTCAAATTCTTTATTGTTTCCATCAGGAAATGTGATCTTAATCATATTGCCACCTCTTTCTAAAAATAAAAAAAATCGCCCTTAAAACTAAGGGCGAATTATATCCGTGGTACCACCTTGATTCTAGATTTCTCTAGCACTCAGAACTTGTAACGTAAGCATACG
>SDWO01000149.1 GCA_004195325.1 Candidatus Izemoplasma acidinucleici | reverse complement strand
ATATAATATAAGTAATGTTTGTTTAATTTTATTGTATCTAGAATAATGTTGATTTTTTCTAATCTGTAGGTGAACCTTATATATCTAGATATTTGATTTGCCTTAGTAAACAAGAATTCTCCGTTTGTTTTATCTGAAGTTTCTTTATTCATTATAAATGTTACGTTATTTTTTGTTTCTCTAACTCTCTCAATTCCTTTGGTTATTGATAAATGCTCAAATAACTTTTCATACATGTACAGGTTTATGTCTTTGTTAGGAGCTCCAAATCTATCTGTGAATTCTTCTGTTAGTAACTCAATATCTCTTTTGTTAGTGATACTAGATATCTTTCTATGCATCTCTATTTTAACAAAGTCATTTTTGATGTAGTTAGAATCAATATATTTATTCACTCTAACTTTAATTGGAGAAACAGGTTCTCCTATGGGTTCTTGTATTTCACCACGTTGGATAGCTATCTCTTCTTTTAACATTTCCAGGAATAAATCAAGACCTACAGAATCCATAAATCCTGATTGTTCTGTTCCTAAAATATCACCAGCACCTCTAATTGATAAATCTCTAAGTGCTATCTTGAAGCCACTTCCCAGTTCTGTGAATTCTTTGATTACCTTTAATCTTTTAACCGCAGCTTCTTTTAATTGTTTCTTTTTATCGTACATTAAATATGCATAAGCTATCCGATCACTTCGACCAACTCTACCTCTAATTTGATAAAGCTGTGATAATCCCAATCGATCTGAATCATGGATTAATAATGTGTTTGCATTAGGGATATCTATCCCTGTTTCGATAATTGTCGTTGAGACTAGGACGTCGTATTCTTTATCCACAAACTTCTCTATTACATTCTCTAATTCTAGTCTTCCCATTTTCCCATGAGCATATGTTACTCTTGCTTCTGGAACTAATCGTTGTACTTTGTTAGCTATCATCTCGATATCTTCAACTTTATTATACAAGTAAAATGTTTGCCCTTTACGTGCCAATTCTCTTTGTATAGAATCACGGATAATCGCATCATGACGCTCCAAAACATATGTTTGGATAGGGTATCTATTTAGGGGTGGGGTCTCTAAAAGACTCATGCTTTTTACACCCATAATCGCCATTTGTAATGTTCTTGGAATAGGTGTTGCGCTTAGTGATAATACGTCTACATTTATCTTTAATTCTTTGATTCTTTCTTTGTGTTCAACTCCAAAACGTTGTTCCTCATCAATAATAAGCATTCCTAGATCATTAAACATCAGATCCTTGCTTAGTAATCGATGTGTTCCAATAACGATATCTACAGAGCCTCTCGCTAGTTCACTGATTACTCTACGTTGGTTTGATTTTGTAACGAATCTGTTTAGTAATTCAACTCTAATTCCGTGTTTATGAAGTCTATCTCTAAACGTATGGAAGTGTTGACGGGAAAGCACTGTAGTAGGCGCTAAATAGGCAACCTGTTTATTATCTAAAACAGCTTTAAAAGCAGCCCTTAATGCTACTTCGGTTTTACCATATCCAACATCTCCACATAGTAATCTATCCATTGGCATTGTAGATTCCATGTCTCTTTTCACATCATCTATAGCGCTTATTTGGTCTGGAGTCTCTTGATATGGGAAATCTGCTTCAAAATCTAGCATTAGATCTGTATCAGAGCTGTATTGGAAACCAACCGCGTTCTCTCTAGATGCATAAATCTTAATTAATTTATCTGCAATATCCTTGATTTTTTTTCTGACTTTTTGTTTTGTTTTTGCCCACTCGGTTCCACCTAATTTGTTTAACCTTGGCCTTATCCCTTCACTACCCGCATACTTCTGTATTAGCTTTATATTCTCTACCGGAATGAATAATGTATCATCACCTTTGTAAGCAATGTGGATATAATCATTTGTCATATCTCCAACACTCATAGTTTTCACTTCAATGAATCTTCCGATACCATGTTCGTAGTGAACAACTAAATCACCTTTTTTTAATTCTTCTATCCCTGTAAGTTTTTTTGCATCTTTGATTTGTGATTTGTATTTTGTTTTTTTCAGATTTTTTTGTTTGAATAAATGATGTTCGTTGAAACTTATTAGATTTATGTCAAATAGTTCAATGCTTATTAATTTATCATCAATTACTAGATTTAGTGACTTTTCTATAAATTCATCTTTTTGTCCAATAATGTTATACTTTATTTTATCTTCAATAATACTTATAAATTGCTTCAATGTATTTTTAGAATTAAACCCAATAATCACTGTTGTGAATTTAGTGTATTTTTCCAAATCCTTCATAAGCATATGCATATTGTTATTGTATAACGTTGGTTCTTTAGCTCGAACATTTACAACATTTTTTACTTTTATTTTGCTTTCACTTAAAGAATCTAAATATAATGTTTTTTTATTGTATACATGTTCGATATCTTTTATTAACTTAAATCCTAATTTTGGATAATCATCTGTATGTTCATACCAATCTGTTATATCTCTAACTACATCTGTGTAATTATCTAAAATTTTGTCATAATCAAAAAAGACAACATTTGAATTATCGATGTAATCACTAATTGTTTCTGGTGTTTCGTATAAAAGTGTTACATATCTTGATAATTTGTCAATTTCATGATGATCTGTTAAAAAATCCATTTCCTGATTTATTCTTTCTAAGCTTTTTCCTGAAATATTATTAAATTGAGTCAATCCTTCAACTTTTTCTTTTACTTTTTCTAGTTGAGCATCATTATAGAAAAATTCGTACATTGGATAAATCACACAACTTTTAGTTTTGATCGTTGAACGTTGAGTTGTCAAATCAAAGTATCTAATAGAATCAATTTCATCGTCAAATAAATCAATTCTAAGAGGCTTTTCTTCATTAAGAGGGTAAATATCAATAATTCCGCCTTTAATGGAAAAATCACCCTGTTTTTCAACAATACTTTCTCTAGTGTACCCGTAAGAAATTAAAGTCTTCGTAAGTTCTAGGACTTTTACTTCATCACCTATATTATAGTTTAATACGGCCGTTTCCCAAATTTTCTTAGGTGTTAGATATTTAATATATCCTGTTGTATTAGTTATAATTATAGACTTCTTTTTTTCAATAATTTTACGAATTGTATTGATGCGCTCTAATTTAAATTCGGAACTCATGGCTAGCATCTCTGTGGTTATGAATTCGTCTTGCGGGAAGAAAGAAACGGTGTCTAATGGTTGTAATTTGATCAATTCATCATACAAGTTTTGCGCCTTGTATAGGTTTGGAGTGACAATTAAGATGTTGTCATTTATGTCTTCAAAAATGGTTTGTAAAAACAACAAACTTACAGGATCGTTTGTGTTTGTTATCTTTAACTCTTCTGAGTCCTTGAATTTCTTAGAGAAAGCACTGTAATAAGCCGTTTTTCTAAAGTAATTAACCAATTTATTCATTAAATCACCCCACGTGCTTAAGGCGAAACCCTCTTATGATGGGGGTCCGCTGTTTTTGTATTTGTATGTTATCACATTGATACTTTTATTTCAAATAAAAAACCACCGAAGTGACTTTTTATAAAATTATATCAGAAACAAATTGATAATCCCAAATCCTACGAACAAGAATCCAATAAGACTTAATATTCCATATAGTTGAGCATCTTTTCTTTGTTTAGTAATTAAGAACAAGTAAAGTCCAATCGGGAAAACTAAAATGCTTAGAATTTGTAATACTAGTTTCTTGTCCTTATTTGACATAGTATCACACCCCTTCTTTATACTTTAATTATACTATTTTTGGTTTGAAACACAAAGTAAATAAAAAAGCCCGAAATGGGCTTAGTTATATTTTGTCATTAATGTAACGAATGAATCAACTTTTGCAAAATCTGTAATAAGATTACTTACTCTACTAAAAGTACTTTCTAAATCATTCAATTCATTTTTAGTGAACTTACCTAAAACATAATTTTTAGTTTCAATTAATGGGTTTGAATCTATTCCTACTTTCACACGTTTAAATTCTTGTGTATGTAAGTGGTTTATAATAGATTTAATCCCGTTATGACCTCCAGCACTACCTTTTTCACGTAATCTAATTTTGCTAAAAGGTAACGATAAATCATCAAAAACTATTAAGACATCTTCAATATCAATATTGTAGAAATCAATCATCTTTTTAATACTTTCACCTGATACATTCATAAAGGTGTGTGGCTTCAATAATACTAAGTTACCATCTTTGAGCCATTCTCCTCTAAATTTATTATCTTTTTTAAACTTTAATTTATTTTGCTTGGCATAATAATCCAAACTCATAAAACCAATGTTATGTTTTGTTTTTTTATACTTTAATCCAGGGTTTCCAAGACCAACAACTAATTTCATGATTATCGCCTAGATGGTTTAATCACTAAGTGTCTGTCTTGTCCTTCACCTTCAGAAATTGTGTTTACATCTCTCCACTCAGCTAATTTCGTATGAATAATACGTCTTTCGTATGCGTTCATTGGTTTTAGTTTCGCTGCAACTTTCGTTTTGGCTACTTCTTTTGCTGTTTTCGTAGCTAGAATTTCAATTTGTCTTCTTCTGTTGGCTTTGTATCCACCAATATCAACTAAAACAATTTGTCTTTCATCACTATATGCGTTGATTATATTTCTGATGTAAAATTGGATATTTTCTAATGTTTTACCATTTTTACCTATTAAGATAGGATTTTCACTCGTATTAATTGTATAACTTATTTCGTTTTCGCCTCTTCTTCTCATTTCAATAGATACTTCAATATTCATGTTATCGAACATTTCACTTAAAATTTCGTAACCAACTTCTGCTGGATCTACTTTTATTTTAGCTTCAACTATTAAAATTTTCTTAACAATACCTTTTTTACCAACAACAGTTACGTCTATGTGACTTTCAGGAACTCTTAGCTCTTTAGAAGCTAACTTAAGTCCTTCTTCAACAGTTTTTACTTCTAGTGTTATAACTTTCATATAGTCACCTATTAGTTTCTATCTGCGAATTGTTTGGCGCTTGAACGTCTATTAAAGTATGTTTGTAAGAATTGATAAGAAGTTCCGATTACCCAATATAAAGCAATAGCAGCGTTTGTAGCGGCGATACTAACTAACATGAATACCATAACATAAGACATGATTTTCATTGTATTTTCAGATGATTTTGCTTGAGTATTTGTAGAATATTTTTTATTTTGCATATATTCTGGTTTCTTCATTGTGTATCTTTGTGAGAAGAACATGATTAAACCAACTAATATTGGTAAAATCCAGATTGGATCTGCAACCCCTAAGTCTTTAATCCATAGGAAATCAAATTTAAGTGCACGATCTCCACCAGCTTGAAATAACTCAGTTTTAGGTATTCTTCTAACAACTTGGTACATTGCAATAAAGATTGGCATTTGTAAGAATGGTAATAAACAACCTAATGGGTTGATTTTATATTCTTTATAGATAGCCATTGTTTCCATTTGCATTTTCTTTTGTGATGCTTCGTCTGTTCTACCTTTGTATTTTTCTTTTAAAGCTTCTAATGCAGGTTGTGCTTGTTGCATTTTAACTGTCATTTGACTACTTTTGGCATAAATTGGCCATCCTACAGTTCTTACAATTAATGTAACAACAACTAATCCAACCCAATAATATCCACCAGCTAATTCACT
>SDWO01000021.1 GCA_004195325.1 Candidatus Izemoplasma acidinucleici | reverse complement strand
GTATCTCCTTTTTTAATCTTCATATGTTTCCTCCTACTCCTATAATACTTCTGGAGCTAGTGAAACGATTTTCATAAATCCTTTTTCACGTAACTCTCTTGCAACAGGCCCGAAGATACGAGTTCCACGAGGGGACTTATCATCTTTCAGAATTACTGCAGCATTATCATCAAATTTGATGTATGATCCGTCTTTACGACGAACTTCTCTTTTAGTTCTTACGATTACAGCTTTAACAACATCACCCTTTTTAACTTGTCCACCAGGTGAAGCGGCTTTTACTGTAACTGTAATGATATCTCCGATACTAGCATATTTGCGTCCAGTACCTCCTAAAACCTTAATAGTTAAGACTTCACGAGCTCCAGAGTTATCAGCTATTTTTAACCTAGATTCTTGTTGAATCATTATAATTCCTCCTTATTAAGCTCTATACTAAGACTTTTTGTCTAATACTTCTAATAAACGGAATCTCTTCGATTTTGATAAAGGACGAGTTTCCACAATTTTAACTGAATCTCCAACTTCACATACATTTTCTTCATCATGTGTAGCGAATTTTTTAGTTTGAACTACTCTTTTACCGTATAAACGGTGTTTTCTGTAACTTGTTACCATTACTGAAGCTGTTTTGTCTCCTGAAGCTGAAACTACAGTACCAGTAAGTATTCTTCTCTTATTACGTTCCATAATTTTCTCCTCTCGCCTAAGCTCTTTCGTTAAGAATTGTTTTCATTCTTGCAATGTCTTTCTTAACTTTACTAATACGAGCAGTGTTTTCTAATTGTCCTGTCGCTTGCTTGAAGCGAAGGTCAAATAGTTCCTTTTTATTTACAACGATTTCTTCGTTGATTTTTGTAGTGTCCCATTCTCTGATATCTTTAGCTAGCACTAGAATCACCACTTTCTCTCTTAATAAATTTAGTTCTTACAGGTAGTTTATGCATAGCAAGACGTAATGCTTCCCTAGCAACTTCTTCAGAAACTCCTGCAATCTCGAACATGATTACACCTTGTTTTACTACTGCTACAAATCCGTCTGGAGAACCTTTACCAGATCCCATACGAACTTCTAACGGTTTTGATGTTTTTGCCATATGTGGGAATATACGAATCCATACTTTCCCTTGACGCTTCATGTATCTTGTCATAGCAACACGTGCAGATTCGATCTGACGATTCGTTATCCATGCACCTTGTAATGACACTAATCCGAATTCACCAAATGAAATTGTAGTTCCACCTTTGGCTTTTCCTTCATACGATACTCTATGAGGTCTTCTGTATTTTAATCTCTTAGGAGTTAACATTACTTCTTACCTCCTCTGTTTTTAATAGGAAGTACTTCGCCTTTATAGATCCATACTTTTATTCCTAATTTACCATACGTAGTATCTGCTTCAGCAGCAGCGTAATCAATATCAGCACGTAATGTATGTAATGGAACATTACCTTCTGTATATCCTTCGCTTCTTGCCATTTCAGCTCCACCTAATCTACCAGAAACTTGAGTTTTACATCCTTTTGCTCCAGATCTCATAGCTCTTTGAATAGCCATTTTTTGGACACGACGGAATGATGCTCTGTTTTCTAATTGATAAGCAATGCTTTCAGCTACTAATTTTGCATCTTTTTCAGGTCTTTTGATTTCTTTAACGTTAACAAAAACTTCTTTACCTGATAAAGCTTGTAATTTTGCAACAACGGCTTTTTTAACACTACCTTCTCTACCGATAACCATACCTGGTTTAGCAGTATGAACTGTAATGATAACTCTACCTTTGCTTCTTTCGATTTCGATTCTTGATACACTTGAGTTTGCATAGAATTCTTCTAGTAAAGCTCTAATTTTTAGATCTTCATGAAGTAAATCTGCAACGTCATTCTTGTCTGCGTACCAACGAGAATCCCAATCTCTGATAATCCCAATTCTTAAACCAATCGGACTTACTTTTTGACCCATTAGATTCCCACCGACTCTTTCTCAGCCAATACTGTTGTAATGTGGCTGGTTCTTTTTAAGATTTGTGTTGCTCTACCTTGTGCTCTTGGTCTAATTCTTTTCAATGTAGGACCTTCGCCTACAAATATTTCTTTGACGAATAACTTCTCAACATCCATGTTGTAGTTATGTTCTGCATTAGCTGCTGCAGATAATAATAATTTAGAAACAATTGGAGATGCTGCTTTTGTAGTAAAGTTCAAGATGTTCATTGCTTCTCCTAAAGATTTTCCTCTTATTAAATCAATAACTAATTTCACTTTTCGAGAAGAGATACGTACCATTTTTGCTTGTGCTCTTGATTCCATAGTTCTCCTCTACTTTCTGATAGCCTTTTTGTCTTTTTCGTGTCCACGTTGGTTTCTAGTAGGAGCAAATTCTCCTAATTTGTGTCCAACCATATCTTCTTGTACATAAACAGGGATATGTTCTTTCCCATTATATACTGCGATTGTGTGTCCAATGAATTGTGGGAAGATTGTTGATCTTCTAGACCAAGTTTGAATAACAGTTTTCTTTTTGCTTGAGTTTAAAGCTTCAACTTTCTTCATTAAGTGATCGTCACAGAATGGACCTTTTTTTACTGATCTTGACATATAAGGTGCTCCTTTCTATTTCTTACGTCTAACAATATATTTATTGCTAGCTTTATTTTTGTTTCTAGTTTTCAATCCAAGTGCAGGTTTACCCCAAGGAGTAACAGGACCTTTCTTACCGATAGGTTGACGTCCTTCTCCACCACCATGTGGGTGATCTACTGGGTTCATAACACTACCACGAACTGTAGGTCTAACACCTTTATGTCTCATACGACCAGCTTTACCCCAGTTAACATTGCTGTGTTCTTCATTTCCAACAACCCCAACTGTAGCTTTACAAGTTCCTAATACTTTACGAACTTCACCACTAGTTAAACGTACTAATACATATCGTTCTTCACGCCCTAAAATTTGTGCGCTTGATCCAGCACTACGAGCCATTTGCCCACCGTGACCTGGATGTAATTCAACATTGTGAATAACTGTCCCTACTGGGATAACCATGATTGGTAACGCGTTACCAACTACAATGTCTGCTTTTTCTCCTGATAAAATTGTCATTCCAACTTCTAATCCTTTTGGAGCTAAGATGTATCTTTTCTCCCCATCAGCGTAATGTATTAAAGCAATATTAGCTGTACGGTTAGGATCATATTCAATTGTTGCAACTTTACCCGGAACGTTGTCTTTATTTCTTTTAAAGTCGATAATGCGGTATTTTCTCTTAGCTCCTCCACCTTGGTGGCGAACTGTGATTTTACCTTGGTTGTTACGTCCAGATCTTTTATTTAATTTAGTTAATAAAGATTTTTCTGGTTTGTCTGTAGTGATTTCTGCGAAATCAAGACTAGTCATATGACGTAAACCGTTCGTTATCGCTTTATATTTCTTTAAAGCCATAAGATAACCTCCTTAATAGTTATGCTGAGAAGATTTCAATAGTATTGTCTTTAGCTAATGTAACTACTGCTTTAACAACTTCTGCTTTGAAACCTGTGTGTTGTCCAACTCTTTTTAGTTTTGGAGCTGTTTTAATTTTATTTACTTTTGTAACTTTAACGTCGAATAATTCTTCAATCGCTTTTTTAATTTGAACTTTGTTTGCTCTTTTGTCTACGCTAAATGTGTACTTATTTAATTCTTCCACTAATAACATAGATTTTTCAGTAATGATAGGTCTTTTGATAATTTCACTTGCTAACATTATCCAAGCACCTCCTCATAGAATTTAACCGCGTCTGCTGTTACAACTACTGTTTTGAAATTCATTAATTCATATACACTTACGTGTGATGCAGTTGTTACAGTAACTCCGGGAATGTTTCTTGCTGACATTGCTGCGTTTTCATTTGCGTCTTTACAAACGAATGCAACTTTACCAGATACTTCTAAACTATTTAAAACTTCAGTCATTCCTTTAGTTTTAATTTCTGATAACTCTAGTTTATCTAATACTTTTAATTTTTCATCAGCTAATTTTTGAGATAAAACTGATTTTAATGCTAATCTACGAACTTTTCTATTTACTTTCACACTATAATCTCTTGGAGTAGGTCCAAATACAACCCCACCACCAGTCCATAAAGGTGATCTAGTACTACCTGCTCTCGCACGTCCTGTTCCTTTTTGTTTCCATGGCTTACGTCCACCACCACGAACTTCTGTACGAGTTTTAGTCTTGTGAGTTCCTTGACGCATTGCAGCTCTTTGAGCTTTAATAACATCGAATAAAACTTGATTGTTAGGTTCAATTCCGAATACAGTATCTAGTAATTCGATTTCACCAACGTTTTGTCCTGCTTGACTTAACAATGCAACTTTCGGCATGATAAATCCTCCTTTCAGATATGATTATTCTTGAGCCTCTTGAGCTTCTGTTTCTACTACTACAGTTTCTTCTACTACTGGTTCTTCTACTGCTACTACGTAATCTGCTGGATTTAATGCTTCAATGCTTTCAGCTTTGATTCCGTGTCTAACAAATACAAGACCTTTTCTTGGTCCAGGTACTGAACCGCTTATTAATAAGATGTTTCTTTCTGTATCTACTTTTACTATCTCAAGGTTTTGGATAGTTACTGTGTCAACACCCATATGTCCAGGTAATAATTTACCTTTTCTTACGTGGTTTGGATCAATTGATCCCATAGAACCCGGTCCACGATGATAGTGTGATCCGTGTGCCATTGGTCCAGTATGTTGATTATGTCTTTTTATTGAACCTTGGAACCCTTTACCTTTTGAAGTCCCAGTAACATCTACTGTTTCACCTTCATTAAATATATTTACACTAATCTCTTGTCCTACTTCGAAGTTGTAAAGTTCATGTCCTCTTACTTCTCTTAAGTAGCGCTTAGGTGCCGAGTTTGCTTTAGCTAAGTGTCCAAGTTCAGGTTTGTTAGCTAATTTAACTCTTTTTGTTTTGAAGCCTAATTGTATAGCTTCATATCCATCATTTTCCATTGTTTTCTTTTGTAGAACTATGTTTGGGTCACACGATACAACAGTTACAGGTACTAATTTACCCTCTTCGTTGAAAATTTGTGTCATACCAACCTTTGTTCCTAAGATACCTTTGGCCATGAGTATACCTCCTATATTTTTATTTTAAAACTATGTCTACACCCGATGGTAAATCTAAGTGCATCAAACTGTCGATAGTTGCTGGAGTTGGATCCGCAATATCGATAAGACGTTTATGTGTACGTCTTTCAAATTGTTCACGAGATGTCTTGTTAACGTGAACTGATCTTAAAATTGTAAAGATTTCCTTTTCAGTAGGAAGTGGAATTGGTCCACTGATTTTAGCACCAGTTTTCTTCGCTGTATCTACAATTTTTTGAGCTGATTGATCTAATAATCTGTGATCATAAGATTTCAATCTAATTCTAATTTTTTGACTTGCCATTTAATTTCCTCCTTTCGCCTATATTGATATATAGACTTGCTCGGTATGAATAACCCGAATACCAAGACAACGTGTCTCGGTGTGTCGGCAACCTCACACTTCGTAGCCAGACTCCGGCGAGAGTCTTGTACATAGTATCAAAAAAAAAATCCTAATGCAAGGACTTTTTTAATTTATTTTCAATCTTTTTTTTATCTGCTTTTTCTATATTATATATAAGGCTAAATCTTTGTATATTTAATGTATTTATTAACATAGTGTTCTAC
>SDWO01000140.1 GCA_004195325.1 Candidatus Izemoplasma acidinucleici | reverse complement strand
GATTTATATAATGATTCATTATTAACAATGGATACTCTTGATGTGGAAAATACGATAGAGATACATACAACATCTACAACATTACAGTTATCACCTGATGTAGGTAATTTAATCTTACAAAATAACACATTAGAAGAATTAATTATAACCAATGGTGGTTCAGTTGACTTAATTACAGCAGGTTCCAATGTTTTGGACACTATAACCATAACAAGTACAGATGTGAGCGAAATAAACCTTACAACACTTGTTGCGACTCTTGACGTAAGTTCACCAGATACTACTGAATTGGTTATTGATGCAGTGAATATGACTAATCTAGTATCAAATGTGCCAAGTGCAGATGTAACAATATACGGGAATCAAACATCATTCACTCTTGACGGTACTGTTGATTCATTAAACATAGTGGATGTAAATCTACAAGGATTATTCGCAGTATTAGGTTCAACCGTAAACAATACATTATCTACAACATCATTAAATGTAAATAATGTTGATGTTTCTAATGCAACAATAGATATCTTAGATTTTAATAGTAATGTAGCTAACTTATCTATTACAGGTTCAGGCATAGGAGATATTATAGTAACCGCATCAAATGCAACTGTGTTGAGTTTTTCTACAAGTAATTCAAATATTGATTTAGGTGTAGGGGCAACTACTCTAAACATGACAGTTGAAGCTAATAATTTAAATATTTCAAGTGCAACTACAAACACATTGATTGTAGGTGTAACTAATACATTAAATACACTAAATCTTAACAGTGTATCTAATTTAGGTGACTTAACAGCAACAGGTATAGTTAATACGACTAATATAAATACACAGGCAAATACACTGAACTTAAATAGTGATGGTTCTGTTGTAACAAACATTACATCTAATACGGTTACATCATTAACTGCCGATGTAGGTCTGAATGTACTACATGCATTAGATTTTACAAGCACCAACACTGGAATATTAACTTTCGATGTAATTGCAGAAATATTTGATTCAAACATTAATGCTTCTACAGCATTCTTCTCTAATTCAAGCGATATAACAACTCTTGATATGAATAATAGTACTGTTGAAAGTATGATATTTGGAAGTGCAGATATTGAGTTACTGAATTTTGATGGGACAACTTCTAATTTGTTATCTATTAATGGGAACAGCATCTTTGAAACTTCCATAACAGGTAGTTTCTCCGATTTAGATTTAACATTAGGAACAACGGTAACATCTATTAGTTCAATTGGAACAACTCAAGTAACTGTTACAGCTGATGTTCCAGAACTTTCTTATTCGGGGACTCAGGATTTAGAAATAATTGATTCTAATTTGACAGTATTAGATATTGCTGTTATCAATAATGATGTATTAATTACAGGTTCAAATTCGAGCTTAACAGTTAATGGTTCAGCAAATCAAGTAACTATTGATTCTAGTGCTTTAACAAATCTAAGTTTTGATTCGCTTATGACTCTGACTGATTTGGAGTTAAGAAACGTGAGTATCAGTACGTTAGCAATACCAAACACCGTTTCTGATTTAACAATTGATAGTGTGAATATTACAACACTTAATCTAGGTAGTTCTACTAATACTACAACTACGACAATTACATTGCCAAATCTACAAAGTTTAACAGCTAGTCTTTCTGGATTCACCCAAATAATAACAAATCAAACTACTTTAGATGTAATTGGGAGTTATGACAGAGTTAGATTAGACGGTAACTTTCTTACAAGTGTTGATTTCTCGACATTCGGTGTAAATTATTTAGATATTTATTCAAACAGTTTAATTACAATTAATACTGGAAGTGCTTTATCAACTGGAACATTAACTATTATTACTACTCTTGATACTTTAGGTATAACTTCCGATGCGTTATTTGTTTATATTGATGCCCCTATCACAAATCATTCAATTGTTACCACTGTTAAAACTGGTGATACAAATATACATACAACTGGTGAGGTGGTTACTTTAAATATTCCTAATGCAAATTCGTCAGTACAAGGAGCAAATGTTAATTACATTGATGGTGTAGTTGGTAACTTATTTGTTACAGGAACAACAGGACCATCATTGCTCAGCTTAGATATTGATACTAATAATATAGAAATAACTAATAATAACTTTGAAACGATATTCTTATTAGGTACAAATACATATAATAATGTAAGTGTTGTTTCAACAAACTTAACATTAATAGCTACAAATAGTAATATTATTACTACCCTTGGTGTAAGTAATAACAGTGCAGTAACTACTATTGATTCGAAAGCTACTACGATTTCACACTTAGCAAATACTGCGACAAGTACTTTGAATATTACAACATATGATGATATTACATTAATTTATACCGACACTAATACACTGAATGCATCTAGCACATCATTAGGGGATTTAAATGTTATCTTTACTGGTGCGCAAAATACCAAATCTGTGAGTATGACAAATATAGATATTGCAGATATTAATTTTGGTAATTCAACTCAAACCGCTTCTGTCAGTGGAACTGCGAATAGTTTTGTAGTTGATGGTATTTCTGTCTTAGATTTAACAATAACTGATTTATCAATGACTGATTTAAGTAATGTTGATGATATTATGGATACCTTAACTGATTTGAGTATAGATAATTTTATTATTGGTGATTTAGGAGCTTTAATTACTTTGCTTGAAGGAACAAATATTGAAATTACATCATCATTAACCAATCTCGAAGTTGATAATTACTACTATGCACAAAAATATGCAGAGATAGATAATCAACCTGAAAGAGATTTAAGATTTGCAAATATTAGAGATCCTTATGTTAATGCAGCTTATGCCGAGATGAACTCTAATATATATATGCAATATGTTGGAGAAACAGCATTAAGAGCAGAAATCACAATTCAGACTTATCAAAGTGTTCAAGAATACTTTGACGGTTATGTGGTTGAATTAGGATTTATTGATGAAGCTGAGATGCTTGCAGATGAACTATATACTCAAACAAATATTGATAATATTAAAGCGGCAATTCAAGCTACATTAAACAATGCATTATTAGTATTTGATGATGATTTAACTATTGAAGCAATAGTTGAACAAAGTATTGTTGATGAAGCAACTGATGAAACAAATAATAAAGGATTTACAATTATAGAATTACCATAAGAACGGAGGTGTAATATGAAAAAACTTATACTAACATTGTCATTAGTACTACTTCTTAGCGGATGTGGTATCTTTGAAAGAGGAAATTATGACAAAGATAGAGCGGGTTATGTGCTAAGTGGCGATTTTATCGTCAATTACCATACAAACTCAATCGGAGAAATTGATGTCTTTATGATTGATGAAGTCATGTCTTATTATGAAGCGTTAGAATATACATCATTTGAATATAATCGTTTATCTGATGAGGTCACAATTAATAACGCTGTAACAGAGTCAGAACTAATAAGTTGTTCTATTACATCGGTAACTAAATTACCAAGATTTATTAGAATTGAGGAAAGCACCTATTTCTTCAATATAAGAGATAATGGGTATTGTTCATATGATGAATATACTTTCCATGAAACTGGCTTTACAGAGGAAATTACATACGATGTAGAGGACATTAGCCCTATAGAAGGAGAAAATGTTACAATCTTTAGTGATCCAGACTTTCATGTGAACACATATGAAACAATTATCTTCATTGAAAACATCAAATATCATATCGGTAAAGATGAATGGGAAAAAGAAATAATTACTGTATTACCTATGAGTTCAAGACAAGCAGGTAATATGTTTGAAGATAATAGTGATTACTTTGAAGAGTTAAATATGATAGAACTTTACGTATTAGATAATCAAAGTGTTAATTTACTGGAATTACGCGAGGATTACTTGGAAGAAACAGTAAATAATATATGGAGTGATGATACGATTGATCGTTTAGGCCGAGATCATGAGATTATTAAAACTGTTCGTACAAAAAAAACAGGAGATATTCTTGAGATAATCAAAGACACTCTTGCTAGACTGGGGATGTTCTCATGAGAAAACTTAGTTTAGTACTTATATTGATTTTGGTAATTGGCCTTACTGGATGTAAAGGTGATGAATCAGTCTATAACTTCAAATCTAGAAAAGATGATTATTATATCTCTGAAAATGATAGAATAATAATTGAATTTAAGACAGATGAAAATGGAAAAATGATTGAGTTAAGCATTGATCGATTATTAACGATTGAAGAAATGATTTATTATAATACAAATATTAATTATGATTTCTTAATAGAAGGCTTTGGAGGGGACATTTATGAGAATGCAGGATTCTTGTGTACTCAATATGAAAACTTTCAAGTACCTTCAAACATTGAAATTGGAAACACGAAATATAAATACAATCGTACAGATTGTGAGTATCAGGAAGTAGATAGAGATAATATTTATAAATCTGGTAGTTATGCTAGAGAGTATAATCTAGAGGAGACAATAGCTGTTTCTAAAAATATTATTATAAGTATTGTAGCATATGATGTAAACTCAGCTGAGAAGTTTATCGAGATACAAAGAATACCTCATACCGCTAAGTTATTAGGAGTATACAGTATTCCTATTAACTCTGATAAAGATGGATTTACATCAAGTGGAGTATTTAATTACTCAACGGATATGGCAATCTACGAACAACTATATCTAAAACATCAAATGAATGAAACTACAGTAGAAGAGATTAACGGTATACCAACGGACATCAACCTACTTGATTTAAATGATATTGATTCTATTACACCTTTAATTGCTGATTTCTATACTATGTATATAGAAGAGAATGCCGCAATTATTGAATTAGAATCGGAAATTGGTTTGTTTGTTGATGAGACAGAAGGAGAAACAACACCTGATGAGTGAAATAGTAATCCGAAAGATGGATATGAGTGATGTTCCCTATGTATATAAAGAAGAGTTAAAGATTTTTGGAAAAAGTTTGGGTGAAGCTACTTTATATCATGAAGTACTTCATAACAAGTTATCTAAGTACTTTATTGCACTTGTTGATGGTAAAAAAGCAGGATATGTTGGTAGTTGGTTAACAATTCCCAACGCAGAGATATTAAATCTATTTGTTAGTGAAGACTACCGAGGTAATAATATTGGTACTATGTTAATGAATAAAGTTATTCGTGTTTGTGAAGAGGAAAAAATAGAACTTTTAACTTTAGAAGTTCGTCCAAGCAATAAATATGCTATAACTATGTATGAGGAATTAGGCTTTGAATTAAGTCACAGAAGAAAAAACTATTATAAAAATAATGAAGATGCATTATTAATGGTATTAAAGATAGAGGTGATAGCATGATTGTTTTAGCAGTTGAAAGCAGTTGTGATGAAACAAGTGTAAGTATCAATAGAAATGGTACAGAGATATTAAGTAATGTAGTACTAAGCCAAATAGACGTTCATAAACGCTATGGTGGAGTAGTACCTGAAATCGCTTCAAGAGAGCACATCAAAGGTGTTACAATGGTTTTTGAAGAAGCGCTTAAAGAAGCTGACATTGAAGTAAAAGATATTGATTTGATTGCTGTGACTAAAGGTCCAGGATTAATTGGAAGTTTATTGATTGGTGTTAATGCAGCTAAAGCTTTTTCATTAGCAAACAATATTCCGATTATTGGTGTTCATCATATCGCAGGGCACATATATGCAAATGCGATAAGTGAACCATTACAATTTCCGCTAGTTTGTTTAGTGGTAAGTGGAGGTCACACCGAATTAATCTTAATGAAAGAGCATTACGATTTCCAAAAACTTGGAGAAACAATGGATGATGCAATTGGTGAAGCATATGATAAAGTTGCTAGAACTGTAGGATTAGGATATCCAGGAGGACCAGTGGTTGATCGATTAGCAGCTACAGGGAAACCAAACTATAAGATGCCTGATATTAGTCTAGGTAAATCATACGAGTTTAGTTTTAGTGGTATAAAATCACATGTTATCAATTTGGTTCACAATTTAAAACAACGTAATGAAGAATTAGTAATTGAAGATTTATGTGCTAGTTTCCAAGAAACTGTTACAGAAGTTCTAATTACTAAAAGTATAAGAGCAATTAAAGAGTACGATGCAAAGATGTTTATTATTGCTGGAGGAGTTGCGGCAAATAAAGGACTTCGAAAAAAGATAGCAGAACGTATTACAGATGTAAAAGTAGTCGTTCCAGAGTTTCAGTATTGCACAGATAATGCTGCTATGATTGGCGTTGCAGGGTATTATCAATTTCAAAAAGAACAAAGAGTAGATGACATGAGTCTGAACGGAAGTTCACGATTAAATCTTAATTAAAACTGTTAATGGCGACAGTTCACGAGATTTCAATCGCAAATTCATAAAATTTACACATAAATTCTATATAATTGGGTTAGAAAGATTAAACATTTAAGGAGAGATATCTATGAGAAAACTATTTATGATAATTTTTATTCCAATCTTAGTATTGGCGGGTACACCTGCGATCTTAGCAGTAATTATGTATGATGGGGCTGGGTACGATGAAATGCCTAACCATTTATACACAGAGGATGCAGATGCAGAAAAAATGTTATACCAAGAATTATCTGATTCATTAGATGAATTAGAAAGCGGAGCTAATGCCGACATGGAGTTTAACTTACATGAGGACATTATCAATGTAGCAATATATCAAGCAATGGTTGGAGAAAATCCACTTTATGCACCTAGTGATGATTGTGAAACCCCAGATGAATGTTATTTCAAGTATGTTGAATTACCAATTCAAGAAGGTTCAGAATTAAGAATCGTTGGTGCGTGGGTTGAATTTGAACAAAATAAATTCATCTTGAATGTATTTATTGATGTTCAAATTACTGAAAGCATCGCATACAAAACTGTAATCGAAACACATTTTAAATTAGAAGATCACCCTGGACAAGGGAAATATACATTACAGTTTGAAAAAATTAGAATTGGGAATTTACCGATACCTTCAGGTTTAATCTCAACTATTCTAAACGCTGTTGAAAGTAATTTTGACGGATTTGAATTAGATGGTATATCTGATGATTTGCCAATTGGACAGTTCGATTTAGATTCATTCACGTATACGATTGAAAAACAAGAAATCGTAGACATGATTGGTGAAACTGATGATGGCGTAGAATTAGATGACAATACAAAAATGTTACAAGAAATTGCAAGTATTGTATTCGAGCAAGGTTTATTAGAGTTTGATTTAGTAGACGAAGAATTAATCTTAGCTGCTAGAATTTCAAAATTTGCAAGTGAAGACGTAATTGAGATCCCTGATTACTTATATGACTTACATGTAGTCACAGGATATGATATTGATAATAATCCTATTTATGGAGAATATGATCCAGAGGCATTTGATCCAGTAGCATACATGCAAAATGTATTTACTGAATTCGTATTCAACAATGCATTAATAGGTGGAGGATTCGAAATCACTGATGAATTATTTAATAAAGTAATTTATTCAGGTGCTGGAGGATTCGCTGAAATGACTGAAAGTCAAGAATTAGAGTTGCCAGACGGTACCATAAGAGAAGTTGAAGTTGGTTTACAAGCTGTATGGTTTACTATTGAAGAAGATGCGATTTATGCAAATGCATTATTCAAATTAGATTCAACGATGTCATTAATGAAATTAAAAGCTACTAAAGTAGAAGAAGAATCAAGTGCAACAGTATTAGTATTTGACTTCACAGAACTAAGTTTCGGTGCTGATGCCGGTGAAACAGCTGTTGATTATGTATCAGTAACTAATTTAGAAGTATTTGAATCATACTTAGTTGGTATTGATGATATACAATTCGGTTCAATTGAAGAAACTACAAATGGTGTTTACTTAACTATTACTTCTGAAGCATTAACTTCATTATTAACTGAAGGAACAGAAGATGAAACAGTTGCAATTAACGGAATCAGTTTAGTTCATGGAGCAATCGTATTAGATGTAGTTGCTGCTGATCCTGCATTACAAGCTGTATTAGACGATCTTCAAGATGCTGTTAGCGCTGTATTAGAAGATGAAGCGTTAATTACAAACTTAAATGACGCTTTAAATCCTGATAACGATAATGAAGAAGCTCAAGATGTAATTGATGCTGTAACAAGTATTCAAGATATCTTAGTAGATCCAGAAGATGATATCGAAGCAGAAGATCTTGAAGTACTATTTGATGAATTTGAAGATTTAGATGCTGAAGATCAAGAAGCATTCTTATCAGAAATCGGAGATTTAATTCCGGCAGACATAATGGAAAACTTCACAGCAATGTTCGGAGACGACGTATTACCTACAACAGAGATACCTACTCCATAAGCCATAGATGTTAATATAAATAACCCAATATATAGAAAAACCCTTAACCCTAAGGGTTTTTCTTGATTATTATGATTGCCAAAGGGAGGATATATTATGATACCTGAAGTCCGATTTGATTTTAGCTTTGACATTGTATTGATACTAATATTTATCTCATATCTTGTATATGGGTATCTTTCAGGTGGACACAAACAAATTAGGTTATCGATAAACCTTATCCTTCCTTTCATGATAATCTACTATTTAGGTAGACAAATCACTTCGTATTTATATGTACCACTTTCAAAAACTGTTTTATTCGAGTTTATATTTGATCATTTTGACACATTTAAATACACAACGACAATGATAATAGCGTACATTATAACCTATCTCTTTATCTTTATAGGTATTTTTGTATTCTCTATTTATGCGAGAAGACATATATTGAATGAAAATATGCGTGCAAAACTAGGGAAGAAAAACAACTATTTAGGTGCAATCGTTGCATTCATAAATGGATACGTTCTAATATACTTTATTATTTTACCAGTATTTGCGATGAATCTAGTAGATAACGGAGACTTTGTAACCACTTTTGTACTAGAACATCCACCACCATTTTCAAGGATTGCACGTACTGCTGAAAAAGCAGTGCCTGTAAAACAACTTGCTGCAAAAGCAGAAGCGTTTCAACATCTCCTTACAGTTGACGGTGTTGAAGGATACTACAATGAAGCAATATATGATTACCAACAGGAATATGTAGGAACAAATGATTCCTATGAAACAGGCTTCATGTCAGATATATATCCAGAATTAACAATTGAAGCAAGAACATTAATTAATGATAGCTATAATGATTACTTCGGAGAGACATTATCTTCTTCGAATTACACAGGAGTATCACGAGTTCTTGTGACAGAATACTTTAGCGGAGACTATATTTACGAAGCTATGATAGATTTTGAGAATGATTTTGATGAGATTATTCAGGGTCATAAAAATATCGTTAAAGCATACGATGATTCGCTTGATCAGTATGATGCCGATTTGGAATATTACGCATATCAATTAGATGTGGATAGTTATGAAGCGGAATTAGAAGGATACATTGATGCATTGAATTTATATTTAGACGAAAAGATAGCATCAGTACTCAATTTAACTGAATTACCGGCCGCATTTACAGATATTCGACCTGAGTTTGATGAAGAAATGCCAAGTGGGTTTGATGGGTATGATGTTAGTACGGCACCAATATTACCTATCAAGACACAAGAGGTAATTGATAGCGAAGATTTTGTTGATAATTACACCGATAAAGAAGATGTTACTTCTAAATTAAGTGTTTTAGGAAAAGATTTCAAAAATCATCTAGGACTACTTATGTGGTATATAGATGAAATGGATCGAAGTATGGCTAGTGACGCTGGAGGTTCAAATATCAGTGACGCTATAAATAGTTTTAAATCTTATTATCCTACAATTATCGCAAACATAAATGACGAAGAATTGGAAAGTACATTGTACTTGGCTCAAATGAGTATTAGAAGCTATGATGTATTCAATGATTGGTTAGATTGTACGCTTGATAATATTGATAATGTAGCACTAGATGATATCGAATTACCAGATTATCGTTGTGCAGAGATTGATTTTGAAGAAGATAAAAATTACGATTTCACGGATAATGCATTGGATATCGTTGGAACACTATTTGACGGAGAAAGTGTATCGTGGATAATCGTACAATTTAAATACGACTATGAAGCTGGATTGTTTGATGAAGCATTTGATGATTTCCCAGAAGTAGAAGAAGTATTAACCAGTACTAAAGGTCTAGTTGATGACTATGATGAGTATTATAAAGATATTGCTTCCAGTATTGATGGAAATGTATCAATGATAGTAAAAATCGCTATTAGTGTTATGAAATATAATCTAGATGTATACGGCACATTAAGGGATACTCCATTACTAGGAGCATTTGTGAATGATTTATCGAGAATGTGTAATGCATCTAACACACTTAAATCTGATTTCAATAGAAACGTTGAGTATTGTCAAAAATCAGAAGGCGAAGGCGGGATTATTGAAGATTTATTCAATATGCAGTATTTAACCGCAGAAGTCTTATTTAAAGCCTATATAATGATTGATGATGAAAACGAACCAATTATATATGACACCGAAAAAATGGAAGAATTATTATCAAGTATTAATGATTCTGTTGAAGGAAACGTATTTACAACTGAGGTAATCTCAGTTTGGGGAGATCAATTTGCATTCAATGTTATTGATGGAACTGAGAATTATACATTATTAGAACAAATGTACGATAACGGACAAATCACCATCGATGCGATGAGAATTCTAGCAAATGATGATTATGAACTATTTAGTGATGAATTTAGCCAGCGAGTTAGAAGTATGATTCGTTAGAAAGGAGTATTCTATGAAAAAAAGTGAAGAATTAATGCTGTTATTGGAACTGAATGGTTTTGAAATAACAAAATTCAGACTTAAAAAGCAATTGGAATATGAGAAAACAGGGAATATTGATTTGTATAAATACAAAAAATTCTCTGATTTAGTTATGTGCCATTACTTATTCCAAGAACAAAAAGATCATTTTCATAGAAACCCTTTAACATATAAAGTTGAATGGGGAGAAAAAGTTGATAGTATTGATCAATTCTACTTCAAGCATTCAGAATTAGACGCTGAAATGACATTACAAGAGTTTGTTAAATTAGATGCGTTTAATGAAGTACAAAAAGAAAGTATCCTTTATGATGTATTAGATGGCTGGGTAGAAGAATACCGAGAGGCATCATTAACTCAAATGGAACATTTAAAAGATATGATCAAAATGTTACCAAAGAAATCAAAGAGATATAGAAAACCATCTAAGATTGCATTCCTACTAGGTGTTATCATGCTCTTAATGTTAGCTTTCCTATTTCAAAATCCAGCATCTATAGAAGGATTTCCAATTGTAGGTAGTTTCTTGTTCGGAGGAGTAAATGATTTACTCATTGAAAGAGACCTTTATAGCTTCTTTGGTGCGACAGTCGCTGTGTTGACAGCTTTCTATGTTGTGTTCAATAACTTCTTCGGAAGATTCATTAAAGACGTTAGAGGAGAAAAAAACAAACATGCGGATAGAACGTTTTCTAAATGGGAAGAAGATTTGGAAAAAACTAGATTAAGACAATCTGGGTTACTAGAAGACTATGTAGATCAAGTGATTAAGAATCCTAAAAAGACATCATTTGAACTAGTAGCATTGATAGGACCAGAGTTACTAATAGCCAAATTTAAGAATTACGTTCAAATGGTCCAATGGAAATTTGATTTTATGACCAAATATTATAGTTTATTTATGAGAATATTAAGAATTATATTTATAGTCATCCTCCTATTGAATGTTGCATTCTATGTATACGGTATGGGACTGAAAGGAGGTTGGATCTAAATGGCAAGAAGAGGAAAAAGAAAAAGAGAATCAGATATAGAAATTGTCGAAGAAGTTGAAGCTACACTAGTTGAAGAGACTGAAGGTGTGGAAATTAAAGGATTAGAGCCAACCAATTTTGATGATTACCAACCGAACATAGAAGAAGTTTTCGAGCAAAAGGAAGAACAAGTTGAAGAAGACATTACATTTGAAGTTGAAGACGATCAAACTGATATCGAAGAATTAATTGAAGATGTAAAAGAAGAATTAACTGAAGAAGTAATAGAAGAAGTAATAGAAGAAGTAATAGAAGAAGTAATAGATGAAACTGATAAACCGGATCTTAATAAGTTCTTTGAACAAGATAAGAAAAAGGTTGAAAAACTAAAGAAAAAGCCAGAAAAAGAACCAAAAGAGAAGAAAAAAAGCAAACGTAAGCAAAAGCAAGAACGGGATTATGAAGCGATTAAAGATAAGAAAATATTCAAATACAAAGGTAAGAAGTACTCAAAAGTAGAAGACTTCATAAAATACCTTAATGATCACTTCTTAGATCTTGAAAAAATCTCAGCTGAAGTTTTAGAAGATGAGAACTTCTTAGGTTGGGTTTCAAAAAAAAGTGGAACATTTAGTGAAAGTATAAAAACATTTAAGCAAATTAAAGAAGAAATCGAGAATAAGTAATTCTCGATTTCTTATTGCTTTAAATTGTGTTAATATATATATTATATTGAAAAATTAATAAGAGGTGATTTTTATGAAATATCAGCAGAACACCCTGAGTAGTAGATAAAAAGTATAGAATTAAAAATTGAAAGGGTGAAAAAAATGGAAATTAATCATTTTATAAATACAATTATAGAAGAAGATATCAAATCTGGAAAACATAGTAAAGTTATTACTCGTTTTCCACCTGAACCAAGTGGTTCATTACATCTAGGTCATGCAAGAGCTATTATTACAAATTACACAATGGCAATTAACCATAACGGATATTTCAATTTACGTTTTGATGATACAAATCCTGTAAAAGAGGATGCTGCTTTTGTTGAGACAATCAAAAAAGACATTGAATGGTTAGGGTGTCATTGGGAAAACTTGCTCTTTGCAAGTGATTATTTTAATGAAATGTATGAAAGAGCACTGTTACTAGTTCGCAAAGGAATGGCATATGTAGATGATTTAAGTGCTGATGAAATTACTGAATACCGTGGAGATTTCACAACTCTTGGTAAACCTTCTCCTTATAGTGGAAGAACAATAGAAGAGAATGAAGAGCTATTTATTGGTATGAAAAAAGGTAAGTACAAAGATGGAAGCAGAGTATTAAGAGCTAAAATTGATGTAACAAGCCCTAATATGAATATGAGAGATCCAATCATTTATAGAATTCAAAGAGCGCATCACCAAAACACAGGAGACGAATGGTGCATTTATCCTATGTATGATTTCGCACATCCAATTGAAGATGCGATTGAAGGAATTACACATAGTTTATGCAGTTTAGAATTTGAAGATCACAGACCATTATATGATTGGGTTGTTAAACATTGTGAAATGCCTGAAATTCCAAGACAAATTGAATTTGGAAAATTAAAAATTGCTGGTGCTGTAATCGGAAAAAGACATATCAAACAACTGGTTGATAATAATGTAGTAATGGGATGGGATGATCCTCGTTTAATTACTCTTAGTGGCTTAAGAAGAAGAGGAATACCATCACAATCTATTCAAAACTTTATTATTTCTCTAGGATTACCTAAAAGTCAAGGCGATACAGAACTTGATATGCTTTATACCTTTGTCAGAGATCATTTGAAGTTAGAGTCACCAAGAGTTAATGCTGTGTTGGATCCTTTAAAACTTGTGATTACTAATTACCCTGAGGGAGAAGTAGAATACCTAGATGCTGAAAATAATCGAGAAAATGAAGCATTAGGTACAAGGAAAATTCCATTCAGTAGAGAAGTGTATATTGAACGTGAGGATTTCATAGAAGTGAAACCTAACAAAAAATGGAAACGACTTGCTCTAGATATCGAAGTTAGACTAATGCATGCATATTTTGTTAAAGCAAATAAAATCATTAAAGATGAAGATGGAAATATCTTGGAAGTTCACTGTACATATGATAAAGAAACCAAATCTGGAAGTGGATTTACTGACAGAAAACCAAATGGTAATATTCACTATGTTGATGGATCAATTAACAGAAAAGCTGAGTTTAGATTATTCGAAGATTTAGTTTTAGATTTTGAAAATAAGGATATTCCATTCATAGATAAGATCAATCCAGACTCATTAATCATCAAAAATGGATACATTGAAGAGTCTATTAACATAAAAGAAGGAAGTCATTATCAGCTTACTAGAAACGGATACTATTCTGTGGATAAAGACACTACTGAAGCCCTTCCTGTATTCAATAGAACTGTATCATTAAGGTCGTCATTTAAACCGAAAGCGAAGTAAATCTTCGCTTTTTTTTTGATTTTCCATTGAATTATCTCATTTTTGTTGTAAAATAAGAACTGTTAGTTACGAATAGTATTTAGGTGAAATATTCAATTATCTCCTAGAAGTATTTATAATCAACAAATCTAAATAGGAGGTAATAAAATATGACTGGTAAAGTAAAATGGTTTAATGCTGAAAAAGGTTACGGGTTTATCACAACTGATGAAGGTGTTGACGTGTTCGCGCATTTCTCACAAATTCAAAAAGATGGATTCAAATCTTTAGAAGAAAATGAAGCTGTATCTTTTGATGTTGTTGATGGTGATAAAGGACCTCAAGCAGAAAATATCGAATCAATATAGTTAATCGTAAAGACTACAATTTGTAGTCTTTCTTTTTTTTATTTGATAATGTAGTATGTTCATAACATAACTTGGAGGATACTTACATGAATATAACAGGAGAATTAATAGCTTTAGGCGTAGCGTTCTGTTGGACGTTTACTGTTTTAAGTTTTGAATATGCAGGTAAAAAAGTAGGTAGTATGTCAGTGAACTATATCAGACTTGTTATAGGGATTGTGCTACTGAGCATTTTTACCTTTTTCTTACGGGGATTTATATTTCCTATAGATGCTTCATTTGAAGCCTGGACTTGGTTAGGATTATCCGGGATTGTAGGACTTGTAATTGGGGATTTATTCTTATTCCAATCATTTGTAGATGTTGGGGGAAGAGTGAGTATGTTAATTATGACATTATCTCCTCCACTAAGCGCTTTTTTTAGTTATTTGATATTAGGAGAAATGTTAAGACCATTAGATTTACTAGGGATGACAATCACTATTAGTGGAGTTATGTTTGTTATAATGGTGAAGAGAAACACAGGAGAGGCGTTACATCCACATGCTATAAGAGGTGCGATTTTCGCATTTATTGGAGCACTTGGACAAGCTCTGGGGTTAATATTAAGTAAAAAAGGTATGGGCGATTATGATGCATTTGCCGCAACACAAATCAGACTATTTGCTGCATTGATAGGATTTACCATACTGTTTCTTATAAGAAAAGAATTCAAAAATGTTAGAAAAGCCTTAAAAAATAAAAAAGCAATGCAAATCATAGGGATCGGATCATTCTTTGGACCATTTCTTGGTGTAAGTCTCAGTCTTCTAGCTATGAAGTATACAGAAGTTGGTGTAACCGCCACAATTCAACAAATAAATGTAATACTTATCATTCCATTTACAGTAGTGCTATTTAAAGATAAAGTGAATTTCTTAGAAGTGATAGGTAGTTTTGTAGCATTTATAGGTGTTGCATTAATGTTCTTATAATTATATATTATTTATGTAGAGAGAGGTGAAAGAATGGAAAAAACAAAAAAGTCAGTTTTAACAAAAGAAAGAATTATTCTAAGTGCTAAAGAATGCTTTTTAAGAAATGGATTTAAAGAAACCAAGGTTGATGATTTGGCAAAATTATCTAACGTTGATAAAAGAACAATCTATAGGTATTTTCCATCTAAAGAATCTCTTTTACTCCACATAGTTAACGAGCTATTTGAATCGTTTTCCTCATTTATTGTATCTTTGGATTTTGATATAAACATAAGTGGATTGAAAAAAATCTCACATGTATTAGAAGAACAGTACAAATACGCTATTAATAATCCAGAAGCAATATTACTCATGGGTATGATAGACGTTAATATTGAAATGAATGATGATAGAAAGAAAGAATTATACACATTGTCTCAATCAGGAAAAAAAATGGACGAAAACTTAGCTGAATTGATTGAATTTGGTAAAAAGGATGGCTCTGTTAAAAATAGCAATTCATCAATGGAGTTGGCAGTAACTATCAACAATTCTCTATTGGCACTAGCAACAAGAACAGTGATCTATACTAGAAGTAATATTTCATGGAAATATATTAAACTCCAAGCTAAGTTATTGCTGGCTGCATTGGAGGTTGAATGTGACTGATTTTACGATTCAAGTATTACATATTATCTCGAGTATTCCCTCAGGTAAAGTTATGACTTATGGCCAAATAGCTGCGTATGCAGGTAATCCAAGAAGTGCTAGACAGGTAAGTAGAATACTACATTCTATGAGTGAAAAACATAATTTACCATGGCATCGAGTTATTAATTCAAAGGGAACAATCTCCTTAACTGGGGAAGCTGGATTTCTGCAAGGACAGATGTTATCTGCAGAAGGAATTAGTGTAATAAATAAAAAAATAGACTTAAAAAAACATCTATTTGAATTAACAATATTTATCTAGTAAAGCACTATGAAAATAGTGCTTTTTTTGTTATAATGAAGCAAGGTGATTTTATGAGTAACTTACTAGAGAATTTAAACGAAAAACAAAGAGAAGCAGTCCTTCAAACTGAAGGCCCAGTAATGGCAATAGCCGGTGCTGGAAGCGGAAAAACAAGCGTTCTTACTAAAAGAATCGCTTATTTAATCAATGGATTAGGTATAGATCCTGAAAGTATCTTAGCATTAACCTTTACTAATAAGGCTGCTAAAGAGATGAGAGATAGGATTACTGACACCCCTGAGTATAAGCATCATCGTGCGCCCTCTTGGGTTAGCACTTTTCATGCTATGTGTGTCAGGATATTAAGAGAACATCATGCTTCTTTAAATTATAGAAGAAATTTCCAGATATTAGATGATGACGATTCTACACAGTTAATAAAAAGTATCTGTAAAGAATTGCATATAGATCCTAAAATACATAAAGTAAAAGACGTTAAAAGATTGGTCCAAAAATACAAGATGAAGCGTATCGATTTATCAATGTATGATGCAGGAATACAAGTCATTGTTGAAAGAGTGTTTGAAAGATACACAGATGCACTTAGAAGAAACCATTTAATGGACTTTGATGATTTGTTATTATTAACAATTCAACTTTTTGAAACCAATGAAGTTGTTAGAAGTATGTATGAAAGAAAATTCCAATATGTAATGATAGACGAATTTCAAGATACTAATAATATACAATACAAGTTAGTACAACTTTTGCTTGGGGAGAACCAAAACTTATTTATTGTTGGTGATGAAGATCAAAGTATATATAAATTTAGAGGAGCAAATATTAAAAACATTCGTAAATTCCAAAAGGACTACCCAAAGCATCATATCGTCCTTTTAGAACAAAACTATAGATCTACTAATACAATCCTTGAAGCAGCAAACAAAGTAATTAAAAACAATAAATCAAGAATCCCCAAAAATCTGTTTAGTAATAAAGATAAGGGCGATTTAATTACTTATTATAAAGGTGCCACTTCTAGAGATGAAGTAGAATATATTGCAATGCAGATACACAAACTTGTTCGAAAAGGGTATAAGTATAACGATTTTGCTATTCTATATAGAATAAATGCAGCTTCTAGAGCGTTTGAGGATGTATTCTTACAAAAACATATTCCTTATCGTATCTATGGGAACACATCATTCTTCAAACGAAAAGAAATTAAGGATTTAACAGCTTATTTAAGATTATTGTTAGAGAGTGATGATGAAGTAACATTTGAACGTGTAATCACATCTCCAAGAAGAGGAATCGGAAAGACAACAATTGATAAACTAGTACAATATAAACAAGATAATAATTTAACAATGTTTGAAACCTTGGACCACGCTTCCGATATTCTTGGACAAAGTGCTTGTGCTAAGTTAGAGGCCTTTAAAACACAAATGGTAAAATTTAGAAAAGATTTAGATTCTTTACCATTTGACAAGTTCATTGATACAATTCTAAAAGAATCTGGATATTTAGAGAGTCTTGAAAAAGATGACAAAAAAGAAATCAGAATTGAAAACCTGATGGAATTCAAAAACATGTTATATGAAAACGAAAAAATATACCATGAGTATTCTAGAGAAGAAATGCTTATGTTCTTACTAGAAGAAGTTACTTTGAAAAGTGAAGAGAAGAATAGTGATGTCGAAGATGGCGTTACAATGCTATCTTTACATGCAGCAAAAGGATTAGAGTTTAGAGTAGTATTTATTGTTAATATGGAAATGAACATATTCCCTACATCAAGAGCAATAGGTGAAGGAGATATTAGTGAAGAAAGAAGATTAATGTATGTTGGTATTACTAGAGCAAAAGAAAAACTATATTTAACCAATTCTAATGTAAGAATGACATTTGGAGATACAGCAATCACAACGGATAGTAACTTCATTAATGAAATTGGTGAAGAACTTATAGAGATTAAAGGATTTAGCGAATATACTAGCAAACCACATAAAGAAGTTTACAAAATTGCTTCAAAAACAAATTCTATAAACCGTAAAAAGAAAGCAAACATGGATAATTATCAAGAAAACGAATTAAACAAAGGGGATAAAGTAGTCCACAGTGACTTTGGTGAAGGAAAAACCATAAAGCTATAAAGAAGTTATGATATAATAAAAAGTGGTGATTTATATGAATGTAAAAGAACGTATAAATGAACTTCGTAATATACTGAAGAAGTATAACTACGAATACTATGTAAAAGACAACCCAAGCGTCAGCGATCAAGAATTCGACGCTCTTTTGCATGAACTTATAAAACTAGAAGAAGAAAACCCAGAATTACATTCAATTGATAGCCCAACACAACGCATTGGAGGTATCGTTTTAGATAAGTTTCAAAAGGTAACTCATGATGTACCAATGATGAGTTTGAATAACGCTTTTAATAGTGATGAATTACGAAGTTTTGATAATAAAATCAGAAAAGTAAAGCAAGACATAACATATAATGTTGAACTGAAGTTTGATGGCCTTGCAGGGTCCTTGAAATATAAAAATGGATTATTGATCCAAGGAGCGACCAGAGGAAACGGTGTTGTTGGTGAGAATATAACTAACAACATAAAAACAATCAAGTCTATCCCTTTACAAATCAATCATTTATTTGATTTAGAGGTCCGTGGAGAAATCTTTATGTCAAAGAAGAGTTTTGACAAAGCGAATAAAGAACGTAGTAACGAGGGACAAGATCTATTTAAAAACCCGCGTAACGCAGCTGCGGGTAGTGTTAGACAATTGGACAGTAAAATAGCGTCTAAGCGTAATTTAGATATGTTTATCTACAGTGTTATTGGTCCTGAGGATCATGGGTTAGTAAGCCATAGTGAAAGTTTAGAGTTTGCTAAGAAGCTGGGATTCAAAATAAACCCATTAAGCAGAATATGTAAAACAATCGATGAAGTTATCTACTTTATAAATGAATATACAGAACAAAGAGATAACCTAGATTATGAGATAGATGGTATTGTTATTAAAGTCAATGAACTTGATGCCTATAGTGAGATTGGATATACAGCGAAATCTCCTAAATGGGCAATAGCATATAAGTTTCCAGCGGAAGAAGTAATCACCAGAATAAATAGTATAACGTTCCAAGTAGGACGCACAGGACAAATAACTCCAGTAGCTAATTTAGATCCTGTTATAGTACAAGGAAGCACTGTATCAAGAGCTACATTACATAATGAAGATTATGTTGTAAGCAAAGATATTAGAGAAAATGATTATGTAGTTATTAGAAAAGCAGGAGATATTATTCCTGAAGTAGTTCGAGTACTTGAAGACAGACGAGACATTCTAAGTTATCCATTTATGATGGTTAGTAGATGTCCAAAATGTGAATCAGAGCTTGTTAGAAGAAGTGGTGAAGCGGATCATTATTGTATGAATGACTTTTGTGATTCAAAGATTATTGAATCATTGATTCATTTCGCTTCTAGAAAAACAATGAACATTGAAGGGCTTGGAGATAGAATTGTTGAACAATTCTATAATGATGGGTTCTTAAAAAGAATAAGTGATATATACAAACTTAAAGATCATTACAAGGACCTAATCGTTAAAGAAGGATTTGGTGTTAAGAGTATTGATAAACTTATTGAAAACATTGAAATAAGTAAAAACAACAATTTAGATAAATTTATTTTTGGACTTGGAATTAGACATGTTGGTGAAAAAGTGAGTAAAGTAATCGCATCTAACTTCACAAACCTGTTTGAACTTGGTACAGTAAGTAAAGAGCAATTAACTGATATCGACGAAATTGGTGATGTTATTGCTTTAAGTATTATAGATTACTTTAACAATGAGCAAAATATCTCATTGTTGAATGAGTTAGAAGCTTTAGGTATAAATATGAGTTATGAATCAAACGTAGAAGAAAAGGCAGAGTTTGCTGGAAAAACGTTTGTTTTAACAGGGAAACTAGAATTATTCAAAAGAGATCAGGCAAAAGAAATGATTGAAAACCTAGGTGGGAAAGTTAGTGGAAGCGTAAGCAAGAAGACTAACTATGTTGTTGCTGGAAGCGAAGCAGGAAGCAAACTAGCAAAAGCACAAGACTTAGGAGTAGCAGTTTTAACAGAAGAACAATTTAGAGATTTACTAGATAGGTGATTAGATGATTAACGAAATAATTATAAAAGGCGCAAAAGAGAATAACTTAAAAAACATTGATTTATCAATACCAAAAAATAAACTTGTTGTTATGACAGGTTTAAGTGGTAGTGGTAAATCTTCTTTAGCGTTCGACACTATATATAAAGAAGGACAAAGAAGATATGTAGAGAGTTTAAGTGCATACGCCAGACAATTCCTTGGAAATATGGAAAAGCCAGACGTTGAAAGTATTGAAGGATTAAGTCCAGCCATTTCTATAGATCAAAAAACAACGACTAAGAATCCTAGATCAACAGTAGGTACTGTAACTGAGATTTACGATTATCTTCGTTTGCTTTATGCAAGAATCGGGAAACCAATTTGTCCAACACATAACGTTGAAATAACCGGACAAAGCATTGAACAAATGACTGAGAAAGTATTAGAAGTTGTTGAGGGTAGAATTGTTGTTTTGGCTCCCCTAGTGAAACAACGTAAGGGAACACATGTAAAAACATTAGAACAACTTCAAAAAGATGGATTTGTTAGAGTACGAGTAAATGGAGAAATTTATGATTTAGATGACGACATTAACTTAGAAAAAAACAAAAGACATACGATTGAAGCTGTTATTGATAGAATCAAAATCAAAGAGGGTATTCGTTCAAGATTATTTGATAGTTTAGAAACAGCTGCACGACTTGGTGAAGGTAGAGTTGTTGTGTTAATTAATCATGAGGAACACATCTTTAGTGAACACTATGCATGTCCGCATTGTGATTTTTCTATTGGTGAATTAGAACCACGTCTATTTAGCTTCAATGCTCCATACGGCGCTTGTGATAATTGCCATGGACTTGGAATCAAACGAAGAGTGGATCCTGATTTATTAATTCCTGATAAAAGTCTTAGTATTAAACAAGGCGCAATCAAAGGATGGGAGAACACTCAAACATATTACTTTGGTATGTTAAAACAAACTGCCAAACATTATGAAATTGACATTACTGTCCCTGTTAAAGATATGGATAAAAAAGATCTTAAGATAATTTTATATGGATCAAAAGATAAAATTAACTTTATATTTGGAAAAGGAATTGTTAATGGTGAAGGTTATAAACATCAAAAGAACAGTAAATATGAGGGTGTTATTGGTAACCTTGAAAGAAGATACTTAGAAACAACATCTCGTTTCATTAGAGACTGGATTGAAAATTATATGAGTAATACATTATGTCCTGTATGTAACGGAAAGAAATTAAATCAAAAAGCTCTTAGTGTTAAAGTTGGAGACAAAGATATAATTGAAGTTACTGATATGGCAGTTAAAGATGTAATCAAATATTATAAAGGTTTAGAATTGAGTGTCCAAGATACTCAAATTAGTGAGATGGTACTGAAAGAAGTAATCGAACGTTTAAGTTTCTTAGATAATGTAGGGTTAAATTACTTAACTTTATCAAGACAAGCTGCTACATTAAGTGGTGGTGAAAGCCAACGTATTAGATTGGCCACACAAATAGGTTCTCAATTAACAGGAGTACTTTATGTACTTGATGAACCAAGTATTGGACTTCATCAAAGAGATAATAAAAAACTTATAAACACTCTTAAAAAAATGAGAGATTTAGGGAATACATTATTGGTTGTTGAACATGATGAAGAAACAATGTTTGAAAGTGATCAAATTATAGATATTGGTCCTGGAGCTGGTTCTTTTGGTGGAGAAGTTACATTCCAAGGAACAATTGAAGAGATACTAAAAGATGAGAACAGTATTACAGGGCAATACTTAAGCGGTAGAAAGAAAATATTGGTTCCTGATTCAAGAAGACTTCCTAGAGGCTTCATTGAAATTAAAGGAGCTAGACAAAATAATTTAAAGAACATTGATGTATCAATACCTAAAAGTGTACTCACAGTTGTTACTGGAGTTAGTGGTAGTGGTAAAAGTAGTCTAATCAATGAATGTTTATATAAAGGATTAAGTAATCAAATATATCGTAAGAAAAGATCACAAGGTGATTTTGATTCTTTGACAAACACAGAAGAATT
>SDWO01000105.1 GCA_004195325.1 Candidatus Izemoplasma acidinucleici | reverse complement strand
AGATGTGTATAAGAGACAGACGTAAAACAGGCTAAATGGTCTAACGAAATTTTAAATATATACAAATCTCTATATGATCGGATTTCAACTCTTATTTCATTACACTTCAAATTGATCTTTATGTCCATCTCTTATTACTTTGAATACTCCAGTTTCAGTGTTCAAATCATAAACATCAAAATTATTTTTGACATCAAACCCCTCATATCTATATGCGAAATTTAAAGATGCAGAACCTGCTTCTTTGCTCTCCACACGATGAAATACATTTGGTGGCCAAACAAGCATTCCTGGAGTCGTGCAAACCAGTTCTCCGTTTTGATATATTTCATTTGGAGTAATAATAAACTTCTCGATCTTACCATGAGCTACAGAATATAAATCCACATGTCTTTCTCCGTATAAAACTACAAGGTTGTCCCCTTGACAAGTGTGCATATACCACGGTCTGTCAGTATCACCAATTTTACCAGGAGAAACAGCATTCGAAGTATGAATAACTCTATCTACCCCAGAAACTGGTTCTAGAAAGTCATTTGGGAAAATATCAAATTTCACACCTTCAGTTTCTCTAAATCTCTTTAAATGAACTACCTTGAACAAAGACTCAACTTCTTTTATAATACATTTCTTTTCCATAATATAAACTCCTTTCGTCCTATTTAGTATTATAACTCATTTGGTTGTTATTATAAAATCGAAATAAATCGTAAATAAAAATCACTACATAACTAGACAGTTTGGTAGTGATTTGCTTTTTAGATTTACTTTTTAAGATGCTGTAGTAATACATCAATATGTTTATGAATGAAATCATAATTCTGTATATCTTTTTCATACCTTTTTAATGCATCTCTTGAAACAAGACTCATTAAAGAATTATATATATAAGCTACATAGTAATCTACTTCATCTATTTTTATATTAATAGTATTATCTCCTACACCTTTAGTTAAAGCGCTTCTGGTACTCTCAAGTAAATTCTCTTTTAAAATAGGAGCATAAACATCATTGTAGTTCTTGATTGCATCATGTTCTATGTTTTGCTTTGTCATATAAATATCAAAGAAAGCAATAAAGTTAAGGACTTCGTGATTTTCTTTTGTAAGCATCTTATACTCAATTTGATTTTCTAATAAATCTCTCATCTGTTCATACCCATTAAGTGTATTATCAAGTACTATTTTATTATCACTATTAAACATTGAGACATAATGATAAGCGACATCCGTAATTAATGATTCCTTATTAGAGTAGTAACGATACAAATTTCTGATTGTAATTCCACTTTTATCTGCGATACCAGCTAACCCAATTAATTCAAATCCTTCTTCAGCAAACAAACTAAAAGCATTCTCTATTATCTTAAGTCTGCTTTTTGCTTTGGTGGGACTTTCATTGTAAATATCGTTCAATAAACTCATACATGTACCTCCTACTGAATTTACCTTATTATAGTCTTTACCAATAAAATGTCAATAGTTGTGACATTTTATGATACAATGACCCGTTTTAATCTTATATAATAAATAAAAAACCACCATCATGGATGGTGGTTTTAATTATTAGTTAAATATTATGCTTCTATTTTTCCTAATTGATTTAATACAACTGCAACAATACCGTATAAAGATCCAACAAGTAATACGAAGAATCCTAATCCCATTGTGAATACAGTTCCATCAGCCATTAGAGTTCCTAATGTACCACCAACTGCTGCGGTAGCTGCATTATACAAACCTTCGACACCGTTTAATTTTGAAGGTGTAGCGAACCAAATTGTCCAAACACTAACAAATATAAAACCAAATGGAAGATACAACATCCATGATTTTGCATTTTTAACTAATGTTGTTATAGCAACACCAGCGATTATTCCTATTATTGGTAATAATCCTAAAAGTCCTGATAAAAACGATTTTCCTGTACCATGTTCATCAACTAAATCAGCTGCTTTGTCTGCATTAATACCAAATGGTGCAAATGGTACTAAATCTTCAATTGAATCCTCTGTTGGGATATCAGTAAATAAATTTTCCCACATTAAATCCCAAACTGTTGTTTCTGACTCTGAATCAACTACTATTGGTGCTGCTCCACCATATTCAAGTGATGCGTCCGTTTTTGATACTACCGAAGTTAAAAACAATGCGATAACAATAATTCCTAGTGCAATCCATAAATGATGTTTAAGTTTCATATAAATCTCTCCTTTTGTTTTCATTATGAACAGTGTAAACGATTTCAATAAAAATGTCAATACCTGTGACATTTCACATTGAGTAAAATTTTACAAATAATAGTTTATATCTTAACTGTGTGCTGTACTCTACTTACTGACAATTCCTTTGATATACAAACTAACACTCTTTTAATGTGGTATTGGAACGTAAATATGAAGCCATTAAACACGAATTACATGATAAGTCAAGGTGACATTAATATGATGAGTAAAGTGTTAGATTGGCTCATCGAATTTAACTATCTATCAGTAGCATAATTATAATTGTTATAAATGGTATATCTCGTTCATTTTTCCACCATTCCCTTCATGTAATGGAATTGGTTGAGATTACTATTCGCAAAATCTTATTATGAATTATAAGCTAATACAAAAAGAATCTTTCATTTTGAAAGATTCTTTTCCTTTAGACTTTCAACTCTAATACTACAGGGCAGTGATCACTACCTATAATTTCAGTTAGAATTTCTGCTTTTACTATCTTATCTCTTAATGAATCAGATGTTAAAAAGTAATCTAATCTCCATCCAATGTTCCTATCTCTTGCTTGCCTCATATAACTCCACCAAGAATATTCTATTTTTGTTGGATGAAGAACTCGAAAAGTATCTAAAAGGCCAATAGATAGCAATTCTGTAAGCTTTGAACGTTCTTCAACTGTGTATCCAGCATTCTTTTGATTCGATTTTGGGTTCTTAAGATCAATAGGTTCATGAGCTACATTTAAATCACCACATAATATTACTGGTTTCTTCTTCTGTAGATCATTATAATACGTTCTAACATTATCTTCATATTCCATTCGATAATCAAGACGTAGTAGCTCTCTTTTTGAGTTTGGCACATAAGTAGTTATAAAGTAGAAGTCTTCAAACTCTAATGTAATCATTCTACCTTCATCATTATATAAATCATTAGGAAGACCGTACATTACATTTATTGGTTTTACTTTTGTATATACCAATGTTCCTGAATATCCCTTTTTGTCTGCGTCATTCCAATACTCATAATACCCATCATATTTTACTTCATTCTGATATTCCTGCATCTTTGTTTCTTGAATCGCAAAGATATCAGCATCTATTTCTTTAAAGAAGTCTACAAAGCCTTTTTTGATACAAGCTCTGTATCCATTCACATTCCATGATATTAGTTTCATAATCGTCCTCCGTTTAAGATTTTGCTATTGAAATATCAAATAAATCCAACATGTTTTCTAAATGATTAATGTGTCCACCCTTTGTATTTATTCCATGTAGATATCTATCTAATGAATCAACATCTTTCATTGCTTCAATATATAAGTCGGTAGATAATATGTCTTTATCGCTATGACTCACGACTGCTTCGTGAATAATAATACGTTCCTCATCAGTAATTAGAGAAAGGTTACCTCTCCATTTACCATTATACAAATCAATTAATTCATGAACATAAATACTAGCGTTTCTAGCATGGTTTTCTCTTTTCTTTGTTTTGATTGCTCCGATATCATGAAGGGCTGCGATTATTCCCATTAATTCAGGATCTAGTCCTTTTTTGAGTCCGGTTAGAACTCCAAGTTGTGATGTAGTATACATATGCATCACACTCCACTTAATAGGTAAATCTCTATCTTCATCAGATAGATTCTTAATATCATTAAATATATTGCTAAGTATTCTATTTAATCGTCTTACATCTAACTTCATAAAATCACTCCATTCCTCTTATATTTTAACATATATAATCGAAAACTTATTCCAAATAAAAAACTCTTTAGCGTTCATAGCTAAAGAGTTTTGTTTTCAATTGTGTTTGTTGTTAAGGATTATGGTTATTTTTCTTTTGGAATAAATTTATCTTTAATCGTCATTGCAACTAATAACCCTGCAATTGCTGTAATCATCGCAATAATGAATGCAACATCATATTCAACATTGTTCTTAATGAATATACCTAATAAAGCTGCTGCTCCATAAGCTTGGAATACAAAACTGTAGTTTGCACTAAAGTTTTTAGGTCCGAATAACTTCCCAGTAATCGTTGGAACTAAAGATAGGAATGAACCATAACAAACTCCAATAATTAAAATTGCGACTATCGCAACTGCTGGTACTTGTATAAAACTTAAGAATGCTAATGAAATAATTGTAATTAAATACATCATTCTATATACTTTTAATGGTCCAAATTTATCTGCTAAACGTCCAGATGCTAATCTACCACCAGCGTTAAAGAATGCTAAGTAAGCAACCAATGCTGCTGCAGTAATAAAAGTACTATCTGTTAATCCAATATACTTAGATCCAATAGTTTTTGCTAATCCAATAATTAATAACCCTGGCATTAATGCTAACAAATCACTAAACACTAATTTGTAGAAATTAGGAGTACGTAATAATTCCATTGTTTCAAAGCTTCTACCTTCATTTGGATCAACATGTTTTTCAACTTTATCTTCATCAGGAACATCAAGTAATAAAGCTCCACCAATAGTCATTATCGCATAAATAATACCTAATGTTAAAAATGTACTAGATACTACTGCTTCTGTATATATTGTATCGTCAGTAATATTAAGTAAAGATGTAATAACAGATTTGAAGATGATTGCTCCAATAGCAAAGAACGCTGTTGCTATACCAGTAATCGCTCCTTTTTTACTTGGGAACCATTTTACTAATGTAGACAATTGGCATACATAGATAAACCCAACACCTGCTCCTGCCATTACACCGTATGTAAGGTATAACATTGCCGGTGATGTAATGAATGATGAAAGGATAATCCCACTACTGTATAATATACCACCAATTAAAGAAGTGAATCTAGGTCCTTTTTTAAGATGTAAACGTCCTGCAAAAAGCATTGTTAATGCAAATGATACAAGAGAAATTGCGTATGTGGTAACAACGGCAGGTTCACTCCAACCATATGCTTTTGCGATTGGTTCGTTGAATAAACTCCATGCGTATAAAGCTCCGATAGCCATTTGTGAAGTTAAAGCTCCAGCTACAACTATCCATTTGTTTGTGATTTTATATTTCATAAGTCATCTCCTAGTTTTTTCGTCTTATGTATTATACACATTACAGTAAGCATTTTCAATAGTTTATAGTATAAAATCCAAACTATAATGTTTTACATAACAAAACCAATAAAACTAATAGTTTTATTGGTTTGCTATTTATCTTTGTTTATCATTAAATTTTTACCTATTTCACTAAATACACTAATCCACCAATTGCCTTTGATAGCCCAATTGATAATCCTCCAACTGCTATATCTACAGCAGCTATAATACCTTTGGAACACTTAGTAGAATACCTCCCACCTGAATTAATGTGAATTAAAGGTAATCCAAATGGAGTACTCTTACTCTTGTATTCAAATCTTGTTACCGATATTCCAGTTGTGATTATGGTCAACAATCAATATGATTAAATAATCTGCATTAAAAAAAGCCGATAACCTGTCTCTTATACACATCT
>SDWO01000073.1 GCA_004195325.1 Candidatus Izemoplasma acidinucleici | reverse complement strand
AGATGTGTATAAGAGACAGATAAAATACTAGGATGAGCATCTTTAACGGCAATGCCTAAGCCAACATAGTTGATACATTCGTAGTCCGGCATATCATCGCCAATATAGGCAATTTCTTCATCTGCCAAATTATATTTTTGTTTTAATTCTGTTAACAAGCGTGACATCTCATTATAACTGAGAATACCTTCTTTAGCTTCAAATCGTTTCATGTTCAATGACAAGAAGTAATTCCAAACAAATCGCTTTGCAGAAAACATAATCTCAAGTACTTCCATTTGATTTCGCTTTGGATAAATCCTATATCTATAACCTCTCATAAAACCCCTTATTTGATCTTCTGATTTTTTATATATGCTTTTATTTGACTTTCTGTATGTTCACTTACTGTTGATACAAAATAGGTCGGATTCCAAAGGTGACCTCCCCATAGCTCATTTCGAAGTTCTGGGTACTGTAGAAATAAAAATCTAGCACTCGTACCTTTAAATGCTTTTATGATACTTGGAAGATAATGTTGAGGTTTACAGTCTATTAACATATGTATGTGATCTTGATCTGCTTCCATTTCAAGGATAACAATACCATGATCGTCAGCTATCTTTGATATTAACTCTTTTATCTTAATACCTTTTTCTAATCTAATCTTCCTATGAACAAATTGTGTTATATCATTAATTTTAACTTTACTGACTCGAGTTGAATTTGAAGAGATTATTCTACTACAATCAAATTTTTCCTTATCCACTAATACTTCTTTTAAATCACACAATGATAGTGTTATAAGTAACTTTAATAATTTATCTGTATTCCCAGACTTCAAAATTTCAAAATCGCTTTTGAATTGAGGTAATGAGGGGAAACTTTTTGGTTTTTCTTTTTGAACAAAAGTGTAAAATAACTTCTCATCATATAAGTAATTATCTAATTGAACTTTACCTAGGATAAACAAGTTATCATTTTGAGGTATAAACTCATTTCTCTGAGTTGAGGCTCCGACAATGAAGTAGCATTTAATTTTCAACTCGTTCTCGTACTTGTTTTTATTACTATTGTAATACTCGGCGATTTCTAATATTTTCGACCTGCCAGCATGGTATACTATTGAAAGATTAACATTGCCAATTCTTTTTATTATTCTAGAATGAATATCCTCCAACTCCTGACCTGTATCTTGCATAAAAATAATTCTACCACACCCAAAATGATAGAATCCGGATGCTATAATATCTTCTGGAGCTTTTCGCACTAACATCCTAAATACCTATAATTTTTTCAATATTACGTGCAACAATCTCGGGTGAATGTGTCGCCATAATTAACTGCATATTATTGCAAGTGTTTCTCAGTTTCTTTACAAACATTTTTTGCCAAGTAGGATGAAGGGATAACTCCGGCTCATCAATAATCAATACTTCTGAGCTGCTTGCAAAGAACACCTTTGAAAAAATCAAGAACAGCTGTCTCTCTCCAGATGATAATGATTTGGTAGAAGATGAGACGGAACCGTTATTAAAGAGCCTAACTTCACCAAAGTCTATTTTTAATTCTTTACCTGAATCCGCAAAGAACTGATTCATCAACATTTCAAAATGAGAGAATTTTCTAAGTGGTTGCTCTATATCCTTTTGATAACTTGTAACAATCCTGTGCAGATCAACTAATTTGTTCATTTCAGTAAAATAAATTACTCTATAAAAATTTAGATCATCCTCGCTATTGATGGATATATCAACATAACTTTGAACAGCATCAAAAAAGTGATCTAGTGATTCTGTGAGTCTAGGATCACTAAGCATACCAAATGTGTCACGAATGTTATCCCTGTCCTTAAGAGCTTCTTTCAACTGATCAAGTGAGACTTCAACTTCACTAGTACTATCAGTTAAAGTTTCAAATGAATGGAAAATAATTTCTTTTCTAAACTCCTCGAGAATTTTCTCCTCTTCCTTCTTTGAAGTTTTATATTGCATATAAATATTTTCTAGAGACTCTCTCATGGACTCATCAGTATCAATTAATGAGTTTTTCAATCTTCTTCTTCTATTAACTGATTTTGAAAGTTTTTGCATCCTATCTAAACCTAAAAATAGAATGCTTTGAATATTGTTTAAGAACAATAGTGTATCATTTCTCTCCTCTCTGTTCATTACAGAGTTTATATACTCTTCCATTTCCTCAGTATCTCTATAAATTGCACGATTAGATTTATAAGATGGAGGGTCAATTATTAGCTCTCTTCTATTAACTCTCCCATGAGTTATTTCAACAACTTGAAGGACCATTTTATATTCCTCAATTTTTTTTGCAGCAATTTCATATAGCCTATCCTCAATCTCTAATATTAATTTCACCTCTAAAAAACGTATAATGTATAAATCCAATAATGAAGGGTTTGTTAAGTAATATATGAGTTTTAATACTGTTGTCTTCCCAGTACCATTCTTCCCATGAAGAAATGATAAATCATCATTAAATGATACATCTAAATCTAAAAATCCATAAATCTTTTTGCCAATAAATCTTTTTATTCTCATCTTTCTTTCATTTCCTTCCTTTATTAAGCTTGAAGTCATCTATCAAATATTTCTAAAATCCTAGACTTATGTTAAATGTCAATAGTATCACAAATCAAAGAAACAAATAGGACCAAAATGGTCCTGTTTACTCAATGAGTTTTGATTTCACGTTTGCTACTCTAAAGATAAGTTAGATAGGTTGGAAGAACATCATGACCTAGTCTATTACCTCTCTTGCATATTACTACCAACTAATCACTGGGGAAAAGAAAAAGACCCTTTTCTAGAAGGTCTTAATCAATCACACATGATACACTCGTCAATGTATCTAACTAGTATTTGTGTGAGGTAAGTATGGTTATATGATAATTCCTATTACTTCAATTATCAGTTGATACCATTCAGGTCTGATGTGCAATACCGTTAACATTATTTTTCTCAGTATGCTTCTCATGGAAGTTTTCACCCGCAATCTCCTCGATGCATTTCGTAGAAACACTCGGGTCCCTAGCCCTGGAAGAAACCTGCTTACCAATCACATTATATCATAAAACAAGGATGCATTTCATATAATCTCTCCACTTTTATATCTATCATTCAATTGCATCAATCGTATCTCAGCAAAGATGTTATCGCCGTCTTTGAGTGTTCATTACTTTACTGTAGTTTCAGGGATTTAAAAACTGCGTGGAAACGGTCATCTTGTCATAGGAAATATAACTCTCTTGTTTATTACTACCAACTTATCACTGGGGAGAAGATATACTTACATCATAAGTGTATTTACATCCAAATGTAACTGGAGGGGATAGTCGACGGTGGATTGTAAAAAAAAAGAAGCTGCTTTTTAGCTTCTTACTAATGTATTTTTATGCTGAGTAAAGATGTTGGAGACCAAAAATCCAATTAATCATTATCTTTAATTAGCAACTCATCGCAAATACCTTGAATCATTACCGAACTCTCAAACTTTGCAAACTCATCTAGTCTACTATCAAATATCCTTTTGTTTTTACTGTTTACATTCTTTATTAGATCTGCTTGTATATTTAACAATAAAAAATTTTCAACAATGAAACTACAATGTTCTATATCATCATTGATCCTTTTATAGAGTTTCGAGTCTTTTTTTAATAGATTCTCTCTGATTCTCGAGTTTAATATCCGTATTACAACGTTGTAATTATAGTATTTTTGATTGAACGAAAAATAAATATAGTATCGATGATAAATTGTTCGAGATTCAGATATGAACTGGGATAATTTTTCAAATTGATCCTCCAATTGATCTTGAGTGAAATATCTATACTTCACGTTATAACCTCTAACTGCATCAGATATATCACCAATCAATTTAATTTCATTCTCTCTTTTTTCTATCCTCAAACACTGTCTATAATATAACCAATTTTTCAACATTTCAAATGCTGCAGTCAAGATTAACGCTAAAAATAATCCTATTACCAAAGTATTTAGAGGATTATTTAGGTATTCCCTAATCTGCTCACTCATTAACATCATCTCCTTTTCAATATTTTATCATATAAAATGAATCCAGTAAATAAGTTACTTCTAATGATTCTAAATGCACTAAATATTGAAAATACAGTTTGACGTGAGTGATTGCAAACATGACACTGAGAGAAAGATAAAACACCAGGAGCTGTAATTAGTTTTGATAAATCGGAACAGTACACACAAAAAGAAACTACTTCTAGCTTCTTTCATATATGTTTTTTGGTATCCTTTAATTCCTAAAATATAGTATATAATCAAAAAATTACTCAACGGCCCAATCAGGCTTTTCAAAAGTATACCCGAAGAAATATAATTTTGAATCCGTTTCTGAGTTTAAAACAAGGCAAAATATATCGCTTAAAAAGATTCTGTATGTCTTGTCCTCTTTAATTCTACTATAGTATTTGTCAAACTTCATTCTAGTACTTGAGATTTGTCCGTGATGTCTACCAAAGCATCCATATGCTTTCTTAAAGTATTCCTTAACTTCGTTACCAGCCCAGTAATATTCTGTATAACCATCATATACTTCTCTTTTCATAAAACTCCCCCTTATAAAGAATTCATAGCTAATTAATTAAAATTGATAGAGATGATTACTGCCTAATTAAGCTTTTTTCTTATTTTGTCTTGCATATGTTTAATAGCATCAGATAACTGAAATGCAAATTCGCTTAGGTGGTTCTCAGTTAAATACTTAAATGTTTTTTCATGATCACGATTAAACATAGTGTCATAATGATTTTTCTTTGCCTCATCGATAATCATTTCAACTCCTAAGTAGTCCTCAAAATAAATAGAATATACAGAAATTAACTCATATACTTTCAGTGAGCCTTCAAAAAGTCTATCTTTGTTATCAATAAAAACAACTTCCTCGTCCGCTATTTGGAAGAAGATATACTCTTTTTCTGATGCTGACAAATCTTTGTACAAGTTTATTAATTCGTTCCTGAAGCTTTGCTCATTCTCATGAAGTATCTTTTTACTTAATATTAAGTATGATCCCAAGATTGATATTCCTGATCCTATTAATAGAAAAACTATATTTGTAAATGCTTGTAACCAATTGATAGTTGTCATTTTTTCCCCCCTCCTATTGTCATTATACCATATGCAAATTCTCAATGATGTATCAATCTTCAATTCAACTAGCTAAGTTCATCCACACTCTACGAGTGTTCATTACATGACTGATGTTTCAGGGATTTATAAAACTGGGTGGGAACGGTCATCTTGTCATAGGACATAAAACTCTCTTGTTCTTCACTACCAACTAATCACTGGGGAAAGGATAAAACATCAAATGATGGAATGAGTTTTGAATAGATCGGCGCAGCGTAAAAGAAAGTAAATAAATGCAAAAAGAGACGGATTTGTCCTTTTTTTTTTCAATTCAGAATGTTATAGTTTAATAGAGGAACAGTAAGTTGCAGAAAAGACATGTCTTTTTCTATGCAAAAAAAGAGAGGGTGTAATTTTTATGAAACGGTTTTTAACTAAAAATTTATCTACAAAGGAAACAAAAGCATTAATAAATGCATTTAGCAAGTTCAGAGTGTTTTTTACAGTACTAGGGATTTTAGGGATGCTATGGAGTTTTGTGCCATGGAACCTAATAGAAGCTCATGTGAACGAGGATGAGAGTGATTATACGTACGTTATACCAGAGACTACAAACAGTCTTACTGATTATCCTACAACAACGGATCCTGATTTTGATCCAAGTAATGTAGCTTTTAATAGTGAAGTCATCAGTGAACGTACCGAAACAACAAAAACATTTAGAAAGATAGATGGTACATATGAAGTAGCTATGTACGACGATTTTATTCATTATCTAGAAGATGGCGAATATACACAAATAGATAATAGTCTATTAGATTTAGGAAATGAACTAACAAACAAGGAAAATAAGTTTAAAGTAAAATTCCCTAAGAAACTAGATGACAACAAGCAAATCAAATTATCAATGTATGGTTATAATATTGATTGGAGAGTACTTAATATTGATGAATCAAATGTATTCTACGAAGATTCAAGTATTACTCCAAACAATATAAAAGAATTACCAAACATTAATCAGGCATTATTATATTCAAACATACAAAATAATGTAGACCTTGAATATATCCTTACTGGAAGTGGAGTTAAAGAAAATATTATCCTAAATGATTATACTCAAGACTTCTCGTTAAGTTTCGAGTATAAACTAAAAGACCTGGAAATAATTCAAGATCTTGAAGGTAATGTATTCTTTGTTAATGAACTTGATGAAGTAGTATTTACTTTCCAGGATTTATATATGCTAGATGATGAAATGAATTACAGTGAAGACATCGATTTTGATGTTGTATCCACCGGGAATAAGACATACATAATTACCATGACTCCTAATGATGAATGGTTACAAGAAGCCGAATATCCAGTCATTGTTGATCCAAGTATTATACTTGATTATTCATGGGCAACTAATGGTATAAGAGATAAATATGTATATACAAATGGATATGCTGATGACAGCGACCTTAAAACCGGTAACAATGGTACTCATATTTATAAGAGCTATATAGAAATACCGACTGTAAACATCCCAGATAATGTAATTGTCAATTATGCACAACTTAGATTAAGGACTACAGTGTCTGGATCTAATATAATGAATTACTGTGATGATAACGATTGCCAAGTCAATTTACGTTCGGTTAATCCATCAATTACTTGGGACGACATTGAAAATAATGAATTTGATGATGTATCATCGAGTATTATTGATTATGAGATTGTCTACAATACAGGTGAAGTAGGATTTGTGTACAGTCTAGATTATTACTATTGGGACTTTACAAAAGTTGCTAAAGACTGGTACGAAAATGATGTCAATTTAGGTATATTGGAAATTAGTAACGATAATAATATCCCAACTGATTATATTTGGTTTAGCTCTGAACTTCAAGGTACTGTTGGACCAAAAATAACAATTGGTTATCAATCTACTACAGGTCTTTATAATTATTGGACCTATCACGATGCACCTGTTGGAGATGCAGGAACGGCTTTCATAAATGACTATACAGGTGAATTGAATTTTGTCAGAAATGATTACATGGGACGTCATTCTGGTATGAACTTGAACTTGTCTATGTTTTACTCGGAAAACTTAAAGAATGTCAATACTTACTATGGAATGGGATGGAGAACCAATTTTGATAGCACAGCTCATTATGATAGTAACAGAAAGTATATCATAGAACCATCAGGAGCTGAGATTGATTTTTATCCTACAGTGTGTTCAGATGTATCAGATGTAGATGACCTTCAAATTCAAACAGGTTGTTATTTAGCTGATGATGGATCAAATAGGGTAATGCAATATCACGAACAAGATCCATACATTATTGTTTATACTCCTGATCAAATTATGTATACATATCAATTCTCAAATGGAAAATTAGAAGAAATCACAGATTTAAAGACTGATTACTATGTAGATATTATTTATTCAGGTTCCCAAATTACTTCCGTAGTAGATCATTATGGAAATAAACTAGATTTCGAATACTCAGGAACATACCTAGATTATGTAAATTCATACCTATGTCAAACATGGGATATAAATGATATTTGTACAAGTTATAATCAAGTTGAAAAAATTGACTATGCAGTAATTTTCGATTCAACTGCTGGTGGATATACATTGTATAGTGTTGCTTATTTTAAAGATTATAAGGGTGACGACGATGTATTTCAACCAGGTAGTCCAGATGTTGCTTATTATGATTATTTCAGTGGAGGTAGACTACACTATGCTGAATCATCAGCTGGAGGAAAAGTAACTTTTCTCCATGGTACTTACAACGATAAAGTCGAGAAGTATTTCTTCTACAAAGACGATACTCTCTTAGGATTTATTGATCCGACATACCAAAAAAACTATACACAATTTGAAGATCATTTGGGAAATCAAGTGAAATATACTTTTGATGGATATGGACATACGGTTAATATTCTAGATGACAAAGGAAATGCAACATTCTATGAATACCTAAATCCTTTTTCAGTTTCAATAGCTTCTCCAAATTACTCATTAAATCATAGATTGGTGAAATCCTCACAACCACAAAAAACACAAATTAATCCAATTCAAAACCATAGTTTTGAATTAAATACTGATAGATGGTATGTAACCGTTGATGCATACGCAGGTGCAACCAATATACAGGCTTCTGGATTCACATCATCACAAAGTATTTTTGGAGATGAGTCTGCGTTTATATTTCTAAATGCAGATCAGAAAGCTCATTATTATCAAACTGTTGAATTGGATGCCGGATTTTATACAGTTTCTGGATACATTAAAACAGATGCGTTAGGGTCTGCACATCTAAACGTATCCGGTAATATAACCGGAAATAGTAAAAACTCAACCAACACCTCATCAACAGATTGGACATATGTTGAAATTAATTTTGAGGTTTTAAGTGATAATTCATCAGTACTAATTAACTTGTACAGTGAAGATGGTGGAGATGCATGGTTTGATAATATTCAGATCCTTGATGGATTTAGAGATTCAAGAGAGAATTTATTATATAATCAATCTTTTGAATTTGGTACAGTGGGTTGGACATTATCAGGCGCTTCCTCTTCCATATGGGAAATACCAGACTTTGATGGAACTCTGGATGATATTTTAGGTGATTCAAAAATCTATATCTCCGGTGATCCAACTACTATAAAGTATATTGAAGAGACAATCACAAGCAGCGATATTACGGTTGATTCAAATTATATTGTTGGTTTATGGGTGAAAGGTGATGTTACTCCAAGTAAATATAATGGAGTAAACTATAATGATAGAGCTTATGGACTAGAAGTAATACTATACGATTCACTAGGTCAAGTCGTGGTTGGTGGTGGTTATTTCCCATTTAACTCATATGTAGAGGAATGGCAATACGTAGTAAACGAGTTTTACGTTGACGTTAGTGTGGCATCAATTAAATTGCGTGCAGTCTTTAAAGGTGAAGGTTCTGTTTATTTGGATGGATTCCAACTATATCAGCAATCACTTGGAACAACATACGAGTATGATAATGTAGGGAATATTAAAAAGGTTGTAACTCCAGGTTCCAAAGGTGAAATAACCTATGATTATCAATTAGGAACGCTATACATCCCAGATACAATTACTGATCCATATGGAAATGTTATTGATTATGATTTTGATAATGATTCACAATTTGGCAATGTCAAAGTCAATAATGTGACTGTAGATGTAGATAGAAATGACAATAACCAAGTTACATCAGTTTCTATAGGGGAGGATGGTAACGATGATGGTGAAGTAGGAAACGTATATCAGGATTCCTATTACATGAATTTCATTTCTTATACTGCAGATATGCAATATATTAGCCAAACAGAAAATGAGTTTGGAGCAACTATCGATTATGAGACCAACCTCTTAAACGGCTTATTAGAATCATTTGAAAATGAGGTGAGCATCACAACAACTTATGAATATGATAATAAAGGTAGAGTGATTCAAGTTTCTAAAGATTCATCAAATAATTACTATGTATATGTTGATGATTTATTAGAGGAAATTCAAGTGAATGGATTCACATACAGATTATTCTACGATTCCCTTGATAGATTAACAAAGGTTGATGTAGGAACAGGTTCCGGAGCTGGATTCTCAGGCAGCCTACTTAGGGACTATGTTTACGATACAGTCGCAGTAGATACCAATGGTGATGACATCACAGATACAAGTTTCAATACAAATCATATTAGCGAAGAAATTTTTGGTAATTACGATGGAATCAAATTTACATACAATGATGAGAATCAAGTAACGGGAGTGTGGTTTAAAACTTGTGAAACTTGTTCTTATGTGCGAAGGTATAAATATGAGTACAACCAAGTTGGTGATATAGTAGTAATAAAAGACTTACGTGACAGTGAAGAGTTTTATTATGATTATGATTTAGTTGGCCGTATCGAAAAAGTTACATCTCAGGATGGAGATGTTGTTAGTTATGAGTATGATACTGCAGGTAATCTTAAAGTTTACACATATGATATTCAAGGGTATTCAAGGGATATATCTTATGTTCATGATTTAATAAATAGTGAATATGATAAAACCACTGTTGGTGGATATACTAAAGATTATGTATTTGAATCGGATAACTTAAGAAGATTATCTAGTGTTGTTATCACTTTAGATACAACAACTACTTTAAACACAATTACATATTCATACATAGACGGATATGAAAATATAACACATGGTAGTTCCTCAACCAGAATACTAGATGTTACACAAGTGTTTGATGGAGTTACTCACTCAGAGACACTCGACTATGATGATCAGGGTTATATTACTAAAATCACAAATCAATCAGGACAAGTTATTCAATATTACTATGATAACAAAGGCCAATTGATAAGAGAAAACAATCAAATTGATAGTTATACATACATCTATAATTACGATAATTACGGAAACATTACTTCGCAATATTTCTATGGATTTAGTTTTGGAAGCTTAAGCATACCTAATAAAGTTGAATGGTATACTTATAGTAATACTTGGAAAGATCAAGTATCACAATCTGGAATCAGCTACCCTACAAATTCTTCCGCAAACTATACAGTTGATTATTCATATGATGGTGCAGGAAACATTACTTTAACTACAGATTCTAGATCATCATACTACAATGAAAGATTTACGTGGGAAGGCAGAAGTTTACTCACCTACTCTTATTACTATACTTCAGCAAGTTACACATATAATCAAAATGATATTAGAGATTCAAAAACAGTGAATGGTGTAACTACAAATTACTATTTAGATGGTACGAAAGTTCTATTTGAAACAGATGGAACAAATGAAATTTATTATACATACGATGTAGATGGAACTTTACTAAGTATGGACTACAATGGAACAGAGTATTATTACGTGCTTAACATTCTTGGAGATGTTACTCATCTACTTGATTCTACTGGAAATATTGTTGTAGAATATAGATACGATGCATATGGTAATTTAGATGATTCTATTACATTATCAGGTGTTGGACTTGCAAACCCATATCGATACAGAAGCTATCGTTACGATAATGAAACTGGATATTATTATCTTCAGTCTAGATATTATAATCCTGAAACTGGTAGATTTATTAATGCAGATGGTATGTTACAGTCAAGCAATACTACATTAGGCCATAATATGTATACATACGTTAATAATAACCCTATCATATATGTAGACGATTTAGGTTATAATTTAATTATAAACCCTCGTTTAGATACCTCCGTGAAAAACGCACAAACTGAAGAGTCTCCATATTTATTTGAACCTATTGTTAGTCATGGTAGTATTAAACATTCCAAAAATGGGACAACATATGCTATTTATAATCAATTTAGAATACACGGACCGTCTGCTATTGACGATGGTTTTCAGCTTTTTGATATATGGTGGTTGGTATCGGAGGAGCATCATACTATTGATGGATCAGAATACATAGTAAACATGGGCGAATTTACAGGAAAAGCAGCCTTTACAAGCAATTATTTCGGGGCAGAAGCTGGTGTGATTGTGTGGAGTTCTACACGAGAAACTAGTTTAGACTTCATTGGTATTGATAAGACCTTTGTAGGTGAGGTAAATGTTGGCCTTGGAGCTACTCTAAAATTTGAAGATGGAAAATTTCAGTTTGGTTTAACAATAGGTGTAGGTTTTAAAATTACAATAGAGTAAGGAGGAAGAGTAATGAATTTAATACAAGTAATAGTTTTAATTTTAATTATAAGTTCAAATTTCGCAATGTTTTATCCAAGAGTTAAAAAAATAATTATAGGTGAAGCTCAGTCTGAAAATCTAAAGGCAAGAGTAGATTTGCTTTACTATTTTTGGTCTGTGTCTCTTACTATTCAAATTATAAGTCTGTTTATTACCATGGAATTATTTTTGCTAGTAACTATGATGTTCCATATATTTTATACATTTGTGCTTTTTAGGTATATAACACCTAGGGTAAGTGGGAGGTTTTTCCTGAATCTTTTATTTACATTTCCAATAATTTTCATCTTTATATCTTATACTGCTTTTTTAGAAATACAATATCGATAGTAGGTTCAGAATAAGACAAAATTACATATATAAAAAACACCTGCGGTCTCTAAGCACGTGTTTTTTATATATATACCAAATGAATACAGAGATATAAGTGTAAATAAAAGAAATTTAATTGAACAAAAACGTATAACTATCTACTAGAAACTTTACAGTAATTTGTTGCTTGTGTTTATCATCTTAAAATACAGAATCTAAAGAAGCTATCTTTACTAACATCATACCAATTCAACGAGCTGTGGCTCTTTTCTTTCTTTTGTGTTTTGTTCATCCCACTCTTCGAGTGTTCATTACATGACTGTTGTTTCAGGGATTTATAAAACTGGGTGGGAACGGTCATCTTGTCATAGGACATGAAACTCTCTTGTTCTTTGCTACTTACTTATCCCTGGGGAAAGGATAAAACATCAAATGATGGAATGATATATGATATAATATAATTTGGGAGGTGATAAAATGTGTGAATTTAACTATCCAGGTAAAGATGGTTGTGGATACGTGATTGCGGAAAAGGATTTTAAGAATATCAGGAATGTTACTGTTGAAGATGACATTGTTGAGGTGACATATAAAGATGATTCGACTGAGAAATATGAGACAGAAAGTACTGAAGATGCGCAGTATTTTGCATCAAAATTGAATAATGATATGCAACAATATAACAAAGAGCAACAACATCAATCAGATTTATTTCATAATTATAATACAGAATATAAGTAATGTGAATGTCTAATTGGTATGCTAATGCCTTTGGATGGAATATGTATGTAGTGAAATAATTCCAAAAAGTGATATAACCAAAAAGGAGAGATGTGTATGAAAGGGATAATATTTACATTGTTATTAGTAGTATCTGCTCTTATGAGTGGGTGTGATTATAGCTCAAGTGACTCGAATTCGACCTATAATACTAAAGGTGACTTGAATATAGAGGATAATTTTACAAATTTAGAAGATTCAGATATAATATTTGATGGTAAAGTAATGGAAATGCAATACACTATTGATTCAGTACCTGAGGATTATAAATCTAACATTAATGACGTGAATGATGATTTTGAAATTAATGAGTGTTTTGAGTATACTCTAACTGGTTTTAATATATCAGTTGACTCAGTTGAGCATTTCACGAGTGATGATACTGTTATTACATTGAAAATATACGCTATATTAAATAATAATAATTACTTAGTGTATGAGACAATTTTAAACGGTATTGCTTTTGCAGAATTTAAGTTGGATGAAATGTTTGATACAGATGTAAATGATTTTTTATATGTTGTTGAAGTGGAATATCAAGGTAGTCTTATTAATACAATAAGGTCTACTATTGATGTTAATGGTATGGGTATCGGAAGAGACTGGAATGACTATAATGAATAAGTTTATTGAAATCACTGCAAATGTGTTATTACTTATACTTTTCTTCTTGTCAATCATCTTGATTATCGTTGATTTGTTTACAATGAAATTTAAATGGGCAAAAGGGGTTAACAAGCTTGTTAACCGTATAAAAAAATACATTTCAGATAACAAGACATTAATAGATATATTAATTATTATATCCATTGCATTATCAGCTGTTAGTGTTCTTGCTAAAAACATGAATATTAGTATAAATTACTGGTGAGTTCTTCAAAAGATAATGTTTCTTGGGAAACTTCAAATGTATTTAAATTAATTTAAATTGCATCATTTGACATAGTGGTATTATCACATGTTAAGAAACTTGAGAATAAAGGCGATTAATCATCGTCTTTTTATATATAACTTACAGTTACATAGTTTTATATCTTGATAATGATCCTGTATTGTTGTTTGAGAAGAAGCTTGAGATATCATTCCTCAGCCTTGGACAAACAAAAGAGCCACAGACGAGCTGTTGCTCTTTTCTTTCTTTTGTGTTTATGTTCATCCACACTCTGCGAGTGTTCATTACATGACTGATGTTTCAGGGATTTATAAAACTGGGTGGGAACGGTCAGACTGTCATAGGACGTGAAACTCTCTAGTTCTTTGCTAGCAACAAATCGCTTGGGAAAGGATAAAACATCAAATGATGTAATGAATTTTTAATAGTTGGCGGCGGATTGCAAAAAAAAGAAGCTGCAAATGAGCTTCTTAAAAATTCATATATTTCCAAGTCCTCTCAAGAATCTTCAACTCACTAATTGGTGGACTCGTAACTAGATGCCCCACAGGTTGGACACAGACCAGATACAGGATAATTAAATACTACACCACAAATATTACATCTATATGTAGTTAGAGGAAATCCAGGTATGGATTTTATAGAATTAGCTTGTATTAATTTATAACCCGACAACGGAATTTTCAAATCAGAATTTGCATTTCGACTAAATTTAGATAGATTATCATTTCGACCAAGCCTATTTAATGCGTAATCATGACTATATTTTGTGTCAAACTTCTCAGATAACTCATAAATTTTACTTTCTGTATTGTCAATATTCTTACCATTATTCATTACATGGACAACTAGATCCTTAACAGTTGAAAATATATCCTCATTACTGATTTCTTTATCTACAATTTGCTTCTTGTTTCTTTTTTTATTAGCATCAATAAGACGATGCACTTCAGATTCAAGTTCATCATAATACGTTTCAAAAGCTTTGCTTACTACATCCCATTTAGGTCTGGTTTGTTCAGGTATAACATTGAAAATAGATTTTACTAGTTTCTCCATATCTTTCTTATTAAATTCGGTACACATAAAAGTTGTTAATGGAGAACTATATTTTACTAAATTGGATTTCGTATAAGTACTATCTATTAAAACTGGACACACACTAGCATTTTCAAATGTATTTGATAGTGCTCCAGCTTCAAAATTCATCCACATAGAGTTGTAGTTCTCCTGAGTCACAAAAATAATACCCATTAATGAACTTTCTAATTTTGCAGCAATCTCATCATTCCATCTTTTTCCCTTATCATTATCTACTGGTGAATAGTATGGATCTACAACTTGAATGACATTCGGTATCCAATCGGCAAATAACTCTGCTACATCTTTGCTTAATTCCATAGACCATGATAAAAATATTTGTATTTTATTATCCTTCATATTTAATCCTTCTTCCCTTATTTGTATTATTCATATGGTTATTGATTTAATTTCTATTTTTTATTATGATCCTCATGAAGGCTGTTTAATGTTGATTTAAGTTTTTTCAGTTTTGCACTCTTCTCATCTTGCTGTTGCAAGTGGATTAATTGTAGTTCAATAAAATATCTGAGCGATGCTGACAACTCTCCACATTGGCTATCATCTAATTCGTGTATGCCTTTAGACAATAATCCATGAACTATACCAGATAATTCTTCAGTCTCTGGATCAAGTTTAGAATTTTCACGTAAATATTTTATCTTTTTAATTGTCAACTCTTTTACAATATCTTTATCATCAATTAATTTATTAATTATTTTCTCAAAAACTCTTCTTAGATATAATAGTTCCGCAATTCTATCACCGTAAACATTATGTATGAATGACTTCTGATAGTCACCAAACGACTCAAACTTATCAAGAATTCTTTTATATTCTAAAGTGGTATTTAATCCTAATTCATAGGGTGATGGAGTTTGGCCTATTTTTCGTATCACTATTTCCTTATCTGATTTCGAAAGTGCGAAATACATATCAATTTTATGAGATATATCCATACTGCAGTAATAACCTTGAACATTAACAACTCGTGGATTACCCTTACTAATCCTATTAACATGGATTTTTGTGTCATCATATTCAAAATAGTCGTTACTGTTAATTCGATAAACCTTACCATGACCGTAACTGACATTCTCCGATCTCATACTACTATAATACATAAAAGTCTCAATATGATCACAATACGGACAGTGAATTCTATCTTTTTGTGAAGAAATATTAAATATTGTCAAAAACAATTCAATATTCGTAGTGATAAATCCTTCTTTTAATTCAAATTTATAATCCTGATAAATTGGTACTTTCATAACCTCTCTTATTAAACTATTCATAATACTTCAACCCTTTCATTAACAATCATCATATTTTTTTTATGTTCCCATTATATAATGTATAATACTTAGTACCTGGTAATGTACCAAGAGGCCCAAATTACTTGGAGGTATTACATCTATGGGAGATAAGTTGAAACTGGATCTACATAAATACATTGTCGTGATCCTATCTAAAAAAAAGAAGCTATAATCATTTTTTTAATGTTCGAATTAATTCGAGCATTTTTTTTGCCTCTTCTTCAGTTATATTTAATCCCTCGTAATTGAAATCATATCTCTTAAGTAATTCCTCATCTGACATATTATCAACTTCTTTATCAAATCTAATTTCAGATAATGTCATGGCTATATTTGTATTTCCCAGTAAGTAGTCTGTTGAAACATCAAAGAATTCAGATAATTTGAGTAATGTGTCTGGATCAACTTTCCTAATTCCTGTTTCATACCTTGAGTAGCTACCTCTTGAGATATTCAGATATTTTGCTACTTCTGTTTGTTTAATACCTTTTTCTTTTCTAATTTTTTGTAAATTTTCCATCTAATCACCTAATATCTATTGTACTACTTGCGGAGCGTATTTGACAAGCAATGCTCCTATACGGAGATTATTAGTTGACATAACGGAGCATAAACACTATAATGTATCTGTAATGTTCCTTTATGGAGCGTTATGGATTCAAGATGACTTTCAATGGGGGCCTCTATTGGAAGTTATCCTTGAATTAATAAATGGGAGGCCAACTATATGAATAAATCAAAGGGAATAAAAGCAAATGAAGATTCTATCTATCAAAACGACAATAACCTCAATCATGAGGGTTGTAGTTTTGACAATGATGATCTTCTTTTAATTTATCCAAATGATGAGTTGGAAATGGTTGATCTGAATAAAGTGATTAGTTTGAGACAAAACAATGAACAGCAAACTTGATCTATATTCAGTAATATTTATAACCCTAGCTACAGTACTTCTATTAATCATGTCACTGTACATGGTAATAAACGATCACAACATAGATACTCCATCGTTGATCGTAATTGTAATAACAAATATCTTCATGGATCTATTTACAATCTCCATGCTTCAAGATTATGTAAAACAAGTATTTAACAAGAACCCTTAAATCCTTAGTACCTGGTAAACTCCTTTTTAGCTTTACACCCTTTCTCTCAATCATACATCCAGGTACTAAGAATCCTTAATATAAAGTGAGGTGTTTACTTCATGGTAAAAACTCAAGAGCAACAATTCATATCAAATCATTTAATAGCAAAAGGAATTAAGAAATCTACAATAGAGTTCTTCTTAAGTATGTTAGAAAACTTTGATATATCAGATCCAATTACAAGTACATCAAAAAAACTAGCTGTACTCCATGGAGTTTCAGATAGAACTATTAGACGATATGTTCAATCGTTATCTAAGGATCACAAATATATCAGGGTAAAGCCTTTGTGGAATAACGACAATCCTCTAAAACCATATATTGAAATAAATATGTATTACAAGACAAACAAGACAGAGGAATTAATTCAAAAATCAAAACAGTATGGTACTCATGATACAACTGTAAATTTCAGACCAGGCTATTATAGTTAATGAGTACATTTATAAGACCATTCATTAAGATACTCAGTATTGCAACATTACTGTTCATCGCATTTGTGGTATACATGTTTACATTCGATCACTGGAGTTTTGATAAAGTAATCGATGTTATGATCAGATTTAGTATAATTGGATCCATTTCATTACTAGGATTGTTCATACTGTATAAACTGTTCTTTGAAAGATTAACTCATGAGTTATATAGAATAGCTTCAGGTAAAGTGATTCAGGAAGTTGTTCCACCCAATAGTCAAGTATCAGGTAAAAAGCGATCAGGTAAAGACTCAGGAACTATTGGAGAAGCTAGGTTATTAAAAGAACGATTACTAAGAGCTGAAAAGAAAAGGCTGAAACAGTTATCTTATATTTTATACATGTATGACATGAAGAGAGTAACAAACTATTTTGATCAACACTACAGAGATTTCTTTGTATCTTCAGACTTTAGAATTAAGGAAGTATTCAAAAGCGCATTATTGAATGAGGATATGTTCATCAATGAACAGTATAAAAACAAAATAGATCCAAAAGAACATTACTTCAGTTGGAAACACAAATCAGGAAAGTATGTTCCTGACATTCCATTTGAAGATGGAATAGTACCTGGAGGTAAAAGTTATTTAGATCTATTGTTCGAGTTTGTCATGATATATATTCAATACAACTACGTTCAAAACTTCTTAATGACAAATCAACCAACCATAGAAGATTACTCAATCAATAAAAAAACTGGGAGAATCAATAAGTTGTTTTCAAAAAAATTCTCACAGAACTATATTAGAATCAAAGAAGACCACCCAATGCCTTTACCAACTAGAGGAATGGTAATTGAAACTGAAACAGGTATCTATTATGTTAATAACGATACAGCAGTTGCTGAAGATATTAACAAAATCTCAGGAATAAAAGAGTTCCACACAGTATTTGGACATTTATTCAGGGAAATGCTTTGGTATAGATCAATTACACAGGATCACAAAAGACCAATCAAAACTCTTAGAGAATTGTTTGAGGGTTATATACATGTATTCAAGTTGAAATTCAAAGCAACTGGAGAGTTCACAAGAGCGGTTCGCTCATTTAAAATCTTCAGAAAAAAAGTAAGAATCTTCTTCTATCGAGTTAGATTGTTGTTCCCTAAATTCAAATGGCAAACGAAGTTATACAATAAATGGATCATTAAAAACAAAAAGAAAATATCATGCTTAGAACAGAAGAATCTTAAACGTTGGGCTAAGGGTTATATTATATTCTTCAAAGGTATTTATCTAAATGAAGATGATGTTAGCAAAAAGGTTAAATGGCCTTTATTTGGAGTTACAAAAGATACTTCAGGTAGTGACTATCATATGTTCGGATTCAAACAGACTAATAGAATTAAAGATTGTTTCGGACTATACAATACACACTTCATGGGAACAGTGAGAGAAGCCAAACAGATTATTCATTCTATGAGCTTTGATGATGTTGAGAACTGGAAGACACAGACACCTGATTATGAATCAATGTCAAGTACCAACTACTCAACGTTTGAAGAACTAATGAAATCATCACGCTTGAGAATCAATAGCAAAAAACTTGAGCAAGAAGCTAATCGTAGAGATAGTAAGAAAAGATGGAAAAAGGTAGAAGCTCCAAACCTAGACCACTTAGAAGAAATAGAGCTTTACTTATCAGCTGTAGATATGGGAGTACTTACAAATGATGATTTAATCTATTTTGGACATGAATATCTAGAATTATCAAAAGACGATTTAGTGAAGTTCATTACAATCGAATATAACAATTTGAACAAATATGAGAAACCTGAAGATAAAACCAAAAGGTTATATCATGCAAGAATCAATCTTCTTAAAAACACTAAATATATACCAAATCATTGGATATATAATCTATCAAATACTGAACTTGAGAACGTGTCAGTTGATCTAGGATTGATTACTGAAGAACAAGTTAATCAGTCTAGGAAAGATGATAAAAGATTCAATAGAGACAAAGTAATTAAAACCCTGAATCAAGTGTACTTAGATTTCGAGAATCCTGATTCAAAGAAAGGAATATAACATGATCAAAATACTTATTATCCTAATCATTTTAGCAATACTTGTCTTAGGTGTTGCATACTTAGATACACAATTCGACATAATTCAGAATCAAGACTTCACAAACTTTATAAATAAATCGGAGGAAATATTCAATGAAATCAAAACGTTATTTAATTAGCAAAAGAGCATTACTAACAACACTATTAATGATCTTATCTGTATTACTTGTTGGACTTAATACAGCTGAAGTATATGCGAGTCCAAATGCAAGCTATTTACCAGCTGGTAAAAACTATCTTGAGGAAGAGAACTTCTCATACAATACTACTACACTTAGTAGTGATGATGATATCAAAGTTAAACCTAGTACCTGGTACACAATAACTGTTCCAGAGTTACTTGAAAATCCTTCGATAGTTATCTATGGAAATTCAGCAGATTATGTTGATGGAGAAGATGGATACGAATTTAGTTTCTTAACAGAAATAGATGAAACAGCAATATCAATCACTATTTATGATCAATACATAAGCCTATATATGACACAATATGGCTTTGATTTTTTCCAACTTGAAGAGGGACAATCAGTAACAGCATACGAGGAATACATCGCTCCAGTAGTTGATACAATTCCACCGTTTATTGATGGAGTAGTCGCTATGTGGTTATCAAACGTTGATACCCCTGATAGTTACGAATCAATCAAAGCACTATTAACAGCAACAGATAATACTGATGGAGATATCACAGCAGGTATTGAAACAGTTTCAAATGCCTATACTGGGAATGAAAGTATCCTAGGAGAATATGACATTGTATTTAGATCCACAGATTCAACAGGAAATAGTACGACAGTTACATCTACTATTCGAGTTGTTGATATTGTTGATCCTATTGTAAATCTAATAGGAGTTGCAGAAGTTTACCTAGAGTATGGAGACACTTATATTCCACAAACTTGTACAGCTACTGATAACTATGATGGAGTGATCGCTCCTGCTTATGGAACAGGCGACTTTGATGAAACGCAACTTGATACCTATATTATGGGTTGTCAAGCTACCGATTCATCAGGGAATATATCACAAATGATTACCTGGAATGTAACTGTTCAAGATACAACCGCACCAGTCATGACAGTAAATGGATCCTTAACGACTTATGTCGAGTTCGGTGGAAATTACACAGAGCTAGGAGCTACATCATTGGATAACTATAATGGAGTTCTTCCAGTAGTAATTACTGGTAGTTACAACATATCAATACTTGGAACTTATGAACTTTATTATGATGTTACAGATGCAAACGGAAATGTTGCAGATACTATTGTTAGATCTATTGTGGTAAGAGATACAACTGCTCCAATTATCACTGCTGTTTCTTCATTTCAATTCACAACCAATCAGCAACCGAGTTTAGATTATGTCATGAAAGATATGACAGCTAGTGACATCTATGAGGGAGTCATGAGTGAAAACTTTGTGATCACTTTAGATGAGTACACTGGAAATGAAGCAACGTTAGGCATTTACAATGTAACATTCACTGTTACTGATTCATCAGGAAATACAGCTACACATTCATTCACTATTGATATAGTAGATGATGAAAAACCAGTCTTCAGTACTTCAGGAAGATTCGTAACTAAAGAGTACGCAGACTCTCTTGATCTTCAAGGGTTAAAAGATTACTTTGCTAATCTTACACCTTAAAAGTAAAAAACGAAATGAGTTGTTAAAATGAAAAAACTTTTCTTATCTTTCTCCTTTATATTAACTTGCATGTCCTTGATTCTCATCCCTCAAGGACTTCAAGCAAGTTATAATGTCACAGTTCATGAACAATCAGAAGTAGGATTCTCAGTTGAGGATCCTGATACTTATATCAATGATGTAGATTCCCCAGTTTCAGTTGAGGATTTAATGGTATTGATTAGTGTTAGTGATGATCATGACGGAGACATAAGCGGAGAGATTTACATATTGTTAGATTATTATACAGAAAACATCGATGTTCTAGGAGATCATCTTGTTATATTTGGAGTCACAGACTCAGGAGGTAACGAGACATCATTCGCAATTACAGTCAAGAACGTTGATATTACAAACCCTACTTTCACGGTTGAAGTTGAGTCTACACTTAACATCCCACAGAACTCAATTCTGTCAGCTAACTTACCAAACATTTCAGCCAGTGATTCATATGAGGGAGATCTAACTCCTGGTATCTCAATCAATGGACTTGAATTAATTGATACAGCCGTTCTAGGTACCTACACGCTGATTTATTCAGTAAGTGATACTTCGGGTAATCAAACAGTAGAAACGTTCATTGTGAACGTTGTAGATGCTGAAGCACCCATAATCAATGGAGTAGATGAAATCATCAAAAGAGCTGACGTAATCCTTGAGTCAGACTTCTTCCTTGAATACATCACAGCTAGTGACAACATCGATGGAATTGTTTCTAATCGAATTGAGATTGTAGACAATGAGTACATAGGACATGCAAACACACCAGGTACTTATGAAGTAAGAATCAAAGCAACAGATATTCAAGGGAACTATGCTTACCACACTTTCACTATTAAAGTGGTTAGCTCTATGGTTCCGAGGTTAATTGTAGATAATTATTACTGGGTTATAGATAACACAGATGATATTCAAGATTCAGGTTTCGTGGATGTCCTAAAAAACATTGGGGATTTACCGAACTTTACATATGTATTTACAGCAGTATATGACAATTATAGTTCTCAAAATGAGAGTCTAGGTGTCTTTCAAAAATCATTCAGTTTGACATCTTCAGCAGGGAATGAATATGAGCGTGATCTTATCATTCAAGTTGTAGAAGCTGAAATGAATATACTACCTGAAGTTATCACTCCAGGTGTTGAGATTCCTTGGAAGATAATTATAGGCGTATCAATATTTGTGATTATTCTAGGAACTGCATCATATGGAGCATACAAGGGCATGAAGAAAGGTTGATTATATGAAAAAGATATTAATTCTGATACTCATGATGTTTGTATTCGTAGGTGTTGGGAATCAACATGTTCAAGCTGAAGATCCTATTGTAGAAGAAACTCCTGAAGAAATCACTGAACCAACTCCTGAAGAAATCATTGAGGAAACCTGCACAGGTTTAATTTGGCAATGTCGAGAAGAAGTATATGATGGAGAATACGTCACAGACGAGGGAACTTATAAACGTATAAGTTATGATTCTGTAACTGAAAAATGGTACGGTGTTGTAGAAATCACAGATAAAAGATCTGAATATTACGAAATTGGCGGATATAAATATAATACAATTTATGTGAATTTCTCAAGAGACTTAGAGAGACTCGAGTATTTAAGTTTCATTTATACAACAGAAGCTGTATGTAATAAAAATTTTGGAGACTATTTAGTATTTTGGGCGGATTCCTGCTCAAATGGTTTGGATATCGGAGAGCTTGTTTCAACAGAAGTTTATGAAATATTTGTAGAGCAAGATTTAGGAAACGAAGATATCGCAGGTTATATCGCACCGAATGAGGCTGTATATAACTCAGACTATGCTTGGAAAATTCCTTTATGGGAAACAAGACCAATAGACGTTATCGTTATTATTGAAATCGGTTTTGTATTAACAGATGCTGAAATGGTTCAACTAGGATTAGACATACAGTCACAATTTGAATATGAAGCACATCAGATATCAATTAACAATGAGTTTAATACAACCAGGAAAGCCTTAGAACTAGAAGAGTTAAAAAACGAGTACGAGGCAATTCCTGAATTAAACTTTGGAATGTATTTTGCGGAAATATGTCCAGTAGGCGATGAGAGTTGTATTATCATTGCTGAAGATTCATCGCATGAAGTCGATGGTAGTGCAGAATATCAAGATTCATTATTGGCTGGGTTGGATGATGTTTGGGAGTGGCCAACATTTGACGGATTCGGTGATTGGCTTTGGGCAGTTGTAAAAGCTGTAGGTCTTGCAGTTATAGGAGCGTTCTCAGCTGTGGTGGTTGGATACATGGTAGCGAAAAAGTTAATTGAATTTCTTACCAAAGGCTCTGTAAAAGTAACAACTGGATTCTTTAAAACAGCCAAAAATACAGGAGACTCTGTTCTGAAAAATACTGGAAAAGGAATATCGTATTCAATCAAGAGCATAAACAAGGGACTCGAAGAAGTATTCGGACCCCTTACTCTAGTATTCTATGTAATTGTCATTGGTATCTTTGCACTAATATTCATTATTTAAGCACAATAAAAGCGATCAGCTGATCGCTTTAGATGGTCGATAGTTTAACTGGTAAAACATTCATGTGTAAGAACATGAATTTCTCGAGTTCAAGTCTCGGGTCCGATCGCCAAATAAAATCCAGGGGGAAAAATATGGAAAAGAGAAGTAAATTAAGAATCGCTTTAGAAATACTTTATATAGTTATATTTTGTACATTATCGTTTTACCTAGTAAGTTTGTTTGTGGAGTCAGAGTATATGATATGGCCTAATAATGAAATTATTGAGTTAGTTGTAAGTGCATTACTTTGCATTCTAGTTGTAATTTGGGGTTACCTACTTGCAAAAGCATTTGTGCTATTTGTTGGACTTATCGAATCCTTGGCAACTCCACAAGAAAATTCTACAATAGAAAAAGCATATGATTTATGCACCACTAATGATAATGATTTCGATAGATTTGTTGGAACTTTTGCAACAATGGAACTAGCTTTAGAGCAAATTAGAAGAATGAATCAAGTACAAGAATCAATTATGATCTATTACATAACTGAAAATGAGGAGTTTGATGATGATGAGTTGGTTCGTGAACTAGTGGATCAACATCATGAATAAGCTATTTGATATTGTAAGTACCAGGAGTCATAGAAAAGAGCTGTTCATGTTGATCGCATTTCAACAAAACATTTCAGATAAAGATGATTTCGCAGTTTTAATTGATAAGAATAACAAAGCACTATTCGAGGATCAAGCTAACTTGATTCCTCATGAGGATAAATTACTTGTGGATCTATTTAAGAAACATAATGAAAAGGATCTATATTGTTATCGATGTTTAGGTTATACAACTCCAATTTACATAGCTAGAGAATCAGAATATTATATTGATTGTAATCACAATCCAATATACTCACTACTTCCACATTGTCATAGATGTGAGCAGGAAGTGTATTCAAAAACAATAGGAGATTCATACAAAGGAACTAGTACCAGGATGGGACCTCATAGATTAGGAAATCTTATTCATGAAGTTTAGTGAAGCTTCAGAGAAGTACCTGAGATATTATGAAGTGACTAAATCAAATGGGACATATCGATTCAATAAATCAAAAACTAGTGTCATGGTTACATTCTTCAAGAAGATAAACTGCTCTGAGATAGACCAAACAAAGATACTTGAACTAATTATCTATTTGAGAAACAAAAACCCTCTAATAGAGAATACAACAGTAAATAAGTATATTAAAGTACTGAAGAGAATAGTAAATCATGCAATCGAAAAAGAAATCAAATTTGACAAGCTACCTGAAGAATCAAAACTGGTAACAGTTGTTCCAGGATCTACAATCAAAAAAATATTCAGATACCTGACAATGGATAACCACCCTGAAAGTGAAAGAAACTTATTGATGTTTAGTTTACTATTGGATACTGGTTTAAGAATTAGTGAGTTGCTTTCATTGAAAGTAAGCAATATTGATTTCGATACACAAACAGTTCATGTAACCAAAACTAAAACCAAAGTACATCGGTACGTTTTTTATACCGATAGATCACAATCACTCCTTAGTAAATTCATATTAAAATATCAGATCAAAACAACTATCTTTATAAAATTGCAATCAAAAAAACCACTCTCTGTTGACAACGTTCAAAAACTTTGTCAGAGACTGGCTAAAACTTTAAAAATTAAACAATCGATCACTCCTCATAAATGGAGACATACATTCGCAACTAGGTTTGCAGAACGTAATGGAAATATCGAAGTTCTCAGAATGTTGTTAGGACATTCAAATCTAAAGACAACTCAGAGGTATTTACACGTTGGTTCTGAGACACTTAGAAAAGAATATAACAGAGTAATCAAGAGGCCGTAGGTTGGCCGACCTACGGCCTACACGGATATTTATATATAATAAAAAAGCCCTAATGGGCTTAGCTACTTATTTATTGGCATTCCGGGAGGGATTCGAACCCCCGACCGATGGCTTAGAAGGCCATTGCTCTATCCTACTGAGCTACCGAAACATCTTGAAGCGTGTTTTATTATAATACAACGCTTCGGAATTGTAAAGGGGTTTGGGGCTTTATTTCACTTTTTTTCTAGTCTTCTTCCAAATGAATGAAATAATCACTGTTTAAAAGCATTTTTTGAATATCTAAAGCCTCAATTTCATTACTTAGTGCATCTTCAAATAATTCCTTGTTTATTGGGTCTCCATACTCTTTTTCTCTTATTGTTAAGAATGAATTCCCATCAGTGATTGTTAAATCACTGAAAATAACAAAATTAACATCGGTACTGAATAAATCAGTACCCATAAAATATCTAAAATCACTATTACTATCTAACATATTCAACAATGTTGGCGTAATATCGATTGTACTACTAGCGATTGGGAATGATGTTTGCTCCATATTCGTCGCATACAGGACAAGATTTTGTCGATGAAGTTCATATGAATGTTCTTCTAAGTCTATTCCTAAATACTCTGTATATGTTTTATACTTCATCATATAGATGTGATGATCTGGATAAATCGCAATTAACGTATTATCTAATACATTCTCTGCTTCTAGTTTATCTAGAAGATCGCCAAGCATATCATCAAATTCTACTAACTTCTCCATATAACTTATAATCTCTTCATCAAACTCGTTATTAGGATAAGCTGCTTCGACTTGATTTTCATGGGGGTAGAAATCAGATTGATTATACGCTCCATGCATAGAATACGTTAATAGATTAACGTGGAATGGATTAGAATAATCGACATATTCATCAAAGAAATACAACATATTTGAATCGAACTTCTCTTCAAATATGATTTGAGCTTGATTTATTCGTTCTTCTTCTGTTTTAATATATTTTCCTGAATCATACATATCTTCCTGGAACTTCACAGTTTCAAATCCATACTGTGGAACCATGTTTTCTCTATTATAGAACCACTCATACCCACTATGGAAATAATAAGTGTCATATCCAATCTCTTGTAACTGGCTAGGTAAACTATATGGGAAGCTATTCCCACTATAGGAATCACATATATTATTAGACCAATCATTACTCGATATAGCATTTAATCCTGATAACCCCATATATTCACTATTACACGTCGCTCCTTGTTGGAAGACAGGTGTAAAGTAATTATCAAAGGTATACCCATTATTCATCATCATATATAAATTAGGTGTTAATACTTCATCAACGAACCTAACATCAAGTGTTTCTGCGGTTATAGTAATCACATTGTATCCATTGTATATATCAGACATATCATTGGATGTATGTGTTTCTAACTTATCAAAGTAACTGGTTACTTCTTCAACCAGTTCATCCGTATCGGTTTTGACTCTAAAACGAACAAGATCTAACAAGTGATAGTTATAATATCCATAACGTTCACTAAATAACGTTCGATCATGCATTGTTTCAAACAAATAGGCATCACTTCTATAATACTCAAGTTGTGTATCAAACTCATGACTACCCCAGAATAAGAACAACGCTGTTTGAATCACAAAGACAACACTTAAATACTTAAAGTCTTTCATCCTAAAGACATCTCGTTCTTTATTTGATATAATTAAATAAACAAACCCAATAAACAACGGCGCAACCAAATATGCGACTAGAGGGATTTTGATATCATATTCTAGTGTTTGTCCGGATTGTAGGAACTTAAGTCCTGCAAGGCTAGTTTTTGAGGTTATAATGCTAAAATAACCATAGTAAACACTATCCATAATAGTAAATAATGTTGAAATCAACATAACTAGGATATAATAGATTTGTTGGTACAATGCTTTCTTAAAGAAGAAGGCGATAATACCAACCCAAAACATCATTAAAACGATATCAAAAATGATACCGAAGTTAAATACACTTAATCCAATTGTAATGTTTAATATAATTCGTAATAATACTAAATATAAGATTACGAATAAATAACTCTTGTAGTTTTTTATCATATTGTTCACTCCAAATCCCTATTATTATAACATATAAGAAAGAAAATCATAATTTTAATATAAAGAAAATATTATGCAACTACAGGTTGCTTGTTCTAATAAGTACGCTGAGATAGAATGAAGTTGTAAAGGAGGTAAAAGATGCTCAACTTAGAAAAAATCGGACACAAAATATCCAACCGCAGAAAAGAATTAAAAATAACTCAATCAGGGCTCGCAGATATGTTATACGTAACACATCAAGCAGTCTCTAAATGGGAAAATGGTAAGAGTATACCATCTATTGAGCTATTATATGATTTAACTCAAGTATTAGATGTTTCAATCGATTACTTACTAAAAAATGTTGAAGTCACAGACTACGAAACCTTGTTAAAACAAACAAGTCGTGAAAAAGTGATGCAAGCATTCTTACAAAGTGAAGATCCAAACTCTGATATAGAAGAAATCTTTTACCTTTTAGATAATACAGAACGAAGGGTCCTAATCGATACAATCATTAGTGGAACCTTAGCTGTCACTGTCGAAAGAATATGGCACTTATTAAGCAAAAAGGAACGCTTCTACTTAATCGGTGTTATCACGTCAAATAAATTTGACTATGATCTAAACAGAATTAAAACTCAATTAAGCGTATCAGAACATGCAATAATCAAGAACCAAACATTGAATGGACCGTATCAATACTACTTAAAGAATAAATATAAGGAGTGATACAGTGAAACAACGTAAAGAACAAACAATGAGATACCCATTTATACCAGACTACTTTATGTCTAAGACTTTAACGGGGATCGAATATGCGTACTTATCAAAAAAACAGAAAATAAGGAGAGGATAGAGATGAAATTAATCTCATTATTACCATTTATGGAAAATGAAGAAATCAAAGAACTAGCATTACAAATATTATCAGGCGAAGTTACAGGGGTAAAACTAGTAGTATTATTCCCATTCTTATCAAGCGAAGGTCTTGATGAAGTTGTCGATATATTAATTGAGAAGAAACAAGTAAAACAACTAATGACAGCACTACCGTTCATTAGTAGAGACAAAGTAAACGAACTTTATGATCTATGTAAAAGCGGTGAACTAGAGGATTGTAACGAAATGATGTTCTTACCATTCCTTGGTAAATCAAAAATCAAAGCAATGATCAAAGTAATCATCAAAGAAGCAAAAGAAAAAGCTAAAAACAATGATGATGACGATGAAGTTGAGGTTGAAGTTGAAGTTGAAATTGATGAAGAAGACTTCGAAACAGACGAAGACTAGAAAAGAATTACTCATAGATCTCTTAGAAACAAGTATTATAATATAGAAGGAGCCTCACTCCTTCTTTTTTATTTGGATTAATTATATATAGTTTGTGTGCAAACTATTAGACAAATCACTCATAATATACGATAATATACATGATAAGGAGTGATACATATGAAAATTGAAGTATGGAGTGACTTTGCATGTCCCTTTTGTTACATTGGAAAAACAAAATTTGACAATGCATTAAGCAAATTCGAACACAAAGACCAAGTTGAAGTAATATATAAAGCGTATTTACTAAATCCAGCTGCCCCGAAAGTAATGGAAGGCTCAGCTATAGAGGCATTCGCCAAAGGACACCGAGTAACTGTTGAACAAGCAAAAGCGAAGTTCAAAATGTTTGTCGATAACGCAAAAACAGTTGGATTAGATTATAACTATGACATCATCCAAATGACGAATACCCTGGACGCTCATAGAATCGCCAAATGGGCACAGCAGTATAATAAAAAAGAAATCGTAACCGCACGTTTCATGAAAGCCTATTTCACAGATGGTCTTAGTTTAGCGGATCATGATACACTATTAGAGTTAGTATCTGAACTTGATTTAGATAAAGACGAGGCAAAAACAGTATTAGAATCAAGCAAGTATGAATCTGAAGTTCGTGCTGAAATTGAAGAAGGTCGCAGCGTCGGTGTTAGAGGAGTTCCGTTCTTTGTATTAAACAGAAAATACGGAATCTCAGGTGCACAACAAGAAGAGTATTTCCTTGATACATTAAACACTTTATGGAAAGAATCACAACCCTTAGAATCACTTGGTGAAGCTGAAGGAGCAACTTGTACTGATGAAAGTTGCACAATATAGAATGACAACATAAAAAGCGAGTTCAACACTCGCTTTTTTCTTTTGATATAGATATCTATATACCTTTTAAATGTCAAAATAGAATAACTCTTCAAACTTTTTTTCAAGGATAATGCAAAATACTAATGCTAGTTTCGCTGTAGGATTAAACTTACCACTTTCTATTGCTCCAATGGTTTGTCTTGTAACTCCAGTTAATTTCGCAAGTTCGTCTTGTGTTAAGTTATTCTCAACACGTGCTAGTTTGATTTTGTTTTTAAGATCTAAAGAATTTTTATTATTAAATGATTCCATAATACACCACCGTTTGGTAAATGAACCCAAGGAACAACAGTATTGTAAGAATAGAAAGGTACAAATTGGATTTCTTCTCTTTGTTATTACTATACAAGTAGATAGTCATAAAACTCATTTGTCCCATAAGGATCATCATTAAATCATATACAAATGGTTCTCCACTAATAAATCTGATAAGCATAAGTAATAGCAAAACTGAATACCCTCCTGAATAGGCCCAAGTATAAGACGAAGCTTTAATTAACTCCTCTCTTTCATCACGATCACTTTTATCCATTTCAATAGCATTGATTAATTTCTCTTTATTCATATCTATCACCTCTTATAAACAGGGTACATCAACAAAACAAGAAATGCAAACAAAACTTTACATTAAGTTATGTTTTGTTTGCATTACTAATTATAAGAAGTTTTAGTTCCCACTAAGTAAACAATATAAAAAGACATCCTGAGATGTCTTTTATTTATAATCCAAATCCTACATGTAAAATTAAATATACAGTCCCGGCCAAGATGTAAGCTACAAAGAATGGATAAATAACACTGAATAATGTCCATTTTGTACTTTGTGTTTCTGCCTTGATTGTTGCGACAGTACTAATACAAGGAATATATAATGATGCGAATACAACGTACGCTAATCCACTTGATATCGTGAATGCGCCTGCGATATCTCCGGCAAATAGTATTTCAAGTGATGAAGCCACTACTTCTTTGGCTAAGAATCCACTGATTAAACTACTTGTAGCTTCCCATGTTCCAAAGCCAAGTGGTGCGAAGATAAACTTAATACCTCCCGCGATTAACGCTAAGAACGATTCATCAGGGTTCACATTGAACCCATCAAATCCATTATTGGCTAATATCCAAAGAATCATTGATCCAATCAGGATAAATGTTCCTGCTTTTTTAACAAAACGTTTTGCTTTTTCAAGTGATTGATATAACACAGTTCTAATTTGTGGCATACGATAAGGTGGAACTTCCAGTAAGAATTTACTTCCTTCACCTTTAAAGTATGTTAAGTTTAATAATTTAGCGCTAAATAGCGTTACGAAGATCCCTAGTAAATAGATTCCAAAGATAATTAATCCTTGATATGAATCAAATATCTTACTAACAATTAATCCGTAAATCGGTAATCGTGCACTACACGATATAAAAGGAATCGTAAGTATCGTTAAGATACGTTCTCTTTTATCAGCGATAGTACGTGTTGCCATAATCGCAGGCACTGTACATCCAAATCCTGTAATAATAGGGACAATACTCTTCCCATTAAAGCCAAATTTACTTAAGAAACGGTCCATCATTATCGCAACACGTGCCATATAACCTGTTCCTTCTAAGATTGCGATTAAGGTAAATAACACGACAATCTGAGGTAAAAATACTAATACTCCACCAATTCCGGCGAGGATCCCGTTTATTACGAGTCCGTACATGAACCCACTGAGTCCAATTGCTTCAAAGAGTTGTGCAGTATAGTTCACTAATATGTTATCCCAGAATAATTCGAAATAACCTGTTAGTGCGTTTCCTAATCCTAAGAATCTCCCAAAACTAATTTGATAGATGGAAAACATAATTGCCATAAATAGTGGTATTCCATATACTGGATGAGTAATAAAACGATCTACTTTCTGGTTAAAGTATTTAGAATGTTCTTTTTCTTCTACTTGAATTAAACATTCTTCAATAATTTCCTCGATGAATGCTCTTCTTGTATTAAATATCGCTCCTTTAAGACTTAAAGCGATGTTTTCTTTTAACACTTCTTTTTCTACATTTTCAACAATACGTCGAATATCTTCTTCTTTGTGTAGATCAAGATACTGATAGATTCCTTCATTACCTTCCAGTAATTGTAAGGCAATCCATTTTTTCTTTACTTGGAAGATATCATGACGTAATAAATCATGAATATCTCTAATTCCCTTTTCCACGGCAGCTGGATAATCCAACTTTAGTGCTTTATGTGGTGTTAATTCTTTCAAGCGTTCAACAACTAAATCCTGATCGTCTTTGTTGCGTTCACGTGCACTAACACTAATTGCATTTACATTTAAGAATTGTTCTACTTTCTTAGTATCAATGATGTAACCATTGTTAATAAGCGCATCCTTTAAATTAAATACCATTAGGGTTGGTGTACCTAGTTCTAGTAATTGAATACTTAAATGAAGATTTCTTTTTAAATGTGTACTATCTATTATATTAATTAAACCTTTATAGCTTTCATTTAGTAATGAGTATGTCACAACACCTTCGTCTTGACTATTAGGTGATACATTATACGTTCCTGGTAAATCAACCAAATTTGCCCCAGGATAGTTTTTAATATGGTGTACCCGTTTCTCTACGGTTACCCCGCTATAGTTCCCAACATGAACGTGTGACTGCGTCATTCCGTTAAAGAAGGTACTCTTACCTACATTCGGGTTACCCGCTAGTAAATATATCATATAGTCACCTCAATTAAGGATGCATCTTCTTTACGTAAACAAATCTCAATATCATCAACTTCGATTAAGTATAAGTTACCTCCAGATAATACATTTAACAATATAACATCAGCACCCTCGTAAACCCCTAAGTCCATTAATCTTTTTCTAAATTCTTTTTCAATTCTACTTAAAGATTCAATAATGCCTTTTTGTAATTTTATCATCTTCGTAATGTTCATATCATCACTCCTATGTTTTCGATTATATAGAAATATATAGTGTTAATCAATTTATAATGTAATTTTTATAAATAGACTTATAAATAAAACTTACAAATAAGATTACAAATAAAAAAGAGCCTAAACGGCTCTATTATTATTTAAACGTTTTATGAAGCAAGCTCCATCTTTTTTACATGACTCTTTTTCATAGTGAGAACATGTTCCTTCAACAACGAGTTGAAGTTTGTTTACTGTGAAATCTTTGAAGATTGGGTTTCCTTTGATTTGATCAAACAAATCTGAATCATTAATCTCTATGATGTTATTGTTAACTTTACAAGTAACGTGGATGTGTGAGTCTGCGCTGTGAGATGATTCGTCTATTGTTAAATCGTAGTGTTTTTTTCCATTGATAAATATTTGAGTCACAATTTTGTGCTCTAAAAGAAAATCAATGTTGTTATACACTGTTCCTAAGTTATTGTATCCATTTTTTCTTAAATCGTTATAGATTTCTTGAATTGTAAGATGTTTACCTTCCAGGACATCTATAATCGCTCTTCTTTGCTTTGTAATTCTTATATTTTGCTTACGCAATTCCTGAAATAATTTTTCTCTTTCATCCATTGTTATCACCTGCTCCTATATTAACATTTTTATAAATAGAATGTAAACTAATATACACAATATTGAATGTTGTTATTGGTTCTCTTTCATTTTTTTGATTATTGCATCTTTTACTAATTCCGGTACAAAGTGAGATAGTTCTCCCTTGAACTGGGCAATTTCTTTGACTGTTGTGCTACTTAAGTATGAGTACTTATGTGCGGTCATAAAGAAGACACTATCAATTGTTTTATCAAGGACACGATTGGCATGTGTTAATTGAAATTCATACTCAAAATCGGTTACTGCTCTTAATCCCCTTACGATATGTGTTGCTCCTAAACGTTTGGTTTCATTAACAGTTAAGTCGTGTGAAATAATTACTTCGATAGAATCACTGTATTCATCTAGTACTTTTTCGATTAAGTCTTTTTTCTCGATTGCGGTAAACAATCCAGCTTTATTGGGATTATCACTAACTAAGATAACTAGTTTATCAAATACTTTTAACGCTCTTTTTGCGATATCCATATGTCCGTATGTTACTGGATCAAAACTACCAGGGTACACTGCTTTTTTCATTACTACCCTCTCCATTTCATATAGGTAACTTTCGTTATACCCATGTTTTTTGTTTTTGTTATTACTAATTGTTCTGTATCTGTAATAACTCTTCCTTTTTTAGAAAGAATTACGATAATTCCACTTGGTGTTAGTAACTTATTTTCATCTATAAGTGTAATAATCTTGTTTAATACACTTAATTCATAAGGAGGATCTAGTAGAATAACGTCAAACGGAGTTGTTTGTTTCTCTATACAGTCTATATAGTCATTCCGATACACTGTTGTCTGATCATTAAGGTTTAATGTGCTAATGTTATTTTGTAGGACATTAAATGCTTTTTTATATGAATCATTAAACACAGCGTGTTTGGCTCCTCTACTAAGTGCTTCTATACCTAAAGAACCACTCCCACTGAATAAATCAAGGACAACACTATCATATATATAAGATGATATGCTGTTGAAGATACTCTCTTTTACTCTGTCTTTTGTTTCTCTTGTTTGTGAACCTTCTACTTCCTCTAAAATACGAGATCTATGTGTTCCACCGATTACTCTCATATATACCACCTTATTTCGTAAATATAATATATGTAATTCTTATAATTAGCAAGTGATTTGTTATAAATTTCACTAGTTTATTACAAATAAAAAAAAGGCCATTGGCCTTTTTAGTAATTGTATGTAATATTGTGTACTGTTTCTTTATCTAGTCTTTCAACTAATGCCTTTGTAAGTTGTACCATAGCTTTATAATCTTTCTTATGAACGATTGAAGTATGTGAGTGTAAATAACGTACAGGTAAGCATAAAGCAACTGTAGGTGCACCTGAACCATTCATGTGGATTGCTCCACCATCAGTTCCACCACGTTCTAAATATGTTAACTGGTAAGGGATTTTTAAGTCTTCACACGTTTTGATAACGAAGTCTCTTAATCCTTTGTGTCCAATCATACTACCATCTTTAAACATAATTCCTACACCGTTACCTAATTTTGTTGATTTGTCTCCACCAGGGAAATCATAAGCAATCGTTGTATCTAAAGCAATTCCTATATCTGGTTGAATACGATGCGCTGCTGTTCTAGCTCCACGTAGTCCAACTTCTTCCATAACTGTTCCTACTGCGTAGTAGATATTGTCATGTTTTTCTACTTGTTCTAATACTTCCATAGCTGCAGCACAACCAACTCTGTTGTCCCATGCCTTTCCTAATAAGAAGTTTTTATCAGCTAATTCTTTATATTTGATGAATGGTGTGATCATATCACCAGGTTTGATATTAAGTTTTTCTGCGGCTTTTTTATCTTCAACACCTAAATCTAAATACATTTCTTTCATATCAACAGGTTTTTTACGTTCTTCAACTGTTAGGATATGAGGTGCTTTCGCTCCGATTACACCAATGATTTCTTTTCCATCACTGTTTGTAATAGTCATTTGTTGAGCAAGCATTACTTGGCTCCACCAACCACCAGCTGGAGTGAATTTTACGTATCCTTCTTCTGTAATAGTTGTAACCATGAATCCAACTTCATCCATATGTCCAGCAACCATTATTTTTGGTCCGTCTGGGTTTCCTACTTTTGTAGCAATAACACTACCTAGGTTATCATACGATACTTCAGCATGAGGTTCCATCTTCTTAGCCATGTACTCGCGTACTTGACGTTCGTTTCCGGGGATAGCATTAAGCATTGATAAATCTTTTAATAAATTTCCCATATTTTTATACTCTCCTACATTAATTTTCTACTTTGATTATACCATAACTAGGTATATAACAAAGCGATTTATTCTATTCAGTTATTTACATCATTTTTGAAAATATTGTCATATAAAAAAAGGGTTATAATTAACCCTGTTTTTTAATATTTTTCTTCGATTTTGTTAATTTGATTTTCGATGAAGCGATCCAAAATAAATAAGAACTTTTCAGAATCTTCATCACTAATACCTTTTACTAAATCTGAGATACATGCATCTTCAATAATACTTACTTCTTCGCATAAACGTTCACTACCTTCAGAAATATAAATGTTTTGAACGCGTTTATCGTTATCGTTTTTCGTTCTGTAAATATAATTGTCTCTTTCTAATCTTGATAAGACTCCTGAAAGAGTTGCTTTATCTGTATCCATCTGCATTAGGATTTCTTTAGCTGTAATACCTGGTTCACGGTTAATAACTCGTAAAACCATTAACTGAGAATATGTAATATTTAAACGTTCTAAATGTTTACTCATTAAGCGTTTATAAAGCATACTGCTTTTATTTAGCTTGTAACACATCTCTTTTACCATTGTGATACCTCCCTTGATAATACGTATACAAAATAATTATACATAAAAAGAGCAAATTGTCAAAGCAATACTCGTTTATCCATTATAATAATTAGGAAGGAAGTGATACGATGTTCACAGATTTTGATGAGAACAAACATATAACCAATCAAGAACTTCTTGGTTTAATGAGCAAAGTAAAAATAAACATCCTCGATGTAAGAGAATTATACGAGTATAATATATGTCATATCCCAGGTTCGATTTTGATTCCAATCAACAAGGTTTTAATAGACTATTCTACCGTATTAAACAAGGAAGAGACCTATTATATTATATGTCACACTGGTCAACGTAGTTACTACATTACAGACTATTTAACGAAGAAAGGGTATAACGTCTTTAATATTATGGGTGGGATATCTGACAACGAAAAATATAATATTCCATATTAGTATTGTTGATTTATTAGTCAGTGTAATACGTTGGTTCTTAGAGCCCTCAAAACATTAAAAAAAGGACTTAAAATAAGCCCTTTTTGTTTACACTTTTTGCTTGTTTCTGATACGTTCAAATAAGCGATATGCACCATAGAAATATGCCAGTGCGAACAGCTCTACAAATATCAAATAGAATGGAATTCCACCTATGTATTTAATCATAGAAAACTTCTCTAATTTGATTGGATCAACGAACATAAAGAAGAAATCTGTTCCAACATAGTAGTTAAAGAACCCCATAAATATTGCTAAACTTTGTAAAATCAGGAATCCAATAATCACTTCTTTTTTACTTGGTAAGTAATTATGCATAAAAGATACATATAATGGACCGATTAGTAATATTCCGTGTGCGAAGAAGAATTGGTAATATCTATAGTATTCAAAGTTGTATCCAATTACTGGACTACTTAGTGATATTACTACTCCCATTGTACCAGCAAGTAGTACGAATGAATGTAGTGCTCTATTCATTGTAAATAGCATGATTACACATAGAAACATTGCAATACTGCATAGATGAAATGGCAATACTATTGTATCTTGCCATCCATACAAGTTGATTCGTAACGCGTAATGACTTATATAAAGAACAGCTAGTGCTATAGCCATACCATATCTGATTCTTTTTTCTAGCACTGGATTCTGTTTAATAACATCTTTTTTCTTAAATAGTATATAGATTACAATTCCAATGATAATCAGTGGAATAATTCTCTCAAAAATAGTCATATCGTGAAAAATACCTGTTCTATAGTGACTTCTATAGTCAAAAAATCCCGCCATGTTTTGGCCCCCTTAGTAGACTTTATACTATGTAATTGAATAAATGAAAATCCTAGAATATTGGAAATCACCCAATGCAGAACCTCTGTTCTAGCAGTGTGGTAGCCTCTTATAATACCGTTAGGGTTCCTCTGAAATCAAAGGTATCCAGCACAGGTATCATCTCAGCCCCATATAAATTAAGTTGGGGTCGCGTGTGAGTGATTTCCAATTAACTAGGATTACACTTTAATTATAGTACTATTGGTATCGTTTGTCAAATGGACCACATTACAAATAAGGTCCATATTCTTATAAATAACCTTGTCTTTTTTTGTTATTAACTTGTGCTATTTTCGTAGATTGCTAAAATCATTACTAGATATATTGTATAAGTAATATAGAAATACATTGGTTGAACCCATCCATTAACGAATGCGGTAACAAAAACCAATAATAAAACAACGCGTTTCCAAGTGTTTTTTTTAGATAATATTAACTTAACTTTTTCAACAAATAACCATACAAATACGCCTAACCCCATAATCCCTAAAGTGCTTACTTGAGCGATTACATTATGATAGTTCTTAGCTCCATGTTCAATAAGATAGTGTCTAGAAGCGTAGATACCACCACTACCAATTAGCCAGTGACTCTTAAAGGTATCCCAAGCAATAACAATCAATTCGAATCGATCATCATAAGCCAGTAGTTCTCTACCAAATAATGCATCAAAGTATCCGGATATAGTCCCGTTTTGTTCTAAGATTATTACTGCGATAGCAAGTAATCCTAATGCAATCAATCCTTGTAATAATAGATTGACCCTTTTTTTAGACTTATAAAACATGTAAGGCACCATGAATGCTAAAAAGACGATTAGAGTGAGCACTGATGACCTTGAAAGTGTTAAGAATATTCCAAGTGCCGCTACAATTGCTAAAACCATGTAATATGCTTTATATTTTGATTTTAATATTATGTTTGTGATTAGTGGTATTGCGATTATGTTTGTGAATATTACAACATTAATATTTTCCCATCCAAGATTAATTTTACGACGACTAATTACTTCAAGTGGTGCTAGAGAATGTTGTGATATTACAAATAGCATCTCTAATGTAATAATTACTGAAGCATATAGAAACAGCTTAGATGCTTTTAACATTAAATCTTCTTTTGGTTCTTGTGTTGTGTTGACAAAGTATACATAAATTACCAAGACAGCGAATAACTGGATGAATCCAGCAAACCAAATGAATAGTGATGGTGCGTTTAATCCGGTTATGATACTTACTACTACTAATCCTAATAAAGGATAGAATAGTTTTCCTAGTTTATTGATTTTACGATTGTAAAGTACATCAAAAACTAAGAGTACTGTAAATATGATTATATAAACAGTTGTAGTTCTTATATCGTCTCTTAACCCACCAGAACCCATTTGCATGAAGACCCCAAGTGGTATTAGATAAAAGATATCTAATTTAAGTAAAACGGCACCTAGTGCTATTAAAATGAATAAAGGCATTAGAAACTGTTCTATAAGACCGATATAACTTAAATATGTAAGTAAGGAAAGTCCAATTAAGTATATGTCATATTTGTTTTTTAGTATAAATTCTTTCATATAATCACCTTTGTATATTTTATCATAATTTGGCCAATAAAAAAAGCAGTGAAAACTGCTTATTTTAATAACTCAATTAATTCTGCTTTTTTAAGTGCGCTGAATCCAGATAATCCTTTTTCTTTAGCTAATGCTTTTAATGCAGCAACAGTTAATTTAGAAAGATCTACTGATTCTACTTTCGCTTCTTCAACAACTGGAGCTTCTACTACAGGAGCTTCTACTACAGGAGTTTCTTCCACTACTTCAACTTTTTTTGGAGCAGGTTTTTTTGCAGCTTTTGGTGCTGCAGCAGGTTTAACTGTTTCTCCAGCTAATCCTTTTTTTGCAAGTTCCACTATTGCAGCGAAATCTGCAGGATTGTTAACTGCTAATTCAGCTAACATTTTACGGTTAACTTCAACTGAAGCTAAGTTTAATCCGTTAATTAATTTAGAATATGATAAATCATGTAATCTTGCAGCTGCATTGATTCTTGTGATCCATAATTTTCTAAAGTTTCTTTTTCTTTGTTTTCTATCTCTATAAGCATAAGCTAATGATTTCATTACCTGCTCATGTGCTGTTCTATATAATATGTGTTTTGATCCAAAATATCCTTTGGCTAATTTTAATACTTTTTTACGTCTTTTTCTAGCGACGTTTCCACCTTTAACTCTTGGCATTGTAATTCCTCCTAATTGATTTCGTTACTTAATGTTAGCAACTTGTTGTTTGATTCTTTTGTAGTCACTTGCAGAAACGAAGTTCGCGCTCTTATGACGTCTTTTTGATGCTTTTGATTTGTTACTAAGTAAATGGTTACTCATAGCTGAAGATGCTCTTAATTTTCCAGATCCTGTTCTTTTAACTCTTTTTGCAGTACCTGAATGAGATTTCATTTTTGGCATTGTAATTCACTCCTTATTGTGGTTTTTTCTCTTTGATAGGCGTTAATGCTGCATGCATGTTACGTCCTTCAAGTTTTGGTCTAGCTTCGATAGTTGCGATATCTGCACAATCTGTTGCAAATCGTAAGATAACTTCGCGTCCTTTATTCGTATAAGCCATTTCTCTACCTCTAAATCTAATAGAGATTTTTAATTTGTGTCCTTGTGTTAAGAATTTTCTACCGTGATTTAATTTTGTATTGTAATCTCCAATATCAATCTTCGGTGAAAGTCTTATTTCTTTTAAAGATACTACTTTTTGGTTTTTACGAGCTTCACGTTGTTTTCTTTGTTGATCGTATTTAAACTTGTTGTAATCCATGAATTTCGCAACTGGTGGTTTAGCATTTGGAGCAACTAATACTAGATCTAATCCACGATCATAAGCCATGCTTACTGCGGCTCTTGTATTCATTACTGTTTTTGATTCACCATCAATGACCATTACTTCGCGATGTCTAATTCCTTCGTTTAGTAAATTTGCATCTTTGTTCTTCTTTGGTAATTCTCGACTATGTTTATTTATAGGTTACACCTCCTAATAGATTTTAACCGTACGGAAAGTATATAAAAAGTGTGAGTACATTACGTACCCACACTATAAAATTTTTCAATTTTAGTAGCTTTAACCTATTACTTAAGTAATCAGGTGAGAGTGGGTACTCTTCTTTCCACGGAATTCATTTTTTGTTGCATGTATATAATATCATAATATAGTTGTTTGTCAACTATTAATTATCGTCTTTTGGTTTAATTAGGTTCTTAGCGTAGTCTCTTTTGTTTATTTGTCTGTTTCTAGCGATTGCCAGCGCACCTTTTGGTACATTTCTAGTCACTGTACTACCAGCAGCTATAAAGACATTATCACCAATTTCTAATGGTGCAACTAAGTTAGTATTACATCCGATGAATACATCATCACCGATGATTGTTCTATGTTTCTTAATACCATCATAGTTGACAGTGATACTTCCACAACCAAAGTTAACGTTTTTACCAGTCTGGCTATCTCCAATGTATGCAAGATGAGCTGCCTTTGTTCCGTCACCTGTTGATGAGTTTTTAACTTCTACAAAGTTCCCAACACGGTTGTTTTCTCCAATAGAAGCTCCGTTTCTTAAATGAGCAAACGGTCCTACTACAGTGTTTTTACCTATTTCACTATCATAGACTAAACTATGTTTGATTTTTACATTTTGATGGATAATTGATGTGTGTATTTCTGTGTTTGGTCCAATTTTAGCACCACTTTTGATTACACTAGCACCAGTAATATATGTATTTGGGTAAATCGTTACTCCTTGTTCTATTGTAACGTCATGTCCAATCGTGATTGTATTTGGACTTATCATATAAACGCCTTTTTCCATAAGGTCTTTATTGATTTTATCACGCAAATACCTTTCCGCGATACTTACTGTGTACAAATCATTAATACCCATTACTTTTTCGCTATCCCATAATTCAATCGTACCAACGATTAAATCTTCATCTTTCATAATTTGAACAATATCCGTTAGATAGAACTCGCCTTTACGTTTATTTACTTTTATTTTTTTTACAGCACTAAATAATTTCTTGTTATTTACAACATAAATCCCTGTGTTCACTTCTTTGATTCTCTTTTGTTCTGTTGAACAATCGCGATGTTCAACAATTGCCTCAATATTTCCATACTCATTTCTAATGATACGACCATACCCTTTGGGATGTTCGTATTTAGTGGTTACGATTGTTAAATCATTTCCTCTATCCTGATGATAAGATATTGCCTTGTTAATGACTTTATAGTCTACTAAAGGCATATCTCCAAGCATAATAATCGTTTGTCCTTCTTTATCTCCAAGGATATCTTCACATACTTTTACAGCATGTCCAGTACCTTTTTGTTGTTTTTGAACAGCATAATTTACTCGATCTTTTAGCATTTCTTCAAAGATTTCTTTCTTATGTCCAACTACCAAAGTTGCCTCATCAATTGCTGATTGTTCTACATTATCCAAAATATATTCAATCATTGGTTTCTTTAAAATTGGAAATGCACATTTTGGTAATTCTGTTTTCATTCTAGTACCCTTCCCAGCGGCTAGAATAATCGCATAATTTTTCATTATACTTCCTCCTTAACAAGATTGATTACTGATACTATTTGTTCCATATATTCATCTAATTGAACTTGTGTTTCACAGCTTAATGTAACTCTTACTAAAGGCTCTGTCCCACTTGCTCTTACTAGTACTTTACCATTATCTTTTAGTTCTTCTTTTACTATATTTACAGCATCAACGACACGTTGATCCTCTAAGATTTCTTTATTAAACGTTCTTATGTTATGTAGCACTTGTGGCCACATTTTAATAGAACTTGTTAGTTCTTTCAATGATTTTTTTGTTTCCTGTAGGATCTTTAATAGAAACATTGATACAAGTAATCCATCACCTGTACTAATATAGTCTCTTAGTATAATATGTCCACTATTTTCTCCACCTATTGAATAATCATTTTGATTCATAGCATCAAGAACATTTTTATCTCCAACGTCAGTCAAAACCACTTTGATACCACGTTCTTCAAATGCTTTAATAATTCCTAAGTTAGACATCTTAGTTAATACAACAGTGTTTTTATTTAATTCATTTTTGTCTTTAAGATATGATGCGATGATATAGATTAGTAAATCACCATCTATTTCATCTCCTTCTTCATCAACTACTAAGATTCTGTCTCCGTCACCATCATAGCTTAATCCAATATCTAGTTTCTTTTCTAACACTAGATTCTTAATTGCTTCTAAATGTGTAGATCCACAATCCTTATTTATGTTTTTACCATCAGGAGTATTCCCGATTTGATAACTTTCATTTATTAGACGATCAAATATCGCTTTACTAATTAAATAGTTCGCTCCATTTGCGCTGTCGTATCCGACCTTTAAATCTACTGGTTCAAATTCCATTGAATCAATCAAGTCAAGATAGGTATCAAACACTTCTTCTCCACCAAACATTTTTCCTAGTGTAGTAACTTTGAAATCTCTTGGTGCATCTAAGAATGCTTCAATCTCTGCTTCTTGTTTTAATGTTAGTTTATCGCCTTTATAAAAGACTTTAATCCCATTATCATAATACGGATTATGACTCGCTGTAATCATAACTCCAACGATTTGTTTTGTTTTGCTATAGTGAGCAATCAGTGGTGTTGAAACAACACCAGCAAGCATTACATCAACCCCTAAGCTTTGTGCACCACTTGCACAGCCATACATAAGTTCATGTCCACTTTCTCTTGTATCTATACCGATTACAACTTTATCTTCTTTTAAAATTTCTTTGATGCTTTGTCCAATGCGTAGTGCCAAGTTTGGTGTTAATTCAATACCAAAACGACCTCTAATACCATCGGTTCCGAAATATTTGCCCATAGTAATCCTCCTTAAGTAACACACCTATTATAGATGATTTTTTTGAAAAGTTATGAATATCATTTGAAAGGAGAGTTACTCTACAGTAACACTCTTAGCTAAGTTTCTTGGTTTATCAATGTCATACCCTCTATGAAGCGCTGCGTAGAACGCTATAAACTGTGAAGGTATAATTGTTAACAACGGACTAAATAGTTCATATACGTCATCAACAACGATTTGATCTGTCGCTTCAGCAACACGCTTCGTGCTAATAACTAGAGCTTTAGCACCTCTACTTATTACTTCATTCAGGTTGCTTCTTGTATTTTTGTTAATACTTTTTTGTGAAATGATTGCGATAACTGGTGTTCCTTCTTCAATCAAAGCGATTGTTCCATGCTTTAATTCTCCAGCTGCGAATCCTTCTGTTTGAATATAACTAATTTCTTTCAGTTTTAAACTTGATTCTAAACATGCGTAATAATCAATTCCTCTACCTATATAGAAACAGTTACGTTTTGTTAAGTATTCTTTTACTAATGTTTCGATATAATCACGTTTATCAATTAT
>SDWO01000084.1 GCA_004195325.1 Candidatus Izemoplasma acidinucleici | reverse complement strand
TAATGCTTGAACACATTCACTAAATAGTTCACTGCCTGGATTACCTTCACCCTTGATTGTGATATAGTTCATCTCTTTAATATCAAGTATTTCAGGTTTCGCTTTAGGTAAGTACAATTCCTTTTCTTTTTTTCTCCATTCGTACTTCATAAATATCCTCCTATTTAATGCTTATTGTAAAGGCCCAAATTGTTCAACCCATATATAAGCTGGTATCTCTTTGATATTTCTAAATCCTAATTTTTTAGCAAGAGCTATTGATGATGTTTTCTTTTTCCAAGCTGTCCAATTAGGTTTTAGCCCTTTAGCAATCAACTCATTAATAAGTTTGACACTACATTTAAATGAATACCCTAAACGTCTATATCCTTCATTTGTTTTTACATCTACTTCAGCTTCATTAGCTCCCACCATTAAAGCGTTGGAATAACTTATTTGTTTGCCGTTTTTTTCAATATAGGCAATCGGATTCTTGATTAATCCAAATTCAGGAACTGAGTATTTAATTCGAATGTTTCTGACATCAACCTTTTTAGTCGCTTCTTCAAAAACCTCTTGATTAAATTCTAGTGAAACTCTATTTCCTTTTACCCCTTTGAACCTACCAATAATACTTGATAACACATGATTGAAACTATTATCAGGTTCAAAGATCATTGCTTCCTGTCTATTGTTTAAAATTACATAGTCTTTAATTAATTGTTCTAGAGCTTTTTCATCTACTTTACTTGCATCTCCAAAAACATAATGAAAGTCAAATGGTGTGAACATGATACCCCATTTTGTATCTGTAGAGTCATCTACAAATATTGAAGGACTAAATTGTCCTTCAACCATTGAGTAAATTATAGGGATCGAATGAGTATACTTGTCTAGATATCTTAATATACTCGAATATTGATGTTCTTTTAGTTTAATCATTTAATCACCTTACTTTATATGTGTAGTCCCTACTTGTATTTCTTTTGATACATTATAAGCATTTTTAGTTCAATCTCTTCTTCGAATACCAGATTGAACACTCTTTTTTCTAATTCAACAGTGCATGTTTTATGTTCTAAGTCTATGTTTGTTATTTCTATATTTGATAGTAGTTCATTCTTATAATCGATAAATGCATCAACAAAGAAGATGTATAGTTTTTTTGTGGAGATAACGACTACTTCTTTTTCACATACATAATAAGTGATTGGTGATTCATCACTTGGATAGTTTTTTCTTAATTCATAAGCAAACTTTGCGGCTCCTGCTTTTAAGTATTCTAAATCCATATATCTACCTACTTACAGTCTTATCTTTTCTAATATTTTATGTGTTACTTTAATTCCATCGATTGCAGCTGATACAATTCCACCAGCATACCCTGCACCTTCACCTGTTGGATACATATTACTAAAGTTTATACTTTGTAATGTCTCTTTGTCTCTTGTGATTCTTACTGGACTTGATGATCTTGATTCTACTCCAGTAAGAAGTGCATCTTTGTTATCAAAGCCTATTAGTTTATTTCCGAATTTACTGAAACTTTCAATAAATGCTTCATTGATTTCTTCTGAGAATACTGATCTTAAGTTTGAATATGTTACACCTATTGGGTAACTTGGTAATACATCTCCTAATGATGTTGTTGTTTTGTTGTTAATGAAATCTTCGAGTGTTTGTATAGGAGCACTATAATCACTTCCACCTAATGTGAAAGCTTTACGTTCAAGGCTTCTTTGGAATTCAATTCCAGCTAGTGGATGTTCACTACCAAAGTCTTCAGTACTTACTGTAACAAGTACGGCACTGTTTGCGTTTACTCTATCTCTTTTGTATTCACTCATACCATTTGTAACAACCATACCTTCTTCTGAACTAGATGGGACAACCCATCCTCCAGGACACATACAAAATGTGTAAACACCTTTGGTTTTAGTTTGGTGTGTTAATTTGTACTCTGCGGCACCTAGTAGTTCGTTAGTATGAGATGAACCAAATTGTGATTCATTGATCATGCTTTGTTTATGTTCAATTCTGAACCCAACAGCAAATGGTTTTTGTACGATGTCACATTTGTTGTTAAATAACATTTCAATTGTATCTCTTGAACTGTGTCCGATTGCTAAGATTACATAATCAAAATACTGTGTTTCACCGTTTACATCTAGATGTAACCCTTCTTTATGAGGGGTAATATTAGTAACCTTACTACTGAATTGAATTTTTGATCCTAACTCGATGATTTCTTTTCTAATATTCTTAACTACTTTGATTAGTTTATCTGTACCAATATGAGGATTATGAACGTATAGTATTTCTTCAGGTGCTCCCGCTTTAACTAGTTCATTAAATAACCATTTCCCACGAGGGTCTTTTTTTCTGTTTGTTAATTTCCCATCAGAAAACGTACCAGCTCCACCTTCTCCAAATTGGATGTTTGACTCTGTATTTAATACTCTATTTGAGTTGAATTGCTCGATTGTATGAATTCTTTTATCTACTTCTTGTCCTCGTTCAAATACAGTGACATTAACTCCAGCCTGGGCAAATGATAATGCACTGAACATTCCAGCTGGTCCAAATCCAATTATCGCTATTTTCTTATCTTTATCATATTGAAGTTTTGATAAATCTATATCATCATATGTAAATACGTGTTTGGCAACATTAGGAATACTCTTTGTAAGAATTCCTTTTTCACCTTTAACTTTAACCAGTACACTATATACAAAAGATATATCATCTTTTCTTCTTGCGTCGATAGACCTTCTTTGAATAGAATAATCTAAAATCACAGCTTTGCTTACTCTTAGTTTTATAGATATAAAATTTGTTAAATCTGTATTGTCATCATTAATACTTACTTTTAATTGGCTTACAAGTAACATAAAATCTACTCTTTTCTTGTTTATATTTTTTTAACTCTAATTCTTTGTTTGTATTACTGTTAAAGTATAACATAAAATAGCGTAAGTTGCGTTATTCACTATAATCAAATAAAAAAGTCCGTTTGGACTTTCTTTTATGTTAGCCTTTCATAATAATCCTTACTTTTTGAATGTTAATACCTTCGATAGCAAGTACTTCTATTATTATGTTTTGGTTTAGTAGTTCTACTGGTTTTCTCAGTTCTGGTAATCCATTACACTCATTTTGAATATAGTCATTCATTGTCATGCCTTTTGGTGCATTAAAGACTTTCTTTCCTAGTCTTGAATTAAACTCTTTGATTGTCATATCTCCTTGTACTATATATGTGAATTCTGATCTCATGTTTTTTTCAATGGTATCGTGTTCGTCATATATAGAACCAGTGATTTCTTCAATAATGTCTTCAAGTGTAATAATACCTTCTAATATGTCGTTTTCGTTTTTAATGAAAGCTAAATGATTGTTTGAATCTTTCATTGTTTTTAAAAGTGTATTCAAGTTCTGATTCCCATTAATTATCATTGGGGTTCTTAGTAATGACCTTAAGTCTATTTCAAAAAGTGTCATTGTATCTAATTGAAGTAAGATATCTTTTATATGAATGACACCAATAATATGATCGATCGTTTCTTCATATATTGGGATTCTTGAGTATTTTGAGTGTATAACTTGATGATAACTATCTTCTGTTACTTTTGAGATATCTATCCCCAAAACATTCTTTTTAGGGGTCATAATCATTGAAGCGGTAATGTCATCTAATGTGAAAATACGTTCTAACATGTTTCGCTCTTCTAGTTGATACAATCCTTTGACATGCCCATATACGATTAATTCCTTGATTTCTTGCTCTGTAACAGAGTCATTGTCTTTGTTTGACTTAAATCCTAGGAGTCTAACAACACCATTTGTAGTCTTAGTTAAGAGCCATACAAATGGTTTGAATATTGTCATAACGACATTGATAATAGGAGCACTGAATAACGCTATTGTTTGTGCCTTGTTCATCGCAATTCTTTTTGGTACTAATTCGCCAAAAACTAATGTGAAGAATGATAGTAATACTGTGATAATGATCACAATAACATTAAATGGAACATCAATATTAGATTTCAGCAGTGTTTCTCGTAACGGTTCAGCGATTACACTTCCGGCAAATGCACTTGATAAGAATCCTGAAAAAGTAATAGCAACTTGGATTGTCGAAAGGTACTTCGTTGAATCTCTTGTTACTTTTCTTAATACTTTACTATTTTTATGTCCTTCAGACTCTATCTTGTGAAGATCACTAGCTGTTAAAGATACAAGTGCCATCTCTGAAGCTGCAAAAAAACCATTAATTAAAACTAATAAAACGATAAGACCTAAGATAAAACCCATAATATCACTCCTTCATACTTTTATATTATACAATAAAAAAAACACCAACAGGTGTTTTTCTTTATTTAAATTCACATGTTACTGTTTCATCTTTTTCTTCAAAGACTTTTACAAACTTTTCTAACCATTTTTTTGGTGTGTCTCCACCATACTCTTGTATGAAGGCATTTTGCATATTTTCAATGTCTATAGTTGACATATCACCATCGATAGTATCATACCAACTCGTGATATCTTTGTTATTAAATTCTATAATAAAATCATTAATACCATCTGTACATTTTAATTCTGTCTCCGAACAAGCTGATAAAGAAAATACAAATAGTAAAGTTGTTATGAATAGTAGTAATCTTCTCATTATTATTCCCCTTTTTCTAAACTAGAAATATTATAGCATTATTAGACTTTATTTTATAGGCAAATTGAAAAAGGGTAGTTTATATAAACACAGGTCTAATAATTCATCCAAGTTTCATCACTTGGATTTGCTTTCCATTTATTCAGTTTCTCTAAATCCTCTGGTTTAATATAATTTTGTTCAATCGCAACTTTAAGCAATGTATCGTAATTGCTTAAAGCAATATATTCAGAATTATGGCTTTCAAATACTTCATAGCCTTTTTGTAGGTTGTATGAAAAGATTGCGACAACACCTAGAACATTAAATCCTGCTTCTCTTAACGTTTCAACTACTTTCACAGAACTACCTCCTGTGCTTATTAAATCTTCTATCACAACTACGTTTTTGCCCTCTTCAATTAAGCCTTCTATTTGATTTGTTCTACCATGAGCTTTTGTTGAAGTTCTTACATAACCCATTGGTAGATCTAATATATCAGCTACATATGCTGCGTGTGCAATTCCCGCTGTTGCTGTTCCCATGATGTATTCGCAACTTGGGTATTTATTTTTCACTATGTTTGCTAGTCCTAATTCGATTACTTTTCTAACTTTAGGGAAAGACAAAGTTAATCTATTATCACAATATATTGGTGATTTTATACCACTTGCCCAAGTGAACGGGTCACTTGGTTTAAGAAATACTGCATTGATTCTTAAAAGTTCTTTTGCAATTATACTTTCCATGTTAGATAAACTCCTTTATACATTTTATATATGCTGCAAGTACATTTTCTGCTTTGGTAATTGAACGACCTACAACTATATAGGTAGAACCTAGTTCTTTAGCCAGTAAAGGTGTAGTAACTCTTACTTGATCATCAGTATTATTTGATTTAAATCTAATCCCAGGAGTTACACTTATCAATCCTAATTCTTTCATTATCGGTGCTTCTAAAGGACTACAAACAACACCATCTAGACCTGCACTTCTTGTATTTATCGCATATTGTCTAATTGTATCTTCCATTGAGTGGTCAATAAGTAATTCTGTTTTTAATGCTTCATCTGTAGTAGATGTTAATTGAGTTACCGCTACTATTTTTGTTTCTTGGTTTGTTTTTCTTAAACCAATTAATGCTTCACGCATCATTTTAATTCCACCTGCAGCATGTAAGTTTACTATATCTACATTTAAAGTACCAATTACTGACATTGTTTTACTAACAGTAGTTGGAATATCATGAAGTTTTAAATCTAGAAAAATCTTAAATCCTTTTTCCTTGAGTTCCTTAATTAGTTCTGGACCCTCAGAATAAAATAATTCCATACCCACTTTTAAGTAAGGTCTGTGAGTTCCAAGTTTGTTTAGAAAAGTATATAGTTCTTCTTTGTCTTTAAAATCACATGCGATAATAACATCTCTCATTTATGTGCTCTCCCTATTATATTATTTAGGTCTTTTATCCCTAATTCTTTCATTACTTGTGGTAATTG
>SDWO01000059.1 GCA_004195325.1 Candidatus Izemoplasma acidinucleici | reverse complement strand
AGATGTGTATAAGAGACAGCAATATTACCTTTGAATCGAAAACAAAAAGGACTAATCCAATAGATATATTGACCAGTATACATTATTAGTCAGCAAAGTAGCCTAATTATGACTATAATGTGTATGTCCATTATGGGGTTGTGTATATCATGTGAAACTTTTTTAAATGTCTTGATTAACAAACTATATTCTCCTACAATGAAGTTATTAGAGGCAAGTACATGGAAACGTGTATACGCAAAATCACAGAGCTACGGGATATACCTACGCTGGCTGGATTGCGCAAAGATTTCTTTGTACAATCTACCAAGATTGTATTTTTTATTGCAATCGGGTACATACCCTTTTCAAAAATATGAGGAGGAAAGTATATGAAAAGACTATTAGTTGGACTTACATTATTTATTAGTGTGTTTGTATTATCAGGATGCGACGAATTATTAGGCGGAGATAAAGAACAAACAGAAACAAATCTCTGGTTTGATGAGGAAATGCAAGAGATTCATGTATCATATAAATTACCAGAACCTGCAGAGGATGAAGTAACTGGAATAGTTCCTTCAGAATCTATACACTTAATGATGTATAACGAATTATTAGGTGAGTGGGAAGATGTATATCAATTTACTGGATATCAAGTTGATGATGAAATAATTCAATACAACTATACTATATATGGAGACGTTAGATTTAAAATTGCGGTATTGGATGAAACTGGAGTAACAAGAATTGATACAGGAGATTTTTCAATTTATGTGAATGAACCTCAATTTATATATCATTTCGATACTTGGTTTGATTCAAATAGTGGACTACTACAATTCAATTTCGGTGTGAATGAATTTAGTACATCATACCTAGTGATTGAAAAATCTGGAGATGGTGGATTAACATGGGAAGAAATCATAGAAGCTGAGTTAGTAATGGCTGATGATGGATTTGTTAAAAACCAACTACAGTATTATGAGTTTGAAGAAGGAAACTATGTATTCAGAATGAGTGCATATGACGAACTTGGTGTCTTATTACAAGAAATGAATTCATGGGGTGAAATCAACGTATCATTTGAAAATCAAATGTTCGAAGGTATTCCAGAGTTATGGCAAGTAAGTGGAAACTTTGACACTTATTCAAAAACAGTTAACTTATGGTGGGATGCTTCAGGAGATTTTGAAGGATTCTTAGTAGAGAAATCAATGGATCAAGAAAACTGGGAACTTGTTGCTGAGTTACCTAGAATCGCACAATCATTCTCGTACGAAGAATTAATTGATGGATTATATTTCTATAGACTTAGTGCAATGGATGACGATAGTGTTGTTTTATCAATACAATCAGAAGACTCAGTTAGAGTGAAACAAGATGCTTTATTGGGTGGGTTCAATGGCTGGTTTGATTGGGAATCAAATAGTGTAAACTTAGACTGGCAATTCATGAATGATAATGTAGCATCAGTACTTCTTGAAAGAAAAACATTAGATACTGAATTCGAACTTATTGGTGAATTCGGACCATTAAAAACTATGCATGAGGATGAAAACTTAGCACCTGGTACATACGTTTATAGAGTAGTATTACTAAACGACTTAGGTGAAGAGTTAGATAGTTTAGAATCAATGGAATTTGAAATCAAAGCACCAGAACATGTTTATTCCTTGAACGCTTGGCATAATCAATCAACTGGTGAAGTGGAATTCAATTTTGGATTTAATCAGTACTATGTAACAAGTTATATGATTGAAAAATCAAGTGACGGAGGATTAACTTGGGTAGTTGTTCTTGATGAAGAAACAGTATTAGATGATGGTAACTGGTACAAAGATTATGTAAGATTATACGAATTAGAAGAAGGAGTATATACTTACAGAATCACTGGTTATGATGAATTAGGAAACACAATGGGACAAGCAGTATGTTGGAACGAAGTAATGGTTTCATACGATAACCTTAATTTAGATGAACCAACAGAGATTTATTACATAGATGGTAATCAAAATATTTATGATAATTCAATTTACTTATGGTGGGGAAGTCAAGGTAGTTATACTTCTCACATAATTTCATACACAACAGATCAAGTGACTTTCACAGAATATGTTGAAGTACCTCGTGTAACTTCATCACTACAAATCACAAATCTTCCTGATGGTAATTACTACTTCAAAATAGAAGCAGTAAATGAGCTTGGAGAAGTAGTTGATGAGCAAGTAACGGAATATTATATTAGAGTAAAAGAGAACTCTAAGATTGGTAATTTCGAAGGTTATTACAACTGGAATGGTGAAGTTCATGTATATTGGGATATCATCAAAGATGATGTAGCAATGATTAGAATCGAAAGACGTTTAGAAACAGAAGTTGAATTCGATTTAACATTAGAATACGGAGCTTTAAAAACTGCATTACTAGATGAAATTACAGAAACTGGAAACTATATATATCAATTAACTTTATTAGATACAGATGGTAATATAATTGACCAAATGGAATCAAATGTAATTGAAGTTGTTATATATGAAGAGCCTACAGCCGATTAATTAGAATTAGAATAAGAAAAAAGCATTTGCCTAGGCAAATGCTTTTTATTTGAGTTTCTTGTCTAACTCTTTTAAGAGTTCTAAGTATCCCATTGGTCTGTAGAAATAGTATCCTTGAACATAAGTACATTCAAGTTCTTTAAATATTTGGAGCATTTCATAATCTTCTACTCCTTCTACAACCGTTTCAAATCCTAGTTCTTTGGATAATCTAACAATCGCTTCAACAAGTATTCTATTATTAACGTTTTGCTTCAAATTACTTAATATTGTTCTACTGATCTTTAATGTGTCTAATTCTAGTTCAGCTAAATAGTTTAATGAACTATATCCATCTCCAAAATCATCTTCACTAAATTTAACCCCAATACTTGATAATTCATGCATTACTTGTTTTATTTTGTTGTAATCATCAATGAATACAGTTTCAGTTAATTCGAGTTCCAGGCAAGTTGGATCGAAATTGTGTTTCTTAAGATTTTCCTTAACCATATCAACAAAGCCTTCTCTAATTATTGTTTTACCACTAATGTTGATACTGATAATAAATTTTTTATCATAACGCCTATTCAATCGATTGGTTTGTTTCAGTGATTCTTTAAGTGTGTGTTTATCTAATATATGAATCTTATTTAACTCTTCCAATGTTTCAATGAATTCATTTGGATTGATTCTACCTAACTTTGGATGTTGCCATCTACTTAAAGCTTCAAATCCTCTTATAGACTCGTCTTTTATATTCAGCATAGGTTGAAATTCAACTGTAAACTCTTTGTCTCTAAATGCTCTGTCTATTGATATTTCAATATCCAATTTACGTTTAAATTCATTCAATAATTCAATATTAAATATCGCAAAGTTTTCAACTTTATCACTTTTCGCTTTTATTAAAGCGATGTTGGCATTTGACAGTAATTCATCAAATGTACTTCCATCATCAGGGTAATTACATACTCCAATTGAAGGAGTTAATTTTACTTCTTTCAAATCAAAATCAAAAGTCTCATCAAATATCTTAATTATATTTTTCGAGCTAGATTCAGGTTCATGCTGAGACCCACATACTATGACGAATTCATCACTTTCAATCCTACCAAGTGTTCCCATAGGTTGTAATGATGTATTTAGTCTGTTCGCAACTTCAATTAAGACTTTATCACCAAATTCGTATCCATATGATTCATTAATAATATGAAATCTGGTTAAATCTATATAGAACATATATAGTTTCATCTCTGGAGCTGAAGCTATAATTTCGTCAGTAATTTTTCTTAAGTAGTTTCTAGAGTACAATCCAGTTAATTTATCTTTGTAAGCAAGATCTTCCAACTGAGTTCTAGATTCTTTTAGCGCCAAGGACATTTTGTTAAATTCGTTAACGATTCCTTGTATTTCCTTGTATGTTGTTCCTTCAATTTGAAGACCGTAATCTCCAGTTGTAATTTTTTGTAAACTCTTATTAATTTTTTTTAATTTGTTACCTATTATGTTAAAGAAATGATATGCAGATACAATATAAAGAATTATAACTATCATTATAAGATACCAATAGTTCCTACCTAGTTGGTTGATGAATTGGTAAGAAGATTCTTTTGTTTCGTATATAGTTATATACCAATTCTGCGAACTTAATTCTTCAATGCTAATTACAGATTCCACATCATTTACGTGAATTATAATCGTACCTTCTTTGTCAATAAATGGTATTAATTTATCAAAGTTTTCATATCTCATCTTGTATAATTCTTTGTCTGAGCCACTATCATAAATAATGATCCCATACTCATTTAAAATCATCATTTCCTTTTGCTCATTTACTTCGCTGAATACTGAATGTAACTCTTCAAAAAAAGTTAAATCAAAGGTAGTTATAATATATCTATCCTCAGTTCTATAGACCATTGAAACTGTTAAAGAATCATTTGAAAATGATATTTGTGGTTCTAACCAATGATATGTATGAGGATAAATTAAACTAATTAATTCACTCTCAGTTGAGTGATCTATTCCAATAGCTAATGCGTCATGAGGGTATACATATTCAGTTATCATATCAGATGATAAGATTTCTACAGTATTAAAAAAATTTGTCTCTTCATTCATTTCTCCCATAAAATTTTCTACATCTTCAATTGTGGGATTTCCAGTCACATCGAAAAAACCTTCAATACCTAGAACTATGTTGAGACTAGCTTGAAAGTGCTCATCTACGTACTCTTTTGTATTCAGGGTAATAATCGAGTTTTGCTTATACATTCTGTCTATTATTTGATTTTCCAAATAAGAATTGAAGAATATAGTATATATTAATACGGATACGAGAGTAACAGTAACGAATAATAAAGAGAAAACTACTTTCAGAGATGTATTCTTAACTGTTTTTTCAATTAACTTCATCTTCCATTTTTACATATTCACCGTCTTCAACAATAAATGAATATATTTCTCTTTCTATATCTCCGAATTGATTAAAGGCTATCGTATCCATTAGTCCTTCAAATTCGTCAATATCTAATAAAGCTTCCTTAATTGCATCAACTGAATAATTAGTTGTGTTTTCAAGTGCTTCCGCCAATATATATACTGCTTCATATGCAAACATAGATGAAAATGATGGATTAACACCGTATCTTTCAGTGTATGAATCAACAAAATCAAGATATTTTACACCTGTGTTAAATGTGTCATAAAAATTCAATGTACGTGCTCCTTCAATATTACTACCACTTAGTTGAATTAAATCACTTGTAGAAGCCCAAAGCGATAAATAAATATTAACATCTCTATCAAGTTGTTGAACAATCGAAGAAACATCATATGAACTCCCAATAATCAGCACATTATTTATAGACTCATTATTTATTATACTGCTTATCCTACTGTACTCATCTGAGTCATTTCCGGTAAAAATATATTTGTTACTTTCATTAATTATTAAACCATTTAATTCTGATTGTACTGTAAATGCTTCTGTCAAAGGAAATGAAAACGCTGAATTCCTAGACTCATAAAAAACAAGAGTATCTTCAGGGTTTGTTTCATAAACTAAATTTGCAATTGTTTCTCCTTGTTGATTTACAGCTGGTATTATTCTGAAAAAGTTATCATCCAAACCATTAAAGACTGTGCTTGTTATTGTTGGACTTATTAAAAGAATATCTCTGTCATTAGCATTATTAATAGTTGCTTCAGCAACACCACTTAAACCATGGCCAATTATTGCAACACAATCAAGTTCCTTAAGTTCGTTATCTACTTCGATAGCTTTTATAGGATCACCTTCATCATCTCTAACAATAAGTTCAAGTTTGTTTCCGTTAACTCCACCATTATCGTTTATTTCTTGAACTGCTAATTGAGCGCCATACATGGCGTCTATTCCCAAGTTTCCATAGCTCGTTGTTAAGACATTTGAAAATCCGATTTTTATTGTTGTATCTGATTTACATGCTGTTAAAAAAAATACTGAAATACCTATTAATAACAACAACATAGATTTTTTCATGTCTTCACCTCTTAACTGATTAATCCTATTATACTCCAAAGTAAAAAAAATAACAAAAAAAAGACAGTTTTTACTGTCCTTTATTTCCAATATCTATTCATAATAGAATTTAGCCTATTTTGAATATCTTCATCAACTTTTACTTTTGGAGAATTATAATCTTCAGTATCTTCATTCTCAACAATTAAAAC
>SDWO01000037.1 GCA_004195325.1 Candidatus Izemoplasma acidinucleici | reverse complement strand
GAATTTGATTTAATGATAATCTTCATTTTTATATTTATTTCCTCACAATAAAATGAATATTTTATTCTTTCATTTTGATGTAATACTACTTGTAATTTTTCATTGTCTTTTTGCTCTTCTCCATCATATTGCCTAAAATTGGGAGTGACTATTTCATTCGCATAATTGACAATTTCAATATTTGTATCATTTCTAAATGATGATTGCCTATTTTTTTCTGAGAAATGAGATATTACATTACCATAATAATCAAATCCATAAGCTGGACTTGTAAATGAGTTTTTTCTTTGGATGTGATTAATTGTATCCTGATTGACATTACAATTATCAAATGCGATATTTGATAGCAACAAACTCAGAATCTCTTCAGTTTCATGTCTATTTGTATTATCTTGTAAGAAATCTTCCCACTTATCAGGCATTGCGAACGAAATCAGTGAATTACTATTACTCATTTTCTTATATGTCCAAAAATTATATGAGATGTCTAATTGATCATACATTTTAAATACACTGGCATACCATAAGTGGTTATTTTCTCCACCTTCACCCATATAGATTGGAACGTTTAATTTTTCTCTAATTTCTAGATAATTTTTGATACTTTCAATATCAGGATTACTCCAATATTTATGGAATTGCAATAGAATATTTTCATCTAACAATTGATCAAAGCATTCCCAATTTGTAGACCAATGTAGTCCCTCCAAGGTAATCATGTGATTAACATCTACTTCTCTAATAGATTGAATAATTGATTTATACAGAGGTATTAGTCGATCATTGTAAGTTGAGAACCAATTTGGTAATGGTTCATTTAATAAATCATATGCAGCAATAAATTGATTATTTCTATATCTTAATGCGATTACTTTCCAGATATAACATAATTGGTTTTGATATAATTCGTTTATGAATAATTCAGGAGAATCATTTTCTGAATTATCTATATTCGTTCCTGTTTGTCCCCCAGGTGCCGCATGCATATCAAGAATCACATATATTCCAACTTCCTCACATTTTCTGATAATTCCATCTAATATTTCGAAGTTGTTTTCTTTAATTTTTAATTCCTTTATTTCATTACTACTTTCAAACAAAAATTGATAATCCAAAGGTATTCTAATTGAATTAAACCCTTGTTCTTTTATAAGATTTATATCTTCATTTGTAAAGAACTTATTAATCCACTCTTTTTTGAAATAGTCTAAAAATTCCTTAGATGTTTTCGATTCAATAAACGCTTCGATTGTCCTTGGACGATCAAGTGTCTTAAAACTCTTGATCATATACCCTTCTATTAAAAGCCAAGCACCAATCCCTACACCTTGTAGGGTAAACGGTTGATCATTGATATCATGTATTTTTTTTCCAACTCGTTTTATATAATTATGTATCATGACTTAATTGCTCCATCAGATACTCCTTTAACTATGTATTTTTGCATGAATACATATACAATTATTACAGGTAGTAATGCTAAAATTAATATCGCTAAGATTTTACTCCAATCACTATTGTATTGCCCAAATAACATCTTAGTAGATAATAACAAGGTATATTTGTCTTTATCAGTAATCATTAGTAGTGGAAGTAAAAAATCGTTCCAAATCCATAATGCATTTAGGATTACTATTGTAGCAGTGATTGGTTTTAACATGGGGAATACAATTTTCGTAAATAACGTAAATTGATTACACCCATCTATTAAAGCCGCTTCTTCAATTTCTCGGGGGATATTTTTCGTAAACCCATGATATAAGAATATTGCCATTGGTGATCCAATTCCAACATATATAATAGCTAACCCCCACAAATGACCTTGAACATGTAAATCATGTGATACTTTTACAAGACCAATCATGATTGAGTGAAAGGGAATTAACATTGAAATCACAAAAATACCAAAAATATATTTACTGAGTTTTGTTTTTGTTCTTGCAAGCTTATACCCCGCCATTGAAGACACGATTACAATTCCAAACAGGCTTAAAGATACAAGCCATATCGTATTAAATAGACTCTGTAAGTAATTGGTATTTTTAAATGCTGTAACATAATTATCAAAACTCCATTTTGTTGGTAAACTTAATATATTTGTGTAGATTTCTCCATTTGATTTAAAGGAATTCATAACAGCCAATAAGATTGGCGACAATGTAAATAATGCTGCAATTATCATGAAAATTGTTAGTAATGTAATAAAGAAAATTGATGATAGTTTACGTTTCATTACATCTCCACCTCTTTTCTTTTCATAACAAATAATTGAACTCCAGTAATTAGTAAGATGGTTACAAATAAGATTATTGCTTTTGCACTTGCATATCCATATCTACTTTGATAAGCAAATGCTTCCATGTAAATGTTCATACTTACTACTTGTGTTGCGCGTCCAGGTCCACCACCTGTTAGTGAATAGACTTGATCAAACACTTTAAAAGATGTTGATAAAGACACAAAAATACCTATTGTAATCGAGTTTATGATCAATGGCCTAACTACATGCCAAATTGTTTGTAATTTGTTCGCACCATCAATCTTAGCTGCTTCTATCAGTTGTCCAGGGATGCTTTGAAGTGCGGCTATATAAATAATCATTAAATATCCAACGCTACCCCATAAGGATAAAATCAAGATACTATAAAAAGAATACTCAGGATTCCCAATCCAGGATTCATTCAATATTGCAATTCCAAACATCTCAGCTAATTGAGGAAACACTTTTGTAAATATAAACATCCAAATAAACCCACCAACAATCATGCTGATCATATTTGGAAAGAAAAAGATTGTGCGTAACACCTTTTTCCCTTTGCTTAAAGACTCAATGATTATTGCTAGTGTTAATGCTATTACGTTTTGAAGTACAACCATATATAAAACATATTTAGCTGTAAACAACAAAGATGTAATAAATACTTTGTCATCCAATAGTTCCAAATAATTAGATAACCCCACATAATCATATGTGGGGTTTAATCCATTCCAGTTTGTTAAACTATACCAAAACCCACCAAGAGCAGGATACAGTACAAAAATAGAATATAGAAGGAATGCAGGAAGACAAAATAGTATAAGGACTTTATTACTATTTCTCATAATATTTCACCTTCTTAAGTAATTACTAGTTTTGCAGTGCTACTGCACTAGCCCAAGCCGCATCAATTGCATCAATTACTTCTTGTTTTGTTTTTGTACCAGCATAATACTCTTGAAGCATAGCTGCTGTTTCATCTGTAACTCCATTAGGTAATGCACTTTCTAAATATGCTTTTCCTAATGCAACATAACTCATTGCTTCATCAACCCATGGGAATGTTTCATATGTATGAACTGATGATAACGGATTAAATTTTAATTCTTCAAATAAAGCACTTGAGTGTTCAGCATCTAAAATAAAGTTCACTAATTTGATTGCGATGTCTTTATTTTCTGATGAAGGCGAAACACCTAAAGATGTAGATGTACTTAAGTTGATCATTGTTGTATCTGCGTTATTCGTAATTGGTAATGGTGCAAGTCCAATATTCATATCTGGATTCACTTCTAAGATACTACCACTCATCCAAGGACCTTGTACCCACATAGCCGCTTCTCCATTAGCGAAAGCTGCTGATCCAGCTGCTCCACCAGTTTCAAAAGGTCTATCTGTTCCGTTTTCCATAATTAAATCAATGATTCCAAATACTTCGTCAATGTCTCCATAAGAACCAGTACCTGCATTCATATTTTCAACAAAGTTTGGTTCTTCAGAATTAATCATTCCACCTAATGATAAAGCCATCATTAATTGTGGAATCCATGATTCTTGGAATGCTAATTCAAATGCAGTTTCTCCATTTGCGTTTAATGTTGCAACAACAGCTTCCATTTCACTTAATGTTTCTGGAGGTGTTAAACCGTATTCTGCAAACATATCTTTATTATATAAGTAACCCCAAGCTAAACTTTCAAGAGGTAAGGCAAGAACTTTTTCATCATATGTTACTGATTCAAGTACACTTGCATATACAGAATCAACGAATTCTGCATCACTTAGATCTAGTAAATATCCAGCTTCATAATATGAAGGGATATCAGCGATCGCATGTAATGTATATATATCAGGTGCATCACCTGATGATAATCTTGCTTGTAGTAATTGTTGTGCTGTATCACTACTAGGCATTTCTAAGTTAATGATTACTCTAATGTTTTCTTCTTCTAACATTTTTTCTGAGAATAATTCAAAGTACTCTTCAAATTGTTCCTGGAATCTTGGAAAACTCATAAATACATTTAATTCAATTTCTCTTATGTCGTCATCATTGTTTTTACAACCCGATAGAGTTGTTGCCATGACAGCGATAAGTAATACCATAAATAATTTTTTCATTGTTTTCTCCTTAGTTTTTGATTCCATTATATAATTGAAGCGTTTACATTACATTGGATTATATTGATATTATGATTGGATTATATTGATATCCCTGTATTTCTATATTCTAAAGGTGTATTTCCTGTTCTTTTTTTGAACACTCGATAATAGTATTGTATATCTGTATATCCTGACATAACACTAATTGTAGATATGCTGAGAGTCTGGTGCCTTTTAAGTAATTTCTTAGAATAATTTATTCTTCTATCTAATACATAGTTTTGAACACTATCTCCAACTTCTTTTTTGAATAATCTACTCAAATACTCTTTCGATATATGAAACATATCTGCGATATCAGATAACGATATCGCCTCTGTAAAGTGATTATCAATATATTTCTGAACTTCTAGAACATCAATTTTTTTGTAAGTGGAAGAATCCTTTATCATTTCAGATATTATTAATATACTATCTTTAATTTCGGCGAAGGACTGAAATTGGGTTTGGATGATTGTTTGTTCAGTTATGATGTAATCTTTGTTTATCTTTTGTATAAATCTTGTCATATCCGACAGGATATACTTGGTTATGCTGTTAGAAACCTCAGTTTGAAAGCACTCTTGTTCAAATTTCTCTATAGACATTAGTAACTCAACTTCATTTGAAGTAACCAATCCTTTAAATATTGAATTTTTGATTTCATAATACTTATTAAATTCGTGCTTCAAGTCTTCTCTTTGAAGTAATTCCTCTATATATGTGTAATTCAAATTCTCATTAATTTTGTCAATTCCTGTACGAACAGCTTTGATAAGATCTTGTTTGACAACAGGTTTTAAAAGATAATCAATCGCTTTTGTTTTCAAAGCTTCATGAAGATATTTATAATCCTCATATCCACTCATAACAATAACTTCAGTGTTGTAGTCATTACTTCTTATATACTGGAGTAATTGAGCACCATCAAGTCCAGGCATCCTCATATCAGTGATTGTTAAATCTATTTGCTTACTCTTATATACTTTAATTGCTTCAAGACCATTACTAGCTTCAATGATTTCGTTAAACCCGTATTCAATCCAAGGCAAAACTTTTTTTATCAATTGTCTACTCCAAATTTCGTCATCCACGATTAATAATCTCATTTTAGTCCTCCATCTAGTGGTAGTTTTATCGCTACGATAACTCCGCCTTCTTCATTATTCCTTAATTGTAAGCCATATTGGTTTCCATATAGTAATTTTATTCGCGAATCAATATTTGTTAATCCAATTCCAGAGAAATACTCCTCATCTTGTATTTGAAGGTAATTGTCTCTTATTTTGAACATGTTATTTATTTTTTCTAATTTAGTAGTATTGATTCCTTTTCCATTGTCTTTGATAAGAATCAGGATATCATCCTCAACTTTTGAATAGACGGTAATTTGCCATCTACTATTTAGTTTTTTCAATCCATGTTTGAATGTGTTTTCAATAATAGGTTGTAGAGTAAATTTTGGAATCTTCACATTATTTAGATTCTTTGATATCTCAATATTGAAATCCAAATTATCTCCAAACCTCATTTTTTGAATACTAAGATAATCCTCGATATGTGTTAATTCGTCGTTCAGTGTTGTGTAATCTTGATTCAAATTCATTGAGTATCTTACTAGATTACTCATTTTTATTGTTGCATCATAGATATGTTCCGCATCAACACTCAACGCCATACCTCCAATTAATTGGAATGTATTAGATAAGAAATGCGGATTGATTTGTGCTTGAAGTGCTTTTAATTGTGCGTTTTGTCGATCAATTATATTTTGATATCTTTCTAGAATTAAGGCATTTATTTCTTCAATCATTTGATTGTAACTATCTTCTAATCGTTTGATTTCATTATATGAAGATGACGTAGCTTCTATTGTTGCATATCCAGAGGTTTTCATGTGATCAACCAGTTTAATAATTGGTGATGACAATCTATTTGAAAATAGAATAGACGTTGGTATTGTCACAGCAAGAGATATCGAAACAATTACTAACCCTATACCAATAATCCCTTGGTTCACAGAATGTACAACATCCAACTCAACCATTGATATGATATATAGTTCCTGATTTGAAATTCGTTTTATCCAAACCATTTCATCCTTTGTCTCCATAGTAATTACATTCTTGTTTCCTTCTACTATACTTTCATAGAACAAATTAGTATCAGTTCCTATATCTCCGTAAATCCTGGTACTGTCGTTTAGTAACATAAAATCTGAATCATACCCAAATATAGTGATTAGCTCATTGACTACATTATTGTTTAGTTTTATGACAATGATTCCTAATGTGTCTTGATTTGAAAACTCATTTATTGTGTGTGTTATGTATAAGCTATCTTCAAACTCGTGATATTTAATCCCAACAGGAATGGTCCCGTTTTCTAATAACGGATCATCATAGTTTAATAGTTTAGTATTAAATCCATTTTCGAAATCAATTGAAACTGAGCGACTCGTATTAGATGAATATATAACTATTTTACTTATAAGGTTCGCGTTAGCATACAGTGAATTCCTCAAAAAGTCTTCAATATCTAATGCGTCAACATTAGCCTGATCCACATTAGATAATAAATTTTCATCTACGTGCATTGAATATACTATATCCTCTAATTGATCATTTACTGAGTCCAGATATTGTGAAGCCCATAATATTTTTGTTTCATTTGAATCAACTTCCGATTCAACTATTTCACTACTTACAAACACTAATGAATATACTAAAAAAGCTATTAGTGGAATTATTGTAATTAGCAACATATAAAAAAGAAGCCTAAATTTAATACTTTTCATTAAAATCACCTCATCGGTAATGGTATCACGCCATCAACTAAATATCAATATAATCCAATCACTTGAAAAAGTGTAAAAAAAAAGAGTGAAAATCACTCTTATTTTATACTCTAAATTATTTAACTCTTTGTGCTATAATTGCGTACATCTCTGGTCCAGTGTGAATACCCAGTACCGGAGTAAGTTGTGAAATTAGAACTTCTTTAGTATTGAATCCTAATTCTAGTTTATCTTTAATGCTTTCTGCTTTTGGTAAATTATTTCCATAATGAATCGTTATTTTAATAAGATCATCACCAAATTTTTCTTTTAATACTTTTCTCATTGCGATTAGTGTACGTTTCATCCCAAAACCTTTGGTTATAGTATGATATACACCTTCATCATTAACAGATATAACTGGTTTCACATTTAGTAAGTCTCCGATAGTACCTTCAACTTTACCAATACGTCCACCTTCTCTTAGATACTTCAATGTCTCAACTGTGAATAATGCTATACTATCTTCGTATCTTGCTTGATTTAAATCAGCAATGATTCTTGGAATAGATATTCCTTTTTCAATTCCTTCTAATGCAACTTTTACTATGTTTCCTTCTGCAGCTGATAACGTCTTAGTATCATAAAAATGAAGGTTAGCCCCTTCATGATCTTTCCCTGCTATCTCAAATGCTTGATAAGTACCACTTAGTTTACTAGAAATAGTAATAACTAAAATATCTGTGTATCCGTCTTTCTCAAATTGAGAAATCGCTGTTTCAAAGTCTTCTAAACTTGGTAAACTAGTCGTAACTTTTGTAGTTTCCAATTTTTTATATACTGTTTTATAATCTACTTCAATAATATCTCTATGAAATTCTCCATCATAAGAAATCATTAGTGGTGTCATTTTTAAATTTTTATGTTTATTAATAAATTCTAAATCTAAATTGCTTGCCGAATCTGTAATTATTCCAATTTTCATTTTTATCACTCCCAAAATAAATATACTATAAATTACTATGCGTGTCAAAGTAATCTTTCATTTTTTTCGCTTGACTAAGTAACTTTTATATTCAAATGTTTATCGAAACCGTTTTATTTTCCATTATTACATAGTTTTTTGAACAATTGATTCGTAAACCAAATAAAAAGGTGCAAATTTTGCACCTTTATTTTAATTTAAGTATAAATGATTTTAGTCTAAAAATTGCTTTTGAATTTTGATAATCTCGTCTGTAATTGATAAAAATGCATCTGCTACTATAGGATCAAAATGTTCACCACGTTCTTCTTTGATTAAGTTAATAGCTTTTTCATTTGTCCAAGGCTCTTTGTAAGGTCTTCTGCTAGTTAACGCATCAAATACATCAGCTACTGCTACAATACGGGCGTATAAGTGGATTTCCTCTTTTTTGAGTCCATTCGGATACCCTTTTCCATTCCATTTTTCGTGATGTTGTAGCGCCATGATTGATGCAGCGTTTAGTAGGTCATCATTATGTACTCCTAATATTTCAGAACCAATTACTGAATGCTCTTGCATTCTTTCCCATTCATCTTTATCAAGTTTTCCTGGTTTTTGAATAATTTTGTCTTCAATTCCGATTTTACCTACATCATGCATTGGTGCAGCTAACTCAATTAAGTCAGCTTCTTTATCACTTACTCCATATTCTAAGGCAATAAGTTTACAGTATTTACTCATTCTAACTACATGTAATCCTGTTTCATTATCTTTGTATTCACTAGCACGACCAAGTCTTTGTACAAGATCGATTCTACTTTTGTGAAGTTCTGAGGTTTTTTCCTTAACTTGAATATCTAATTCTCTTTGTTGATTTGATAAAGCTAAATGCGTTCTTACACGTGCTTTAACGATTACTGGGCTCACTGGTTTTGTGACATAATCAATTGCGCCAACAGTAAATCCTTTTGCCTCATCTTTTTCTTCATTCATTGCTGTTACAAAGATAACAGGAATATGAGCAGTTAATGGATTTTCTTTCAGTTTTTTACAAACCTCATATCCATCCATTTCTGGCATCATAATATCAAGTAGTATGATATCTGGTTGTGATTTTTCAGCTATACGAAGAGCAATTTTACCTCTTGTAGCTGCTTTTATTTTGTAATCATCTTGGAGTATTGCTTCTAATACATCAATATTTTCAGTCGTGTCATCTACAATTAAAACTGATTGTTTCATTATTCTGCCCCCTTAACAGCTTCAATAATTTTTAAAACAATTTCCATTGCGTCATCAAAATCATAATCATTCAATTTTTCTTGAAGAGATGAAATTGATTTTACTTTATAATGTTTAAGACTTTCTTTAATATCATCTAATGTTTTTTTAGACTCTGTATCGTAATCATCAAGTTGCCCTTTCATTTCATCAAGTTTTACCAAAAGGTCTTCTTTAGATAGAATTTCTTTACTTTCCTCTTCAGTATCAACTTCATTAAAGAGTAGTTTTATATCTGTCATATCTTGATTAATACTTTCTTCTAAATTAGCAAAGGAAATAGATTTAAGAATATCTTTTTTAGCTTTCAAATCTTTTTCTACTTTCTTAGAAATCTTATTTGTTTCAAAAGCACCAATGTTACCTGATACACCTTTTAGGGTGTGTATTTCTCTTTCTGCAATGTCAATTTCTTGTTTCTTGATATATTCACTAAACGTTGAAATAAACGGTGTGAAGTTCGTATTATACTTTTTAAGAATACCTAAATAAGTCTTTTCATTTCCAGCAACACGGTCCAATGCTTCATTTACTTTGAAACGTGATAGATGTTTAATTAGTAGTTCTTTTTGTGATTCAACACTTTCTGTTTTCTTATGCACTTGTTTGCGTTCTTTAGGTTCAATGAATTTAACTAGTGCTGTAAATAGCTCTTTAAGATTGATTGGTTTTGCAACAAAACCATTCATTCCAGCTTCCATAACTTTCTCCTCAACACCAACCATTGCATCGGCAGTTAAAGCGATTATCGGGATGTCATCATGTCCACGATCACGAAGGTATTTACTTGCCTCATAACCACTCATAACTGGCATTTGTAAATCCATTAGAATGATATCATAGTCTTTGTTTTTCTCATACAAATCTACTGCGATTTTACCGTTTTCTGCTACATCAACTATGAATCCTTCATGTTCTAGTGTTTCTTGTGCTACTTGTTGGTTGATTTCATTATCTTCTGCAACTAAGATTTTTGCACCTCGTACCATTTCCATTCCAACAACCTCGTTATTACTTAGAGTTCTTGCATCAATAATGACTTCTTCTCCAAACATCTCCATAATATTGTTGAATAGAGTTGATTGAGCTACTGGTTTCATTAAGATAGTCTCAATTCCAACTAATTTAGCTTCTTCAACAACTTCTGATTTACCATATGCTGTTAACATCATAACTTCTGGTGTTTTCTCTTTCATCTTTTCTTTTATTTTTACCCATGTTTGATTTCCATCCATTCCAGGCATTTTCCAGTCAAGAACAACAAAATCATAAGATTCATCAATCATTTTTAAAGCTTTCTCTCCCGACGATGCTTGGTCTGATATAATACCAAAACCGTTAAGATATGATTGAACAACTTCTCTTGCAGCAGAATTATCGTCTACTACTAAGGCTTTTATCTTTTGTAATTTTTCAGGAATAACAAGTTTACGTAACTGACTTACTGCTCCAAGTTTAAACGTAAGATCGAAGAAGAATACACTTCCTGTACCGTACTCGCTTTCTACTCCAATTGCTCCACCCATTTGTTCTACTAGGTTTTTAGAAATTGATAATCCTAAACCAGTTCCCCCGTATTTACGAGTTGTAGAAGTATCTGCTTGGCTAAATGCTTTGAATAGTTTCTCCACTTGCTCTGGAGTCATTCCTATACCAGAATCTGTAACACTAAATTCTAAAGTTACAGAATCATCAGTAACTTCTTTTTCATCTACTTTTACTAATACTTGTCCTTCTGTGGTGAATTTAATTGCGTTGTTTACTAGGTTCAGTATTACTTGCCCTAGTCTTAATGAATCTCCAAACAATGCATTTGGAAGTCTATAGTTTTTAGCTACAACAAATTCAATTCCTTTATCAAACGCTTTGATTCCAATAACTGATGATAAATTATCTAAAACATCATCAAGACTGAATTCTACGTTTTCTATATCCATCTTACCTGCTTCAATCTTACTGAAATCAAGGATATCATTAATAATCCCTAGTAAGTTCGTTGCTGCTCTAGATGTTTTTACAACATAGTCATTTTGCTTTTGATTAAGCGTTGTATTTTCTAACAGTCTTGTTAATCCAATAATAGCATTCATTGGTGTTCTTATTTCATGCGACATATTGGCTAAGAAGTCAGATTTTGCCTTAGTTGCATTTTCTGCGATTAATTTAGCTGCTTTAATTTCTTGTTCAGCATTATCAGCAGCAATTACTTGTCCTGTAATGCTTGCAAGTGCAGTCAATCTTTCAAAATCTGATTCTGTTAATTTTGAACTACCAAATAAATCAAACACTCCAGCAATTCCTCCATTAGGGTAATGGATTAATTGAGCACCATATGATGCAACTTTTACATCATTAAGTGTGTCCGTCCCATTTATACGTTCATCATTACTTGGATCATTACTATAGAATGGTTCTAACTTCTCTTGTAGAACTCTACCCATAGTAAGTTTTCCATATATAACGTATCCATCTTCTGGTTGATACTGCTCATATCCTTCTTTTGCTGTCATAATATTAATACAATCAAGCTTTTTCTTATATTCGGTATTGTCAGTCTCTCCAATTAAGTGAGAACAATCATCACATAGTTTTCCGTCTCCAATCATCCAAACTCTCGCGAATTCCTGATTAAACATTTCTTGCATTGTATCTGTGATTAATTTTAATTTTGAATCAATATTATCTTGAAGGATAAGGTCTGACATCAGTTTTGATGTAAGTTTTTCTTGTTTTTCAACTTTTTTCGATTCAGTTATATCACGGATAATTACATTAATAGCAGGTTTACTTTCATAGGTTGTTGGACTAATCGATAGATGTGATGGGAATTTTTGTCCGTTAATTCTTCTAGCAAGCCATTCCGATTTTACAAATCCTTCTTCTAAAGCTGTTTTTGTGAAATTAGCAGCTACATCAGCTGATAATTCTCCATTTTCTTGGAACATAGGAGATAAATCTGCGGGATGAATAGTATGTAATTCTACACCATCAGCAATTCCGAACATGCTCAAAGCAGCTGGATTACAGTCCACATATTTTGAAGATTCTATGTCAACTACCATTATCGCATCTAGCGATGAATTAAAGACACTTTCTAGGTTTTGCTTACTGTTTAGAAGTTCAAGGTCCTTTTTCTTACTCTCAGTTATATCTTCTTTTATCGCTATATAGTTAACAATTTTATCTTTATCATTCAACACCGGGGTTATTTTTGCACGTTCCCAGAAGAAAGTTCCATCTTTCTTTTTGTTATAGATGTCACCCTCCCATGTATTACCATTAGCAATTGTTTTCCACATATCTTTGTAGAATGCTTTTGAGTGTATCCCACTTTTTAATACTCGAGGGTTCTGTCCTATTGCTTCATCAAATGTATACCCAGTTGTCTCAACAAATTGTTGATTCACATACTGAATAGTTCCTTTAACATCTGTAAATACAACAGTATTTGGGTTCCTCTCAATAGCAACATAGAATTTTTGTAAATCTCTTTCTTTATTTTTAATATCTGTGATTTCTTGATCAATACCGTATATTTTAGTTGGATTACCTTTTTCGTCTCTCTCTAATCCAATTACTTTTGCCATTATATCATTGACTTCGCCATCGCGAGTGTTCACTCTATATTCAACAATAATCTGATTACTATCATCATTTTGGATGATAATTTCCTTAATTTCGTTTTTAACTCTTTTTGAGTCATCACTAATAATTATATTCTCAAAGAAATCTTTCTCAGCAATAAGATTACTTCCTTCAATCTCAATTGATGAATTAATGTGTCTAAAGAAGCTATCACTCACATCAAATGTTTTTGCTTTTATATTGTATTCCCAATAAGCTAACTTCGCAACATCAGTTGCAGTTTCTAATTTCAGTCTGTTTTTCTCTTTTTCTACTTCGTCAAGTTTTTCTTTTGTTATGTCTTCTTTTGATGATACATAACCGCTTATATTACCTTCATCATTATATACTGGTGCAACTTTTGTTCTCGTCCAGAATTGAGTTCCATCTTTTCTTTTATTTAACAATTCACCATCAAAACTAATACCTTTTTGTAAGTTATCCCATGCTTTATCAGAAAAATATGTAGAGTTCGTAACATCAAGTATAGATGTCATTTGCCCTAATAACTCTTCCTTACTATATCCTGTCATTTCAAATGCAACCGCATTTACATAATCTATTACCCCTACTTCATTGGTGATTATAACTAAATTTGGACTTTGTTCTAATGACACTACAACTTTGTTTAACTCTTTGGTTCTTTCAATAACCTGTTGTTCAAATTCTTCATTCCTTTTTTGAAGGTTCTTTCTGAACTTTTCTGATTCTATCGCGATATTAATTGTTTGAGCGATACTATTCAGTAAATCTCTTTCTTCTTCTAAGAAAGGCCCTTCAAATGCTTCTGGTCTTTCTTCGGTGTAGTATACTTCAATTACGCCAGAAACCTTATCGTCAAAGACAATGTTAGCTGATTGCATATATTTTGTTTTTTCAAAAGGTTCTTCAATGTACTCTTTGTCAAAATATACGATTCTAGATTTTGTGATTTCAGGAAATTGCCATCCACCCTTTATAGCTTTAACAGCATCCATAAATACTGTTTCAATATTTTCATTTCTTCTTGCAGAATTAGATACTGTATATAAACAGTTTAACTCTTTGATTCTTTCAATATTATCATAATCCTTCTTTTGAAGAATAGTTAACATATCATTGAATGTCTTAGAAATTTTTCCAAATTCACTTTTTCCTCTAACATCAAAACGTATATTGTAGTCATCACTTGTTTGAAGTTCTTGAGCTCTTTCATCAAGTCTCTTAAGTGGTCTAACAACAGCGTGATAAAGTGCTATTAAGACTAGTAAAATAATAAACACCATGATACTTAATAACATAAGTACTAAGTTAGTTACTGCATCTACAGCAATTTCTTTAATAGATGCCGTTGGTACAACGTGCATAAAGCTTAAATTTGGTAAATCTGTATTATAATATGTAACAAAAGATTCTTCAGAATCAATATTTTGTGTGTTTTTTATTATTTTAGAACTAAGCTGTGAATACACAACAAGTCCTGGGAAATCTTCAACAACATCAATCATTTCAACTTCACTATCATCGACTAATAGTAAAGCTCCAGCTCTATGAATTAATATGAAGTCACCCAATTCAATGAATTTTGTGTCATCAAAACTATCTAAGAAAAATGTCATATCAAGCTCAATACCAACTACACCTATTATTTCTCCTAAGTCATTAAAAATAGCTCTAGAAGCAATAGAATGTAGCCTGTTATCATCTTCTGATAAGTACAATTGACCTATTACTATATCCTCTGGACCACTGATTGCGCCCAAATACCAATCATCTCCTCTAGGATCATAATCTATCGGATCTAAAGGTGCTGATCCTTCTCTTAATTCATTACTTATATACTCTCCAGATTCAAAAGCATAAAAGGCTTTTGTTGAATCTTCATGAGAATTAATATATAAATCTAAGTCATACATTAATGCTATTTCTTCAAGAGAACCAGTAAATGTATACCCGTTTGTTCCAGCACTTGTATAATCTGAAAAAATCGAATAATCATCTACGAATAGATTATCATTTTCATAATTTTCTCCAATCAATGCATCTATTTCAATAGTTATTCCTCTAATAAATGTATTAGTAGTAATTTCGTATTGTTCAAGTTGTATTACTACTTCATCAATATAATTCTCTGTTTCTGTTTCTACTAATATAGGCATAATAACTAGATAAGCAGTTAAGAAACTGACAAGCATCCCAATAAGAGATGTAAGTCCTATTTTTGTTCGTATTGACATATTGAGCCCTCCTAATTGTGTATAAAGCTATTATTCAATTGTTTCTTTTAAAACGGTAACAACAAACTCTTTTGTATCAGTAACATCGTTCGATATAATTGTCGCTGTTAATGTAACAGTTAAATCAACTGATGCATCTCTAGTAACAATCCCTTCAGATGTAATCGCTATGTTGCTACTTTCCCATGAAATAATTGCTCCATTAGGATCTAATAAAGGTAAAACTAAATCATCAATAATTGCTGAAATATCTCCTAAATCTAGGTTAGTTTTAGCTTCGTTAACCAAATCTAGATTTGTTGGATCCATTCTTTTAATCGTTACAACAAACTCTTGAGTTGTAGATTCAGCATTTAAGGATATCGTTGCTGTAAGTGTTACAGTTACATCACCATCTAAATATGCTGGTCTAGTAACTACACCTATTGTTGATATGTCTTGACTGTCAGATTCCCAAACTATAGTTGAACTGTTTAGTCCTATAAAAGGTAGAACTATATCAGATTCAATTGCCGATAAATCTCCTAAATCTAAATCATCTTTTGCCTCATTAACTAAATACTCATCACTTGCTGTAATCGTAATTGTTTCATCTACAGAAACTATTGTTCTTCCAAATGGAGTTCTAAGAGTAATCGTTACAAGGTATTCTCCAGGAACTGATAAGTCATTTCCATTGGCAAGTGCTACTACTATTAAATCAGAAGGATTAGTAATATTTACTAAATCTTCCCATATGATCTCAACATTGTCTTCATATGTTAATATTGCATCAAGTTTAACTTCAATTGTTGGTAAGTCCGATATCGAAACCGGTAAAACAAAATCTGTTACATTCCCAAAATCATCTGTAAGCTGATATGCAACTTCATAGTCACCAATCGTCGTCATGTCTACAAGTGAACTATCAATTGTCATAGTAAATGGTAAATTATAATCATCATACATCTTAACAAAGGTTGTCCAGTCTGGCTCTATTTCATTAAGATAATATGTAGATGATTTAAGCTCATTTTCACTAACAACAATAGGTACATTGTTAACCAATGGGTCTTTATCAAACAAAACAATTTTAACATTATCTATAATAACAGGATGATTCATTGTAATGTAAATTTCCTCAGTAAATGTAGCTGGTAATATCCCACCATCGTATATTAACTGATCATCAATGTATACAACAAACCTTGAACCATAAACTTCTAGACGGAAATGATAATATGTTAGCTCCTCTATCTCAAAATATATTTTTTCAGATAACATTTTTTGTCCATCAAGTGATTGTGTAAACTCAAAAGTTTGAGTAGCTGTACTATATCTGAAAAAGATTTTATCAGCATTAACAAACGGTCTTGATGATAAATTTATTCCAAATACAGGGTCTTCATGAACTTCTTTTAAGGCAAAGTCATAATCCACTGTGAAATCTTTTCCAATAGGATCGACATTACCTATAGTTGATTGGAATGCTAGTCTACCACCCAAACTACCTGCTCTTGTAATTACATTGTTACCATTGATAATAGGATCTTGTGCTACTCCAAAACCATAACCACCAGTATTTGCATACCATGATTCAAACTCAAAATTAAAGGCTTCTAAAGCTTTAACGTTAACTAGAATTTCGAATGATTCAGATACATTCCCAGCTTCATCAGTAGCAGTGAATATTACATTATAAGTTCCCTCTACTGTCATGTCTACTAGTGATGCATCAACTGAAACAATTGTTTCAGTATCATAATTGTCTACGACAACTACGAAATCACTCCATACAGTCTCTACGTTGTTCAGACCTAATGTAATGAAATCTTTATATCGAATATGTTCCATAGTTTCATTCAATGTTATTACTGGTGCAGTTGCATCTAGAATTTCTATTGTAACAATCAATGTATCGATATTACCTTGATCATCTGTTGCAGTAAGTGTAACATCAAACATACCAATTACATTCATATCCATATTAGTAGTATCTACCGATAGTTCAACATTATCATCGTAATTGTCTTCTACAAGAACAAGTTCTTCCCAATTCGGTTCATCAGAACCTTCATCATATTCAACTTGTGCATCTATTGCTAAACTAACAGTGGGATTTTCATCATCAATAATTGTAATCATTAAAATGAATGGTTCAGCTTGATTTCCTTCTAAATCTGAAACAGTATACTCAATATCAAATGTTCCGACTATGTCCATTTCAACATTTGAGACATTAACTTCTACTTGAAGGTCGTTATCATAATTATCTTCAACTTCAACTAAAAAACTCCAATCAGGTTCAGTTGTCAGAACCCCATATAAGAGAATAGCTGAAGTGCTCATTGTTATAACAGGAGAATCTTTATCATAAATAGTAATTGTTACATCTAAGCTGTTAGCTTCATTACCTACTGAGTCAGTAGTGTTATATGAAACTACAAAAGTTCCAATGTTATTCATATCAACTAAAGAATCATCAACACTAACTGTTAACGTAGTATCGTGATCATCATTTAAATCTACAAGTACATTCCAATCAGGTTCAACTGAATCTTCTGCATAAAAAAGAACAGCACCTTCACTTAAAACTATCGTTGGTGCTTTTCCATCAATGATAGTTATTGTAAGAATATAAGGTTCTGATTTGTTTCCTGCCTCATCTTCAACACTATATATAACGTCAAATGTACCTAAAGAGTCCATTTCTACGTTAGCATCATCTATAACAACTACAAAATCTACATCGACATTATCCACAACTTCTATGTAACTAGACCAATTAGGTATATCGGAATGTTCTGTGAACTCTGTAATTGCATTACTTTTCAAAGTAATGACGGGTGCTTCGGTATCCTTATCACCACATCCACTCAAAACAAGTACCATTGATAATCCTAATAAAACACTTAATATTTTTTTCATTTAACTTCCTCCCAATCGAATAATTCAGTAAAACCTGTAATACATATATTAGTATTATACAATACTATTGACCAATTTAAAAATAATATAACTTTCCTTTCTTAAGTTATGAACTCCTTTGGAGAATAAATTGACTATCTTTAAAAAATTCAGAAAAAAAACTCTATAACTATTATAGCCAAAGAGTTTCATCTTTTATTGTTGTTCAGCGCGTTTATTGTATTCCTTAATTTGTTTTTTAAGATATTTAGAACGGAGTTGTTTACTGGCTAAAAGTTGTTTCGCTGGTGGTAATCTTAATATTACCCCAAAGACTGAAGCTAAGAAACGGTGACTCAATTTTTCCTCATCTCTAAATATCAAATGTTGTAGTTTATTTGTTTCAATTGCCTGAAGAATTAGCTTTTGATTCATGTTTACTGGTGTATACACTCTTGACTCTCTATGAACCATTTCAAGTGCGTCAAAACCACATGAACGATCACATACAGCACAACCAATACACATATCCTCATCTACAACTGCCATCTTCTTTTTACCTTCTATAGATGAATCTGTAAGTGATATTGCTCCTACAGGACATACTTTAATACATTTACTACATCCAGTGCAATCTTTTGCTGTAATTTCACATATATAGTTTGAAGAGTTAATTGCATTTGTGAATCCATGTTTCTTAACATTAGATAGTACTTCACAACAACAAGAACAACAGTTACATATGAAACTAACATTACTCTGAACATTTTCCGCAAATTGAACTAAGTTATGCTCTTTTGATAATTGGATAATATCTAAAGCTTCTTCTTTTGATATTTCTCTAGCGTATCCATGACGGATTAATGAACTATCTCCACTATTACTAATAGTAAGACATGTTTCTTTAGGAGCATCACAATCTTCTCCTAAATGTTCTTTTACATGTCTACAGTAACAAGTACTAAGCCCTACCACTTTTGCTTTGTTGATTATTTCACTTGCACGTTCATAATCCATTACGTGTAAGGTATTATCATTAATTGATTCTTCTTGTACAAGAGCGCGCCCTAGAGGAGTATCTAATGTCATTAAACTCGATACAAACTCATCTTCTTTAACAACGTATTCATAAAATAATTCACTTAGTACCTTTTGATCTAAATGAGTCCCAATACGCATCATTGAAAACTCAAAGAAGCCAATCATAGGTGGAGGCAGCAAATACTGCACTTCATCTTTTTTGTATATGTCTAGAAGGACTGCCCTTGAAGCCATATCATTTAATATGCTTTTTGTTTCCTCTTCACTTTTTTTCCATCTTTTCATTGCCAAAGGGACACCGAATCCTCCAATTGGTAATTGTGATAATAGTCTTGCTTCTTCTTCGGTAAACAATACAGAAAATATTTTGTACATTGTTTCACTTTCTGTTATTCCATGAGGGAATCGATCTAATCGTTCTGCAAGTTTTTTATATCCACTACGAGCTGTTTTGTGTGCCATTTTCATACCTCCAACTGATTAATATACTCTTATATTTAATTACTTAATAATCTTATTTAAAATTATAACATAATTATACAATTAACAATCAATATAAAAGACATTTAGCCAAGGAAGATAACTCAGTTTTAATACATACTCTGTATTCTTTTTATAGGCAAATATAAATAAGTATAAGAAAAAGGAGAATTTTCATCTCCTATTGTCTTTTCCTTATTATGTGATTTCTACTTATTTGCCTGTAATGATGTAATCGCAGCTACTGCCACTATATCATCACTTGAACAACCTCTAGATAAATCATTTACTGGTCCGCCAAGACCTTGTGTAATCGGACCATATGC
>SDWO01000061.1 GCA_004195325.1 Candidatus Izemoplasma acidinucleici | reverse complement strand
AGATGTGTATAAGAGACAGCAATTATGATTCCTTTTAAAGATATGAAAATGGATTATATTATTCATAAAAAAAATGAAGATTCATATGAAGTTATTATGTTCTATGCACCACGACATGAAATCAAATCATATGTGAACCTTTTCTTTGAAATGAATATGCAAGTTGTAAAAACAGATATTCCACCTTTAGCACTTCATCGTTTATATTATTATCGTAAACATGATGATATGACTGTAGAATTTGAAACAGACATTATGTTTTTGGCAATATTTGATGATAGCTATTCCTTATATATTTTCGACGAGGAAATCCCGATTTTCTCATTAGTTCAAAATATAAATGTTTCTGAACTTGAAGGTGAGAAATATCTAGATACATTAGATCAAGAAATCGCTAAGATATCTAACTACTATCGATTCAACATTAATAATGGAGATAAAACGATAGAAAAACTTGTACTATTTAATATGACAACTAAACTAACCAATGAACAAGTACGTAATTATTTCTACGAAGAGGGAGCTTTAATGAAAGCTGAACTATTCGATATGAAAACAATATCAAAAATCGTCGACACTTTAATCGATAAGGAATGTTATATTCCACTTGCGGCTAGCTTGATGCAACCGAAGGGATTCTGGTAATATGGCTAAAAAGTACGTATATCAGAAAAGTGAACGTGGGGTTAGTGACTTTGTATATGTTGATTTATTACCAGAGTTAAAACGAGCAAGACAATTTAACATGAACGTAATTATTGCCGGTACTATTGCAGTAGTTGCTACATATTTCTTTATCTTTGTTCCATTTAGATTGGCAACAGAAGAATTTGAAGAAGTAAACGGACACAATAATGATTTAGCACATAGATTAGTCTTAAAGCAAGAGGAACGTGTTTTGCATGAGATTAATCTTGATATAATACACTTTGAACAAGATATTAACCAACTACATGGATTAAACATTGATTTAAATGAATATATAGATCAAATCAATAATTACACAGATGAACGTGATGGAGAAGTTATAGAAGTAGTATATAATGTTGAAAATGAAACATTATTAGTAAGAGTCATTATGATTAATGATCAATACTTCACTCAATTACGAAATGATTTCTTAGCATTCGAATGGGTTTATAGTGTTAGTCCTTCTGATCAAGAAGATTATGGATCTATTTACCAAGTAGTACAGTTTACTCTAGATTTGGAGGTACCTGAAGATGTTGAATAGAAAAGCCAGTAATTACATATTTTATGGAATGCTTGTAGCTATCGCATTAATCGTATTTCTAATTAGAAGTGTTATGTTAGGTAATGTTACTTCCAGAATTGAAGAAGTTAAAAACAGTTCAAGATTACTTCAAAATCAAATTGATTTGGTTGATGTGATTGTTGCTGAAAATCGTGACATTCAAGAAAACCATTTATACGAGTTATACAATTCAGTACCTGAAGAGTATGATGATGATATTTTAGTAAATTACATATATGCCCAATTGGAAATAATTGGTGTAACTGCTGCTGGAGTAATAGATCGTGAAATTGATATTAAATTACCTGAGGATATCACATTTTCCTCAGACAGTGTATATCGTGATTTACAAGATGACTTCGACGTTTATGAAGTTCAGGTATATTTCAATACTGAAGATTTAGTTCAAATTGAAGCGTTAATCGATATTATTCATAACAGTGAACAAGTATTTATTGTTTCATTCGTAAAATACAATGAGCCTGATGGGGTTAACCTAATAGGTGTAGAAATTCATTTCTTAGCATTTTATGCAAAATAAAACGAAAGCTCTAAGCTTTCGTTTTTTCTATATATAATATGATTTCCTTCTTTAACTCTTCAAACATGACTTCTTCTTTAACTTTTCTCTTTATTTTTCCTTCGACAAAGATTAATCCTTCACCCTTACCACCGGCAATTCCAATATCAGCAGCACTTGCTTCCCCTGGTCCATTTACAGCACAACCCATCACTGCGACTGTAATATCGTCTTCAATTGTTTCTAAGAATGCTTCAACCTTTTCGACAAGTGGAAACATATTATATTGAAGTCTACCACAAGTTGGGCAACTAACAATTTTAGGTTTCTTATATAATCCCAAAGCACTTAATATTTCTTTGGCTACTTTAACTTCCTCAACTGGATCTGTGCTCAAACTAACTCGGATTGTACTACCAATACCTTCGTATAAAAGAATCCCAAGTCCAATCGAACTTTTGATGGTACCACCGAATTTAGTTCCTGCTTCTGTAATCCCAATGTGAAGTGGGTATTCATATAACTCTGAAGCCATTTTATAAGCTTCTACAGCGCGTTTTACACTACTTGACTTTAATGATATCACAATATCATGAAAGTCGAACTCTTCTAAGATTCCAACGTGATATTTCAAGCTTTCAATCATAGCTTCGCTCGTTACACCGTACTTATCTTTAAACTCTTTTTCAAGAGAACCACTATTGATTCCTATTCTAATTGGAATATTTTTTTCTTTACAAGCATCAACTACTTTTTTGATGCGATCTTTACTTCCAATATTTCCGGGATTAATTCTAATTTTATCAATTCCATTCTTGATTGCCTCAAGAGCGAATTGATAACTAAAATGAATGTCAGCAACAATTGGAACATTAACTTCCTTCTTAATTTGCTTAATCGCTTTCGCATCATCCATATCAAATATCGCTAATCTTACTATCTTAGCACCAGCTGTAGCCAGTTCTTTAATTTGATGTACGGTTGCTTCTATATCATTTGTCTTTGTTGTTGTCATTGTTTGAATTATAACTTCATTGTTTCCACCAATCACAACATCTCCAACTAAAACTTGTTTTGTTTGATTTCTTTTTGTCATATTATCACCAAATTCATTATACATTAAAGCACTAAAAAAATACATAAATGTATTGATTTTTATAAAGATAAGTGATATATTATAAAAGACTTTATCAAGGAGGATTCTAATGAGAGCGTATTTTAATATGAGATGTACAGAATGTAAAAACGAAAACTATCGTATGCACAAAAATAAAAAGTTACACCCTGAAAGATTAGAGACAAAAAAATATTGTCCTAAGTGTCAAAAACAAACTCTACACAAAGAAAAAAAATAAAAACTTCTTTTAGTAAGAAGTTTTTTTTATAGGAGGATAATTATGAGTACATATTTAATTGGTATTGATGTTGGTGGAACAACTGTTAAAATTGGAAAATTCCTTCATACAGGTGAATTATTAAGTAGTTATGAGATAAAGACAGATACATCAGATTACGGTAAAAATATCCTATTTGATATATATAGATCTTTATTAGATAGAAATGAAGACCTAAGTCAAATTATAGGTTACGGTTTTGGAGTGCCTGGACCAGTAACTAATAACATTGTTACTCAATGTGTTAATCTTGGTTGGGAAAATTACGACATCAGAGAACGTTTTGGAACTCTTGTTCAAAATAAAAATGTGTTTGTTAATAATGATGCAAATGTTGCAGCATTGGGTGAACTATTTGGTGGTGCCGCAAAAGGAAAAAGAGATGTTGTTATGATGACTCTTGGTACCGGACTAGGTGGGGGAGTTATTTCAAACTCTATCCCTGTTGAAGGTCATAACGGCGCTGGTGGAGAAATTGGACATATCATCGTTGATTTACATAATGGTAGACAATGTAACTGTGGAAATAAAGGTTGCTTAGAGACTATAGCTAGCGCTTCAGGAATTGTACGTGAATTTAATGACTTACGTGCAGAGTTAACAATGCCCTCCATTCTTGATAAAAGAAAATACATTAGTGCAAAAGCAATTATGGATGCTGCAAAAGATGGAGACCAATTAGCAATGAACACAATTGATAATGTTGCATTTTACTTAGGATATGCTTGTCATATCATAAGTGTAACAACAAACCCTGAAGTAATCGTATTAGGTGGGGGAGTATCTAGAGCAGGTGCATTCCTATTAAATAAAGTAGCAAATGAATTCCGCGAGTATAAATTTATTGCAGTACATGATACGAAAATAATTTTAGCTGAACTAGGAAACGATGCTGGCATGTACGGTGCAGCATTACTTGTTTTAAATGGTTAAAGCTCTAATTAATCAGTTTGCGGAAAACACATATATTGTAGTAGAGAAAAATGAAGCATTAATTATAGATCCAGGAGCATCATTTGAAGAGATTAAGGAATACTTAAGAACAAAAGAATTAACACTCAAGTATGTATTGCTAACTCACGGACATGTTGATCACATCATCTGCGTCAATGAACTAATTGAAGAATATGATGTTGATATATATATCCATGAATTAGAACGTGATTTCTTGTTTGATCCTAATTTGAATCTATCTGGAACAATGTATAAAAAGATAGTTGTTCAAAGAAAAAAGAATGTTAAGTTATTCAAAGATGGTACAGTCTTCACTCTAGGAGAACAAGAGCTTAAAGTGTTACATGTCCCAGGACATACAAGAGGTAGTTCATGTTTCTCATATAAAAGAGTAGTATTTGTTGGAGATACCATATTTACTGACGGAGTTGGAAGAACAGATTTACCAACAGGAAGCAATGTTCAACTTGAAGATAGTATTAATAAATTACTAAATAATTACAGTGATAATACAATCTTGAATTCAGGACACGGTAAACACACAACTGTACTAACACAAAAGAATAATACCCCATATTATCACAGGTAACAGCCCAAACAGGGCTGTTTTTTATTTTTTAGCACTCAAGTCTTGACACTGCTAAAGATGTGTTATATAATACTATTAGCATTCAAGATAGTAGAGTGCTAACGGAGGTGAGTTTATGCTTACTACAAGACAAGAAATGATTCTAAAATTAATTGTTGAAGAGTACATAAAAACAGCAGAACCAGTAGGTTCAAGAACGTTATCTAAGTTATTAGAATTTAGTCCTGCCACAATTAGAAATGAAATGGCAGATTTAGAAGACTTAGAGTACATAGAAAAAACACACACATCAAGTGGACGAGTTCCAAGTGACAAAGGATATCATTATTATATAGAAAAGTTATTGAATGATAACAGTTCTTATAAAGATTCATTCAAAGTCATCGATGAAATCTTTGAACAAAGTGATGTAAGACGTGATGAGGCAATAAAACAAGCAATGAATCTCTTATCACAAATTACAAACTACACTACAGTAGCTTTAGGACCTAGTGCATATGATTCTAAAGTAAAAAAGATTGAATTAATCCCACTATATGAAAATGTATGTATGATTCTAGTAATAACAAATAGAGGTCATGTTGAAAGTAAACAAATCACATTACCCGAACACACTGAGATAGAAGATATGAAACGTGTCATTGAAATCTTTAATGAGATTTTGTATGATTGTCCAATTTCACAAGTTAGTGAAAAACTACACTATGAAATTAACACTGAAAAAATCAAGGAAATTATGATTTATAATAAGACGATCATTGAAACATTCTTAGAAGCATTCACAAAATTCACCCAAAGTAAGTACTATCTATCAGGACAAAATAAAATGTTATATCAACCAGAGTTTGCTAGTGTTGAGAAAGTAAGAGAATTGTTATCATTCTTTGAGAAAAACGACATCTTCAAACTAGTTGAAAACACAAAACAACAAGGACTAACTGTACGTATAGGTAAAGAGAACGCAGTAAGTGCTATGCAAGATTGTACTGTGATTACCGTTCCTTATGAATTAAATGATAAGGAATCAGGTACAATAGCTATCGTTGGACCAACGAGGATGGAATACGACAAAGTTATTCCATTAATAAAATACTTGGCAATGCATATGTCAAAACTGTATAAGGAGTAAAGCAATGGCAAAGAAAAAAGATATAACTGAAGAAGTTATCGAAGAAGTAAAAGAAGAAGTTATCGAAGAAGTAGTGGAACAAACACCCGAGGATATTATTAATGAATTAAATGAAACAATTAAAGAATTAAACAATGAAATGTTAATTCAAAGAGCAGATTTAGAAAACACAAAAAAACGTCTAGAAAAAGAAAGAATTCTAGAACGTAAATATTCAGCAATGAACTTCGCAAGACACATTCTAACACCAATGGATAGCTTTCAATTAGCGTTGAATCACATCGAAGAAAAAGAAGAAACAAAAGCGCTAAAAGAAGGAATGGAAATGATAAAAAAACAGTTAGATAAAGTGCTTGAAGATGAAGGTGTTAGTGAAGTCGGACATAAAGATGAAGAT
>SDWO01000166.1 GCA_004195325.1 Candidatus Izemoplasma acidinucleici | reverse complement strand
AGATGTGTATAAGAGACAGTTGTAACTTTATTCAAGTTTCCTTTAGATGCACCAATTGAACGTAATATTAAATAGTCTTTTTTCTTCGAAACTTGAATGTTTTTAAGAATTAAATAAACTATAAAATACATACCAAACATTAATAGAACCATAAATGTACCATACAACAAACTTAGCATTACAGATGTAATACGATCCATAGGCGATGATGTGTTTGATGGGTATATTGCATTAAACCCTGCCGCTTCTAAATCATCGATAACGCTTAACGCGTCAAATCTGTCTACTGTGTGCACGCTGATTTGGTAAGTGTTTGAATTTAAAATATCATCCATTGTCGCCTGATTTACTTTAATTGTATTTTGGTAACCGTACCCAGTACTAACATGAGTACCTACAATATCAGCTGCGTATGTTCTATTACCAAATGTGTTGACAACATTGAAGTATACATCAATATCTAAAAGCATCTGTGTTGTGATTGTATTATAATCGTCATATTCTATTTCATTTATTTCAGCATAATAACGTCTCATATCACCTTTAAGGTATTCAACATCTACACTGAATTCCCAATCACCAAGTGTATTATCGACGATATAAACATCGTAGACTTTAAAGATATCTTCTCTATACTCAACACCAATTATTGGTTCAATAGAAAAGTTAGTAGAAGCACCTGCAATGTGATAATTAAAATAATAAGCTGCCTGAATCAAGAAATCATCTTCCATAAAATCCTTATGGAAGTACATGCTTGATGAATAGTATATTTCTCGTGGTTCGACTATTCCAACTACGGTTAATTGAGTTGTAGCGTCAGTAATATCTTGTAATACTGGTTCCCTTTCTTCATAATTAATATTTGCGTAAGTTATACTATAATTCACTATGTCACCTAAAGAATACATTGAATTACTTTCAACAACTACTTCAGTAACGTTATTTGGTAACCGACCCTCTTCTAGTTCGTTGTTGCTGATAGAAGCAGCAGGATTAACAAAATAATTATCTTGTCCGACATACCCATCTTCATAAAAATAGTATGCAGTTAAGCTAAAATCATTTATGACATCATGGACATTTAAATATGTCACTCCACTAATATCATTAATTACATCTAATTCATCATCTGTAAAATCAGTATAATCATACTTAGTAACAATAATTCTTTTTTCATTCACATTGGCGAACGTTTGATTGTAACTAGAATTTAAACCCTTATTAATAATCGTTACGTAATTACCATAAACAAATGTAAAAGTGGCAACTATGAATGTGAATATCACAGCTGCAAATATTGTTCTTCTTGGTGTTCTAAATAGATTTCTAAGTGATAAAGTGAATAATCCCCAGATGTTAACTTTGTATGGAGCTAATTCAACTTTTTCTTCTTTTTTTTGTGTTTTTTTCAGTTTCTTATCTTCTATAACTTCACCGTCAAATAAACGGATTCTTCTTGTTGCAAAATCTTTTACTTCATCATAGTTATGTGTAACTACAATAACTAATTTGTCTTTTGATATCTCCGCTAAGAGATTCATTATGTTATTGCTTGATTCAGTATCTAAATTCCCCGTTGGCTCATCACAAACGATAATAGGGCAATCTTTGGCTAATGCTCTAGCTATAACCGCTCTTTGTTTTTGTCCACCACTTAATTTGCTGGCTTTATGATGAATATGACTTGTTAGTCCTACATTCTCAATTAATTCTAATGCTCTTTGTTTTCTTGTTTCTTTATCATACCCTTGTAGTTTAAGAGCGATCATTACATTTTCAAGAACACTATAAGAATCTATAATATTATAGTTTTGGAATACAAATCCTATATATTGTCTTCTATAACTTTCCCATTCACTCATACTAAAGTAACTAGTTTCTTCATTGTTTATGAAAAGTTCACCCTCTTCATAAGTATCAAGACCACTTATTACGTTTAATAGAGTACTTTTACCACTACCACTTTCACCAGTAACAGCGATAAACTCACCTATATTAAATTCTAGATTTACACGACGTAACCCAAGGGCTACTGTGTCATTACTATGATAATACTTTGATATGTTTTCTAATTTCAGCATTGTACCACCTCGCATTAAATATTATATCATGAACTCTATATTTATTATATCAAATTTTGTGTAACTTACATCATGTAATACATATAAAAAAAGGCTTGAATAAGCCTTTTATAGTTCATACTCGAATCTTTTCTCTACTCTTTTTAAAATTGGAGAATATTGTTTTTCTCTTTTTAATTGTTTTCTTAGTGAAGATATTGTTTCAACAACATCATTAATATCTAATTCATATATTGCTTGTTTAGAAACAACACCGTCTAGATTTGGTCTTCTATCCATAAATGATTTTATTTCATCTGTGTCTTTTGCTTTTAAATTAATACTAGCTACTTTTGAAATCATCTTAAACATTCTTTTTTCTTTACGAGAGAATTCTCCATCGTCTTCGTACATACAATATACTAAGACGTAAATCATAAATTTGATTTTGTTAGCACGTTGATCATATGTTGTATACTTTGAAACTTCTTTCGCTACATATTGTTCACTTTCTTCAAAGCTTTCATCTTTTCTGAAAGATTCATAATCATCTGTTTCGTACTTAGCAAAGTCATCTTCTTTGACTTCATCTGGCTCACTATAGTTCGTTTTAGATTCAGGAACCATACTGGTTGAGAAGGTATCTTTTGTTGAGGATTTAACAACAGTTTTAGCAACTGTAGAACCTAATCTTTGTCTGTTGATTGTTTGACTTAGTGTTGGTCTATCAGAAACATGAAGATAAGAATCTCTAGCTTTCCCACTAGCTAAATCGGAAATATGTTGTTTTTTTGTATATCGCGAGCTAGAATCCGTTCCTTTTGAACCTTCTATAGCAAGTTTAACAATTAGTGCGATTATAATTAATAGTATCTGTGGCATAAAAATGCACCCCCTAGTCTTAGTTATTATAACAAAAATAAGTAAAAAACCACATATAAATGTGGTTATTTATTACTTTCAATCATTAACTCGATCATTAAGTTAGAAAACTTAACTGGATCTTCTAGTTGAATCCCTTCAATTAGAAGTGCTTGGTTATATAATAACTCTGCGTAAGTATCCACTTTGCTAGCGTTTGTTTCTTGTACTTTTTCTAACATTTTGAATAACTCATGATTTGGATTAATCTCTAATATTTTATCAGCCTTTACATCTTGACTTGTAGGCATACTTTTTAATACTTTTTCCATTTCTAAAGATACACCTTCTCCACTAACGATACATACAGGAGAATCTGTTAGTCTTGTAGAAAGTTTTACGTCTTTCACTTTATCTTTTAATGCTTTTTTGATTTGCTTTAATAGGTTCTTGTTTGCTTTTTCTAGTTGTTCTACTTCTTCTTTTTCTGTTTCATCTAATAAACCTAAGTCACCTTGATTTACTGATTTAAATTCTAGTTCTCCATATTTCTGAAGAATGTTAATCATGAACTCATCGATATCATCTGTGAATAACAGAACTTCAAAGTCATGTTTTTTTATTAGGTCCATTTGTGGAGATAATAAAATTGATTCTTTGTTTTTACCTGTTGCATAGAAGATATACTTTTGATCTTCTTTAATGTTCTCTACATACTCTTGGAATGTAACGAACCCATCGTTTTTAGATGTTTTAAACATAATTAAATCTTGTAGTTTCTCTTTGTTTTTTCCATATCCATCATAAGTACCATATTTCAAGTTGATACCGTATGTTTGGAAAAACTCGTTATATGTTTCTCTATCATTCTTAAGCATTTTCTCTAAATCAGAACGTATTTTACCTTCTATTGCTGAAGATATCTTTTTAAGTTGTACATCTTTTTGTAGCATTTCTCTAGATATATTTAATGATAAATCAGATGAATCTACTAGTCCTCTTACAAATCTGAAGTAATCAGGTAGTAGTTCTTTGTTTTTATCCATTATGAATACACCTTTACTGTATAGTTGAAGTCCTTTTTCAAACTTCTCACTGTATAGATCAAATGGTGCTTTTTTTGGTATGAATAGTAAACTGGTATACTCTAGTAACCCTTCTACTTTGGTATGAATTACTTTTAGAGGATCTGTATAATCATTGAATTTTCGTTTATAGAAATCATTGTATTCCACTTCTTCGATTTCTCTTTTGTTTTTCTTCCATAAAGGAATCATACTATTTAATGTAGCTAATTCTTTATAACTAATTGCTTGTTCATCTTCTTTAGTTGGGGCATCGTATTTAGTAACATCCATTTTGATTGGATACCTAACATAGTCACTGTATTTAGTAACCAATTCTTTAATTGCATGTTCTTGTAAGTATTCATCAAAATTTTCTTCTGTTTCGTCGTTGTTATCTCTAATATGTAGCGTGATTTTCGTTCCTGGTTTTTCCATTTGTGTTTCACTGATTGTATATGACTCAGTTCCTTCTGAAGTCCATTTGAACCCAAGTTCACTATCTACACTTCTTGTTTCTACTACTACTTTATCACTTACCATAAATGAAGAATAGAATCCTACACCAAATTGGCCAATGATTTCTAAATCACTGTTTTCTAATCCTTCTTTAAATTCTTTACTACCACTTCTTGCGATAGTACCTAAATTGTTAACTAATTCTTCTTCTGTTAACCCCACTCCGTTATCTGTGATTGTTAATGTTCTATTGTCTGAATCTATATCAATAAAGATTTCATAATCAGTGATAAGTTCAGAATTAGTTAGAGCTTTATAATGTCTTTTATCGATTGCATCACTAGCATTACTAATTAATTCTCTTAAGAAAATTTCTTTGTGTGTATAAATTGAATTAATCATTAATTCTAATAATTTTTTTGATTCTGTTTTGAATTGTTTTGTCTTTGCCATAATAGCCTCCTAGGATTACTGTAACGTTTAGTCTTAGATATTATACAACACTCTATTAGCACTGTCAATACATGAGTGCTAATTAGAATCATCGTTCCACTTAATTATAAACATATGGATATAATTTGTATGAAGTTTGATATAGGTTTACAATTAAAGTGAGGTGATATTATGAGTGGTGGTATAGTAGGTTTATTACTTGTAGTTGGAATGATTTTACTTTATGTAGGTACATATGTCCTTAATAAAAATGTTGCAGTACCTGAAGGTATAGAGCCTGTAGACAAGTGTTCTACTTGTGGTAGTGGTTCTTGTAGTATTCGTCTGGAAGAAACTTTTAAGAAAAGCGGAGATGATGAATGCGATTTATACGAAGCAGAATAAGCAATCATTTATGGTTGCTTTTGTTTTTAAATGTTTTATGTTACAATTCATACTAGATATTTAAGGAAGTGATATTATGGATCATATTTTTAGAAGGTTATCCTTTAAAGAACTATGGAGAACTTCTCCAGTAGCAACTGTTTTAGTTGTTGTTAATGTATTGGTATATATATTAGGTATACTTATAGATACTTATTTCCCAATGGAAAGTGACTTTGTATATATGATAGGTATTAACTCTTATCAAATCGAAACATTTGGTGAATACTATAGATTGTTTACTGCAGGGTTTGGACATTTCGATATTCTTCATATTTTGTTTAATGTAGGATTCGGAATTTATATAATTTCTGCTGGTTTAGAACGTTTGATTGGTAGTTATAGATTCTTATTAGTATATTTCATTAGTTTAATAGGTAGTTCATTAGCTGTGTATTTCTTTGTAGATGATGTTAATGTTGTCAGTGGTATATTTCAACTAACGTTTACTGCCGGAGCTAGTGGAGCAATATATGGTGTTGTTGGAGCATTGTTATTTATGTCTCTTGTAAGACCTGATATGTTAAGTAGAAGTGAAGTCGCATCTATAAGACAACTTGTTATCATTAATATTATATTTACATTCTTAGTTAGTAATATTAGTATAATCGGTCATTTAGGTGGATTAGTAATTGGGATGGCAATATCTTATTTCTTAATTCCAGCAGATAGAAAAGGCGTCAAAGATAATTACGTATATGATTATACCAACGAGAAATCTGAAGAAGATAATTGGTGGGAAGAACATTAAATAAAAAGACACTTTAATTTAAAGTGTCTTTTTTTATGTCTACATCATTTCTTTTATATCTTGTAAATCATCTACACCGTTTTTACTTTCTAATCCCTTTGGGGAAAATATAAAATCCTGAGAAATATACTATTCCTGTCACAGAAAGAGTAACAGGCAAAAC
>SDWO01000112.1 GCA_004195325.1 Candidatus Izemoplasma acidinucleici | reverse complement strand
TTTAAAGGATAAAAAGAAAAATGTCTTAACTGATATTTTTGAAAATCAGATTTACCATGAAGTTAGTAACATCGATGACGATAAAAACATTGATAGTACAAATGAAATTGATGAAATTAAAAATATTGTGGATGCAGATTCTTCGCAATTACTGGCCATTTCAAAGGTTAATAGAGGAAATTCAATTATAATCCAAGGACCACCCGGTACTGGGAAATCTCAAACTATTGTAAACATAATCGCAGAAGCTATAAGACACAATAAGAAAGTCTTATTCATGAGTGAGAAACTTGCAGCTATGGAAGTTGTATACAATCGACTGAAAGCAGTTAACTCACACCATGTAGCTCTTCAATTACATAGTGATAAAATCAACAAATCACATGTAGTTAAAGAACTTCAGTCTATCTATTACATGAACAAAATAAACGTAAAAAATAAGGACGAAAATATAAAAAGTAAATTACACACCTTACGTCAAGAAATAAATAGTTATTACGAGCTGTTAAACAGGACAGCTACACACTCGGATACAAATATAATTGATACATATAAAAATATCGTAGAACTAGAAAACTACTTTGAATTCAATGAAGTAAATCACTACAATTTAGAAATCCCAAACAACTATTTAATGTCAATGGAAGATGTTACGTTTGATGCTTTAATTCAAGACCTAGAATCTCTAGAGAAGTTTTATGTTAAATACGGAACTCTGAAAGAGAGTAAAATAAATGCAGTAAAACTTGATAACTCTATAACACATCATAATTTAATACGCTTTACAAATCAGATAATTGAAATCCTTAATGTCCTGAAACGTGTTATTAAAGACATTTCCTACAATAGAATCCCTTCAACAAAACAAGGGAAACTAACAATAAAAGATATTAATCATTTAGTAGAAATTAGAAACACAAATCCAATAGTACTTGAATATGTCCCTAATATAAATCATAAATTGATGTTAGAGAACAAAATAATGTTAGATAAATTAATGAAATACTATGAAATTTCTAAAGAACCTAATCATCTCATCAATTTAGAGATTATTAATGAGGCTAAGTACATTGATCAATTACAATCATTAAAGGATTCTTTAATCCGAGAAATGGCTTACCTAAAAACAAATAGCTCAATGTTTAAGAAAATGAGTAAAGGTTATAAACAATATATCGAAGTGCTAGAAATCAAATATTTCGAAACACCACCTAAAAATGATGATGAGCTAATATCTTCTATGTTATGGTTGTTTAACAAAGTAAGCTTTAAATTAGTCTCGGCAAAAGAAGATACTAAACTAGAAAACATATTTGGTATGAAATACAAGAAAGATAAAACTAATTTTGAAACTATATACACTGTCTATAATTGCGTTGAAGATGTCTTTTTATCAATAACGGAACTCTTTAAAGGCAAAGAAGATAACCAAGAATTATACATAGCATATTTCAAGAAATTCATTCAAATAGAACTACCTTCAATCCCTGATCTAGTAAATAGTATTAAGAATATTGAGGACGGGTTAAAGGTAGACAATAAAGCGTTTTACACTGATGGTGAATTGGAGAATACTCCATTAATTACACTATTGGATGAGTATAATAAGATAAAAACCAATTTACCAAATATTAATGACACTATAGTTCTTCGTTCATTAAACAATAGTCTCCAAGAAAAGATAACAGATGCTTATTTTAAAAATATGATTGCAGATGAAGCATACTCTAATCACATATCAAAAGTATTCAAATATATAAGGTACCATAGTATCGTCAAAGAACTACTTAATAACAACGATAATCTACGTGAATTTAACGCATTAATATTTGATAAAAAAATTCGCGAATTTATAGTTTTAGACACTAAAAACATTCAAATGAATAACTTACAAGCTGTATTAGATGCCCATTTCTATAATGTATACAACATTAGAAAAGATGAAAGTTTAAGCACAGAGCACAAAGATGACAAAATTTCCTACCTTTTACAAACTTTCAATAAGAAACACAATATCCCTTCAATCAAACGTTTACTAAAAGAAGCATTTGAACCAATAACACAGTTAAAACCTGTCTTTATGATGTCGCCTATATCAATATCACAGTTTCTTGAACCAATAGTTGGTTTGTTTGATGTTGTTGTGTTTGATGAAGCTTCACAAATCAAACCTCAAGATGCCTTTGGTGCACTATTAAGAGGTAAACAAGTGATTGTAGTTGGTGATGAAAAACAACTTCCTCCAACCAATTTCTTTGAAAGTTTCTATGGGAGCACAGAGGTCTTTAGCGAAGATACAATAAGCAATTTTGAAAGTATTCTTACACTACTAAGAGGTAATGGTGTTCCACTTACAACATTGAATTGGCATTATCGAAGTAAACATCATAATCTAATACAAATAAATAACGAACATTTTTATGATAAATCTTTAAGTATTTTTCCATCAAAATACATAAATAATCCAAATTATGGATTAAAGTATGAGTTTGTAGATGGTATCTTCGATCGTGGTCGTACTAGAACAAACTTAATAGAGGCTCAACGTGTCGCAAAAGAAGTAATTAACCATGCTAAATCCTTCCCTAAAGATTCTTTGGGTGTAGCTACACTCAATATAAACCAAAGGGATTTAATCCTTTCAGAGCTTAAATCACTACTTAAGAAGGAACCTTCACTTGATTCGTTCTTTAGAGATGATAAATATGAAGCATTCTTTGTTAAGAACTTAGAGAATGTTCAAGGTGATGAACGAGAAGTAATCCTAATATCAATTGGCTATGCTCAAGACAAGAATGGTAATATCATTCAGAACTTTGGAGCTATAAACCATGTTGGTGGGGAAAGACGATTGAACGTGCTTCTCTCTAGAGCTAGAAGAAAATGTGTTATTTACACTGGTTTACGCGCTTCTGACCTAGAAGTAGATACAAATTCTAGTGAGGGTGTAAAAGTATTACGTAAATTCTTCGATTTCGCAGAAAAGAATACTAAAGATGAAGTCCAGGAAGTTAAGAGTGATACTTTAGTCTTTGCAATAGAGATTGCTGAAGAACTTCACAAACACGGTTATGAAGTATCTTATAATGTTGGTAGTTCTAAATATTATGTTGATTTAGCGGTACTAAACCCAAATAATAGCACCGAATATATCCTTGGAATTGAGTTTGATAACTCAACATACAACCAATCGAGAACCGCTTCAGAAAGGGAACGAATTAGAAGTTCCGTAATGAAAGCAAAGGGATGGTCTATATATAAAATATATATCACTTCATGGTTCAATAATCGCAAACAAGAAATTGATGATATATTAGAATTCTTAGCTCATATAAATGAGGAAAAAGATTTTGTTAGTGAACCAATCGAATTCGTAGAGGAACCTGTAAATGTTGTAACTAGATTTGGATTTAGTTCATATAAAAAATACAAGAAGCAAATCGAAAACATACATTTCTTACTAAAAGAAAACGATGAGTTTACAACCTATATTTCTGATTTGGTATATGAAGAAATGCCTATAAAGATAAATCATATAGTTGAACGTGTTGTTGAAAACTCACATATAGAGATTAAACCAAGTATTATTAGGAAACGTATTAAAAAAGTCTTAAATCATTTGGAAAATGATCAAGTATTGTATATTAATAGCGATTTCTATTACTATTATAAAAAGGAAGCGTCTATTACTTTCCGTGATAGAAGAAGCATTAACAACGGCTTTACTATCAAAGATATTGATGATAAAGAATTTATCTATGCGATTACAGAGATTGCTAAAAACAGTTTTGGGATAAACACTGAAGAGATTACAACAATCATTTCCAATTATCTCGGAATTGATGGTATGGATAAATCAATCCTTGAAATTGTAGAAAAATTATCAATTCGTCTAATAAACAATAATATTTTAAGAAAAGATAGAAATAACAACTTACAAAAAAAATAAGCAGAAATTCTGCTTATTTTTTTTATTCAACTTGTTCTTTTTCTTCAAATTCAACTGCTTTAATAGTGTCAAATCGTTTTCCTATTTTTTCACTTGATACATGAATCTCGTTAACTCTTTTATTCACTGTTTCGATATTAGATTTTAATTTATCCCATCGCTCTTTGTAGCGTTTAAAATCATCGCCAAGTTTTATTAGTTCTTCCTGGATAACTTTCATATTTTTATTGCGATCAACATTTTGAATAATTACTTGTACCGTCGTTAATAAACTCATTATAGTTGTAGGTGATGCAATCCAAACATGTTTTCTTTGTGAGAATTCAATAATATCCTGATGATATGCATTTAATTCAGCAAAAATCGCTTCAGCAGGTAAGAATAACACCGCTTGTTCCGCTGTTTCTAAAGGAATAATATACTTATCTGCAATATCGTTTATATGTTTTTTAAGATCTGATTTGAATTTCCTTGTTGCTTCAGTACGTTCGTGCTCTGATATTTCGTTATCTACCATTCTTTGATAGTTTTCTAGTGGGAATTTACTATCAATTGCTAAATCTCCCATTGGATCAGGTACATGTAGCACTGCATCTGCAATTCTACCATTTGATAATGTAACTTGTGTTTCAAATATTTTATTGTTTCCAACACCAAAGATGCTTTCAAGAATGTTATTCAATTGAACTTCCCCAAATGTACCTCTAGATTTTTTATCTGTTAACACATTTTGTAGTGAGACAACATCTGTTGATAGCTTTTCAATGTTTTTTTGAGCTTCATCAATTTTTGTTAATCTTACAACTATATTTTCAAATGTTTTGTTTGTTTTATCAAACCCTTCATTCAAGCGGTATTCCACCTTTTTATTGATGTTCTCCATTTGGTCTTGAATGTTTTTGTTTAAAGTATTGAAGTTTTCTAAAATATCTTTATTTAGACCTTCTTTAAATCTGTTTAGATCGTTAATACTCTCTTTAGCATTTCTTCCTAACGATTCTACCAACTCTACTTTTAACCCAGAGTATTCTTTAGTCATTTCTTTGCTTAGTTTAAAGTTCTCGTCTTTAAAAAAGTCTTTCAACTCGTCTTTTACATTATTTTCATTATTATTGCTATTTTTGAGTAGTAATATTATTATAACAACCAATAAAATAACTGCGATTACGACTAGTACGATTAATAATTCATCCATGTTATCACCTCTGCCATATTATAGCATTTTTTGTATGAAAAAAGTAGATGGAATCCATCTACTTATCATTAACATCTTTTTCATTGTATTCAAATAAAATACTTAATGGTCTATCTTGAATTATATTAATAATTCCTTGAGCTAATAACTTTCCAACGCTTAGTTGATGTATTTTCTCAGTTTTTTTATATTCAGGCAATTTTATTGTATTTGTACATATGACTTCTTTAAGAACCGAATTTTCAATTTTCTCTGATGCATTTCCTGATAATAGACTATGCGTACAAGCAGCATATACATCTTTAGCTCCTGCATCTAGTACAGCTTTCGCTGCAGCTGTTATTGAGCCAGCTGTATCAATCATGTCATCGATAATAATTGCTGTTTTACCCGAAACATTACCAACAAGTCCCATTACTTCTGAAACATTCGGTGCTGGACGATGTTTATCAATGATTGCTATATCGCAACCCATTACATCTCCCATTTTTCTTGCACGAACTGCTCCACCGTGATCTGGAGAAACAATTACTATTTCATCAAAGTTTTTCTTCTTGAAGTACTCCACTATTAAAGGCATTGCTCTAAAGTTATCAATTGGGATATCGAAGAACCCTTGAATCTGCGATGCATGTAAATCCATAGCTAATACTCTTGTAGCTCCTGCTGTTTCCAGTAGATTCGCCACTAATTTAGCTGATATTGGTTGTCTTGATTTTGCTTTTCTGTCTTGTCTTGAATAACCATAGTACGGCATAATTACGTTGATTGTTTTTGCTGATGCTCTTTTCATCGCATCAATTGTGATTAATAATTCCATCATGTTCTCATTTACCGGCTCGTGTGTAGGTTGTACTAAGAATACATGGTATCCACGAACTGTTTCTGCTACATTTATCCCGATTTCACCATCTGCGAACCTTGCTAAGTCAATAGAACTTAGTGGAACCCCGGAAAATTTTGAAATTTCTGCTGCTAATTCTGGATTAGCACTTAAACTAAACAACTTGACTTTGCTTCCGTCAATAATAGCCATATTAAATAGACCTCCAAATATGTTTTAGATTTTTTTAAACCTTATATACACTATCATTATAATCTAAAAATTGCAAAAGTAAATTGCAAAATAAAATGCAACATAAAAAGTTGCATTCAATTATTTACTATTCCT
>SDWO01000173.1 GCA_004195325.1 Candidatus Izemoplasma acidinucleici | reverse complement strand
ATCTTGAGTTGTACAGAAAACAACAAATGTATTTATTGCTTCTCTTTGTTCCAATGTCATTGAATCAAGAGGTACAACGAAAGTTTGTTCTGTACCATCACCAAGTATTGGTAATTCAATTGCAGGGATACCAGGACCTTCTACTTTGAATTTATACTCATGACCAACTAAACCAGTAAAAGTAAATTCAACAGCATCATTGCTACCATCAAATATTATGTTATGTAGTTGAGCGTTGAAATCCCACCAATTTCCAGTTGTAATATTATAAGTAATTGCAACATCACCAGTTCCTTCGACAACTGTAGTTCCACCGTGTCCAGTCCATATTGGTTCTGGAACAGCAATAACAATTGGCTCATATGAAACAGTAATTGATCCAGCAGCACCTATTGTTGTTGTAAATACAACAATTTTGTTTATTGAATTTCTTATTGCTAAGTTGAAATCAGTAAATGGTAATATTACAGTTTGCTCAGTACCATCTCCTACCATAGGTATTTCTTTTGCTATACCACCAGGTGCTTCAATTTTGAACATATATTCATGTCCAGCAACACCTGTGAATGTAAATTCAATAGCATTATTTGTACCATCAAATATTACATTTTGTTGTTGAGCATTGAAATTCCACCATGGGTCTCCAACATCATAAGTAACTACTACATTATCTAATCCTTCAACAACTGTAGTTCCACCATCACCAATCCATACAGGATCCGGAATTACAGGTTCAGCATCTTCAACTTCTAATAAAACATTATCGAAGTAGAACATAGTTCCTTCGAAATTATCAGTTAACTGACCTAGTTGCATTTCTAATGCAGCTTTTGCACCACCAGTATATACAAAGATAAATGTATAATCTTGGAAGTCTGTTCCTAATGCTAATGGTCCACTTTCAAATCCATTGCTTCCGTCCCAGAAACTTACTTGGAAGTCTCTAGCAGCATCACCTTTTGCTTTGAAAGTTAATCTATAAGTTAAACCAGCAATCATATCGATATCTCCTAGTTCAGCTTTGTTTTTATACGCAGCATCTCCAGCAACACCATATGAATACCATGCTTCATTGTAATATACTCTGAAATCATCAAGTCCATCTTCAGCCCAGTTACTCCAACCAGATAACATAGTTGCACCAGCGAAGTCACCGTTTAAGATTTGATTTGTATCAGCTACTACAGCTGAATCTGCAAATTCTTCTACTTTTACATTATCGATTGTAATAGTACTTAACTCTGCAGCAATAATTCCACCCATTAAAATTTTGAATGTAACTTCTTTATCTTCAGTACCAGTATACACTAATTCTAAAGTGTGATTTACCATTTCAGTAGTTAACGAAACGTTACCCGCTAATGCAGCACCATCTAATTCAATAGTAACATCACGTGCAACTGTACTCATAGCATCGAAAGATACTTGATACGTTTTACCAACTACTAAGTTAAGTCCGGCTTGTTCTAAGATTGTACCCCATGTTGGAGCAGCGTCTCCGTCCATTCCGAAATCTTCAACTACAACAACTAATTCACCATCTACTATGCTAAAGAATGATTTAGAACCCATCCATTCTCCAGTAAAGAATTGCCAATTGACAGCTTCAAAGTTACCGTTTTCAATTTCACCACTTGGAATAAATGTAACGTCTAATACTTCAAGTATACGATCAACAGATACACTATTTCCAAGAGCATCTTCAACTGTATAAGTTACAGTATAAGTACCTTCAACAGCGTGATCAAATCCACCATCTATTATAACTATATCAGCAGTAACGTCTCCATCTCTACCATCTAATGCCAAAACATTACCTAGTAAAGTGAATCCATCTCCTACGAATACAACAGAATCTTCAACACCTGATAATACAGGAGCGTCAGTATCTGCTTTAACAGTTACCCAAGTTTCAACAAGTGTTTCATTACCAGCAACATCAGTACTTGTATAAGTTACTGAATAAATACCAGCAACAGCAGTGTCAACAACGTCTCCACCAACAACTATTGCACTTGTAATATCTCCATCAACACCATCAATAGCAGTTACACCATCAGTAGCATCAAATGTTACTACATCTTCTATATAAATTGTTTGATCAGCAGCACCGGCAACTATAGGATTAAATATATCCAGTCCGCTTCCACCTTTAACAATAAGGTTATCAATCCAGAATATTACATCTTCACCAACAACTTCAGCAGCGTCAGTTCCAGTCATACCCATTTCTAATACAGGTCCACCATTAATATAATTTTCTTCCCCTTTATAGAACCAAAACTCAATAGTTTGCCACTCATCACTGATTGGGAAAATATCAATTTGTTCAGGTTTGAAAGGTTTAAAATATGGAGCTGCAGGTAATAATTGTCCAAAATTGAAATGAAGATTTTTACCAGCTACACTTGATTTAATATCAAATCTAACGATATAAGCTTCTCCGAATTCCATATCTAAATCTTGGAAATCCAATCTTGTTTTATAAGCAACATCACCAGTAGTAGTTTCAAGTTTCATAGATCCACCGTGTTCTACTTCGTCCCAAGATAGTACTATAGCACCAGCGCCATCAGTATAGATGTTCCAAGCATCGTTATCTGCCGCTGTATCCCAGTTCCACTCTTTTAATATAGGACCAAAGTCATCCCATGTCATAACCATTTGATTAATTGTAAGAACTACAGTTTTTCTAGTAATAGATCCTTCGGGACTTACAACACTATACTCAAGTGTACATGTTCCCGGGTCCATAGTGTCAATTAAATCATTGTCATCTATATAACAATCTGCACTATCAACTGCCAAACCAGAAGTGTAATCTAAACGATCACTCCCTAGTACAGTTACTCCAGTTAATACATTAAATACATCACCTTGTTCTACTGCTACTTCTGCACTTAAACCACGAAATGCTAGAGTAACAGGTGCTTCACAGTCTTCATGATCTGGAGTTACATCACAATCCAACACTGCTGGAGTTGGTTCGTCTTCAGTACAAGCCGAAAGACCAAATCCAAGACTAAAAATCGTTAATAATAATAATAATTTTTTCATTAAAGTAAATTCCTCCTATATTTTTTTTTGGCATAGATTAACCACCTTTATGCAAATTAAAAAAAAGGTATGCACGCTATGCTACTTTACACAGTAAAAGTATATCATACAACGAAATCGTTTTCAATGACTTTATAAAACGTTTTCTAAAATCGCTTACATATGACAACAAAGCCGTTAACAATGGTTTATGTGTTTTCGTTAATTTTAGTAAGTAATAAAGCCGTATGTAACTGGTTTCATACGCAAGTTTTCGTAAAAACTGTTTTAGTATTTTTCTAAATAAATGTGTAAATTAAAAAAAAAAGAAGAAACTTATTCAGTTTCTTCTTCTGGTGACCAATCTGTTGGTACTAATCCTGCTTCTACTAATCTTACGATGTCCCATTCCATATGTGACCCTTGTAATATTTGATAGTTCCAGAAGAAATGCCCAAATCCACCTTCGAACACATTAAATTGTGCACTTAAGAATGCTTCTTTCATTTCAGCACCTGATTCGAAATCTAGTCCTTCATATAATACAACAGGTAATCCGCCACTCCATTCACCTACAATAACTGGCACTATTCCATCCCATCTATGAACGGCTTTGAAGTCTTCAACTTTCACCCATTCTATATGATCGAATATATCAAAATCTGTCCATTCACCAAATACATGGTATAGATGAATATCAAAGAATACTTTTTCAAAATTATTTTCTGTGCTTTCGAAAAACTCAGTCCATTCGTTTTCCATATAACTTCTAAATCCATCATGCATACCTACCCATACATCAGGGTTATATGCTCTGATAATATTGTAACCATTTACATAGAATTCTTGTAATACATCAAGAGGAACTCCCCATCCAGGTTCATTCAATAACTCAAATCCCCAGAATGAATCAAATTGATTAAAGTGTTGAACCATATCTCTAATTTTAAATAATGTTTGATTTACATGTTCTGGTTTTGCAAATTCATTTACACCAGATAACCCACCATTATCAAATCCATTTTGTCCTCCAGGTGCTGTATGTAAATCAACTAATACATCAATTCCATATTCTTCAGCCCACGTCATAGCTTGATCAATATAATATACACTATTTATATATGTCACACTGTAATCTTTATATGTGATAACTCCGTCTTGATTATGTGGGAGTAATTCGTCTTCATATGCAGTATCTCCCCACATCCACCAGGGAATTGGTAAACGAATATAATCAATTCCAATTTCACTTAAGAATTGGAAATCTTCTTCTGTTATAAATGTTTCCCAGTGTTCAATTAAATCCGCTTCTGCATTTGGATTATTGATGATCCAAGTAGTTTCATCATGTGCATCGTCAATACCGTCAAATAATTCAGGTGACATCCAACTCTCTAATACGAACCATCCACCAAGATTAACTCCGCGTACTTTTCCAGTAGAACTGAAATCTACAGTTTCTATTTCTAATTCACCTTTACTAAAATAAAAGTTGAATTGATCTCTTCTTACAAAATTAGTTAAAGAATCATCTATTTGTTCAACTTGATATTTCACAAAAGCTCCAAGTTCCATATCAAGACTAAATGTATCATAAAACCTAAATTTACCTATATCGTTTTCATCAAGCCAAGAAAGAATATCTTCTTTTGTTAACCCCGTGAAATCAGGTACCGTGATTTCACCATCAGGATTATAACCTCTTGAATAGAATACTTTTAATTCATCCCATTCTTCAAGTTTCGATCCTGGTTCGATATCCTGATCGTATACTATGTTTGGCAATACATCATCTCGATAATCACCTGATGATTTAACACTTATTTTGTTTGCATTTCCCCATTGAAGTACTTCTATAAATGACATTCCTGTAAAGTCTATAACGACTATAGGATCATCTTCTTCAACAGGTGCTTCGTCACAACCTGCAAACGTCAATAGTACTAAAAACACTGCGAAAACTGATAATATTTTTTTCATAATATTCCTCCTAAAAACTCTTACATTTGTGATTATATCACAGATTTACGAAAACTAAAAGGTTTTCGTAAAGTTTCGTAAAAGAATACTTTTAAATAAAAAGAGAGCAAAAAATCGCTCTCTATACGTACTGTAATATTAACTCAGATAACACTTCGTATCCTTCTTCATTTAAATGAAATCCATCTGATGTGTACTCTAAGTTCAATTGTTCGAAATTATTTGTAAGATGTGGATTCAAATTGAGAAATTTAATTCTATTTCTAGATGTATAATTTCTTATATAGTAATTTAACATATTGATATCAAAGTTACTTCTTTGATCAACTAAATCACGATTTATGTGTTCCTGATTAACTGGGTTTACCGGTAAAACACTCATCACAACTATCTTTGTGTCTTTACTTCTAGATTTAACTTCTTCAATAAGCTCAACTATATTATTATATACTTCTTTGACATCTCTTCTGTCAAACCCAATATCATTACTACCAATCGATAGGAATAGTGTATGTGGTTTGTACTTTATTGCACGTTTATATAATGTATCTTTTAATAATACTGATGTATCACCACAGATTCCATTATTATAAATTTTTGAATCGGCTATGTATTGTTGAAGTTTGATATTATCAAAAACACAATCTCCAACTAAGACGACTTTTCCCTTTTCTACATTGTTCTGTCTAATTTCATCCATACGAAACTTGTAGTGCTTCTTCACGCTGCTCATGTTTATCATAGTTCACCTCTTATGTCGAAAACTTCCTACCGAAAAAACTTTTAATAATTGTTAGAACTAAAAATGCTGATACACTGACGACTATACCTAGTGTAGTATAACCTGATGCAAATATAATACCTATAATAGCACTAATCCACAAACTCGAAGCAGTTGTTAACCCCGTAATGTATCCGTTTGTTTTTAGAATTGCTCCAGCTCCTAGAAAACCTACTCCAGTAATTATTTGAGCGATGATACGTTGTCTTTCAATCGTGACAGCATTTACCAACTCTGGATTTGCTCTAACGAACTCAATCGCATCTTGTACCATCATTTCTTGTACAAGTGTAATACCAGCAGCACCAAGTGCAACTAGAATATGAGTCGTAAGTCCTGCAATTTTATGTTTTCTTTGACGCTCGTAACCAATTAATCCAACAAAAATGATGGTTAATCCAATTGTTCTAAGGATGTACCAGATGTCTATAACTTTCTCCATCTAATTACCTTCTTCCTTTTGTAACAGTATATTATACAGGTTATAGCGAAAAAAATCAATAAAAAAAAGGTATGATTCGAAAATCATACCTTTTAATATTATTCTGGTAAGCTGTAATCCATAGCTTGGTAACGTGTATACATAGTGTATCTACGTTTAGCTTCGAATAAGTTTCCAGCATATAACTCTTCTGCTTTTTCAGGGTTAATATCCACTAATTGTGCATAACGAGCT
>SDWO01000156.1 GCA_004195325.1 Candidatus Izemoplasma acidinucleici | reverse complement strand
GAAGGAATATTAACAATCACACAAGATGGTTTATCAACTAGTAAACTAATCTCAACTGCAGCAGGAGAACCAACTTGTGAAACAACAATGCAGTTAACATGATCAAAATTATTGTAACAAATATGTCATGTGGCCATTGTCAAATAAAAATAACCGCAGAACTTGAGGAAAATAACTTTAAAGTAATAAAGATAGACATGAATAAAAACTCGGTTCTACTTGATGCTAAGAGTAGTGATATTAACAAAATAAAGAGAATTCTTGATAATATCAACTATGTTGTAGATGACCAAAATCCTATAATGGATATTGTTGAGTTTACAGTATGGAACGCGAAACTTGATGACGAAAAGAATTATGATTTATTCACTGATTACTTAATAAACAGAAATATAAAAGTAGTAGGATTTAATAATGACAATTTTGGAGTTATTATATTGTGTACTGAAATCGAATTTGATGAAGCAGTAAGATATATTAGCGAATTGTAATATAGAATGATAACAAATCTTTACTGAATGTTTCCCCCCTCCCCCTTAATTTTCATTCAGTAAAGAGTTATCACAAATAAGAGGAGATAACTATGGAGAAAAAAATATTGTGTGGTTGTCATAATGTTACTTTAGATGACGTTAAAGCACAGATTGAACTTGGAGTGCGTAAGTTTAAAGAATTGCAGGACATTACTAACATTGGGACTGATTGTCCTCCATGTACTGAACAAAATGAAAAAATATTCAACGATCTACTATTAAATACTGGTAATTAAAATAAAAACATACAAGATACTCAAAATCTTGTATGTTTTTTTATTGTGTGTGTTTATTTTGTTATGTAAGCGAATACATAAGTGTAAGTAAGGCGAACGGTTTACCTAAGGCAAAATCATGAAACAGTGATGTAACTCAATTTATCACTTATGTAATAATCTTCCACAATGACAGAATAAGATTTCACAAATGAATTGACATATAGTAGTTTCAGCCTTATAATAAAAGAAAAAAGCGTATTATAATATATGAAAGAAAATTTCCTAAAAGATTACGGGGTGTTACATATGGTGAAGAATAAAGACATAGCTATCAAAGCTGGTGTATCTGTCGCTACTGTATCGAGAGTCATCAATGATAGTGGTTACGTAAAAAAAGAGACTAAAGATTTGGTAATGAAAGTTTATGGAGAATTGGCTAGAGCTGATAATGTTTTACATCAATCAATATTATCAACAACCGCGAATATAATCGGAGTTATAATACCTGATATTTCAAATCCATTCTTTGGGGAAGTAATCAAAGGTATCTCGAAAGTTGCTGATTTACATTCTGCTAGTTTGTTAGTTTGTAACACAGAAGAGCAAATTGAAAAAGAACTTCGTTATCTTGAGATGTTTAAAACAAACAACATCAAGGGATTAATCATTACACCGAAAACCGATCAAGTTGAATACAATGCAAAGTATTTATACCAACTAGAAGATTTAGGTGTGCCAATAGTTCTACTAGATAGAGGAATTAACCTGTCACACTTTAATTCAGTATTTGTTAATAACGTATCAGGTGCTTTTGAAGCAGTTAGTGCATTAGTAACAGAAGGACATCAAGAAATCGCAATCATCTCAGGACCAATGTCTTCAATACCTGGGCGTGAACGTTTCTTTGGATACGAAAACGCGCTTAAAAGCAATAATATCACTGTTAATGATGAACTTATCTTTTATGGAGACTTCTCATTAGAAAGTGGTTATGAAATAACTAAGGACATACTTAAACTTAAAAACCAACCAACTGCGATATTTGCCGCAAACAACATGATGGCAAAAGGTTCAGTAAAAGCATTGATGGAAGCAGGGCTTTCTATTCCAGAAGATATCTCATTCATCAGTTTTGATGATGTTGATATGTTTGAAATAATGAATATGAATATTTCAACTGTTTCTAGACCTACAGAAACTATGGGTAAAGTAGCTGCTGAAATGTTAATGGAATTAATCAATAAAACAGAAAAACCAACACAAATTAACGAAATATTATTAGAAACAAGACTAATATTAAGAGGGTCTGAAAAACTTATTAAGAAATAAGGAGTTGTAGCTTATGAATAAATTAGACATTGAAGAAATAGTAAGAAAAGAAATAGTAGATACCGTGCTAAAAACTCAAGAGTTTATTGTCGCTGGTAACTGGAAAATGAATAAAACAAAACAAGAAGTTAAAAGCTTTTTAAAAGATATAAAGGATTACGACTTTGGAAGTAAGAATACTGTTATTGTTACTCCTCCAAGTCCTTATCTATACTTATTTGAAGAAGAGCTTAGGTATAGTAGTGTTTTATATGGTGTCCAAAATGTATTCCCCAAAGAGTCTGGTGCATATACAGGAGAAGTATCAATTGATATGGCAAAAGACTTTGGTTGTAAATACGCTATTGTTGGACACAGTGAACGAAGAAGTTTATTTGGAGAATGTAATGAGTTTGCTTCTAAGAAAGTTAGAATCTTACTGCAAAACAATATCACTCCAATCTTATGTATTGGTGAAAACCTAGAACAAAGAAAACAAGGAGATTATAAACAATTCCTTGTAACTCAAATTGTTGAAGGATTGGCACGTATTGGTGAAGAAGATATCAAGAAAGTCATTATTGCCTACGAACCAATATGGGCAATCGGAACAGGTGAAACTGCATCACCAGATCAAGTAGAAGAATTACATGTCTTTCTACGTAGTTTCTTAGTAGAACGATATGGAGAACACATAGGAAAAGATGTACCTTTATTATATGGAGGTAGTGTGAAACCGGCTAATGTAAAACAATTAGCGCTTGCACAAAGTGTATCGGGATTCTTAATTGGTGGAGCTAGTTTAGATGCTCAATCATTTATCAAAATCAATGATATACTAAATGGAAATTAAATAATAAACACACTTATCTTTAGAAGGGTTGTGACATATGGAACTGAAGAACTTTGATAGGTTAGTACAATCTATCACATCAAGTATCCTTGAGAAACTAGAACTGAAAACAGAACACAAAACACATGATAAATCTTGTTTAATATTAGTTCCTAATACCGGATTTGGTATGAATGACTATTATACATATATCAACACACAATTTCCTGATTACAATTTGTATGTTGGAAAAGGTAAATCATTATCCAATATTCAATATGGAAGTGATAATCTAATTAAATATGTAGATATAGATTTAAAATGTAGTGATTTCACAAATGCCTTAGAAAGTGCTGAAATGATTATTGTGTTAGGTCTTAAGATTTCAGAGATGAAATCGTTAGCCCTAGTAGATGACAGTGATGTTGTTAATCATGTGATCTTGGGTAGTTTGATGTCAAACAAGAAAGTAACAATAATCTTGAATACTAACAATGATATGTACCAAAGAATATCAAACACTGTATCTGATGTTAAGAATATGGGTATAGATGTTGTCAATATACAAGATTCGGTACAATCAAACACAGAACCAACAATACAAACTAATGAACTAATTACAGAAGATTATGTTAAAGATTTACATAAGAACGGAACAAAGGTAATTGTTTTAAACAAAAAACAATTGGTTACTCCACTTGCGAAAGACAAATTACGTGAGTTAAAAATAGAAGTTAAATATGTTAAGGAGGACAATGTATGAGCACACAAGAAATGATTGATAGAGTAAAACGAGAAATGGAAGATAAATACGGAAATGGGTTCAAGAGTAAAGAAGTAGTTGATAGTGGTAGTAGTTATATTAATGAAACTAGACTTGGATGTTATGAACGTGTAGAAGATGCAATAAGTGCAGCAAAAGAATCGCAAAAACAACTTATGGAATTAAGCATGTTTAAGCGTAAAGAGATAATTGCAGCAATGCGTAAATCTAGTATCGATAATGCTGAGAAATTAGCAATAATGGCTCAAGAAGAAACAGGATTTGGTCGAGTAGCAGATAAGATTATTAAGAACGTATTAGCTGCTGAAAAAACTCCAGGTACTGAAGACTTACAATCACAAGCATTTACTGGTGATGACGGAATGACATTGATTGAATTAGCTCCATTTGGAGTTATTGGATCAATTACTCCTTCAACGAATCCTAGTTCAACAGTTATCAATAATAGTATATCAATGGTAGCGGCAGGAAATGGTGTTGTATACAACCCACATCCAGGAGCTAAAAATGTATGTTTAGAAACAATAGCTATCCTTAATAAGGCAATTAGTGATGTTGGTGGGCCAAAAGAATTATTAACAGCGCCAAACCAACCAACAATGGATACTTCAAAAGTTATTATGACCCATAAAGACATTAGAATGCTTGCAGTAACTGGTGGAGAAGCAGTTGTTGAAATAGCGATGAAAAGCGGTAAGAAATGTATTGCTGCTGGACCAGGGAATCCACCTGTAATCGTTGATGAAACAGCGAACATAAAAAAAGCAGCCAGTGATATTGTAAAAGGATCTGGATTTGACAATAATGTATTATGTATCGCAGAAAAAGAAGCGTTTGTTGTCAATAGCGTATTTAATGAATTGGTCTCAGAAATGGTTAAGAACGGGGCGTATGAATTAAAGCGCCATGAAATAGATATCGTCACAAAAGAAGTATTCACTAAAAACAAAAAAGGTGAAACTGTAGTAAATAGAAAATATGTCGGAAAATGTGCTTCAGAAATATTGAAAGCATGTAATATATCCGTGCATTCAGATATTAGATTAATCATCGCTGAAGTAAATGATTCACATCCATTCATTAATATTGAAATGTTAATGCCAGTATTTGGAATGGTTCGTGTTTACTCAATAGATGAAGCAATCGAAAAAGCAGTAATCGCTGAAAAAGGATATCATCATACAGCGATTATGCATTCAGAAAACGTAACTAATTTAACAAAAGCGGCAAGAGCTCTAGACACAACTATCTTTGTTAAAAACGCACCATCATACGCTGGCTTAGGAATTGAAGGAGAAGGTTTTACTACTCTAACAATTGCTACACCAACAGGTGAAGGATTAACATCAGCTAGAAGCTTTACAAGAATTAGAAGATGTACGTTGTCTGGTGGATTTAGAATTGTCTAACATAGATTACATACAAAGGATAAAAGATGCCGGGATTGTAGGAGCTGGTGGAGCTGGTTTTCCTACCCACGTTAAATTAAAAGCAACAGCTGAAACAGTCATTATCAATGGTGCAGAATGTGAACCTTTGTTAAAAGTAGATCAACAGTTAATGGAGTTCTACCCAGAAAAAGTAATTGCTGGATTAAAAATAGCAATGATTCAAACAAAGGCTACAAAAGGCGCAATTGGACTGAAAGTAAAATACAAGAAAGCAATTGAAAAACTAGAAGTCTTATTGCAAGATGAACCTTCTATTGAACTACATGTTGTTGGAGATTTTTATCCCGCAGGGGATGAGCAACAACTCGTATATGAAATCACAAAAAAAGTAGTACCCGTAATGGGATTACCACTTGATGTTGGTTGTGTTGTAATCAATGTTGCAACAGCGATTCACATCGCAGAAAACAAACCTGTTACTGAGCGAATCATCACAGTAGCTGGAGAAGTTAAAAACCCACAAACATTCTTTGCACCAATCGGTACAAAGTTTAGTGAATTAATCAAAGAATGTGATGGACCAACAGACATAGAAAACTACAGTATCATCGTTGGTGGACCAATGATGGGACATGTAGAAGAAGATTGGGATGCACCAGTCACAAAATTAACTGGTGGAATTATAATCTTACCTAAACGTCACACACTAATTGATAAGAAAACTCGTAAAACAACAACTGATATCAAATTAACAAAAGCCATTTGTTGTCAGTGTAGTTATTGTACAGAAATGTGTCCCAGATACATTATCGGAAAAGGTACCGAACCTCACAAAGTTATGAGAGGACTTGCCAATGAAGATTCAAGCGCATTAGGAGTTATAAGCTCTGTTGTATCTTGTTGTGATTGTGGGCTATGTAGTTTATATGCTTGCCCAATGGATTTAGATCCAGGGAAGTTAACAAACATGGTAAAACAAAGCTTACTTAAAAAAGGTGTTAAAACAGAAAAAATAGTACCATTTGAAACAGACGTATTGCGAGAAAATAAGAAAGTTCCAACAAAACGTTTAATTGCTAGACTAGAATTAACAGATTATAATGTCGCAGCACCATTAAACGAAATACCATTTACAACAAACGAAGTAAAAATATTACTTAAGCAACACATTGGTGTTGTCGCAACTCCATTATTGAATGTTGGAAGTCCTGTTTCTAAAGGAACATTACTCGCGTCATGTAAAGACAAATTGGGTGCGTGTATTCATTCAAGCATTAATGGAAGAATTACAAAAATCACAGAGAATTATATAGAAATTAAGGCATAAGGAGGAAACTATATGGAAGCATTAGGAATGATTGAATTAAACAGTATCGCAAGAGGAATTGAAGCTGGCGACGCTATAATCAAAACTGCTCATGTTAAATTAGTGGCCGCT
>SDWO01000190.1 GCA_004195325.1 Candidatus Izemoplasma acidinucleici | reverse complement strand
TCTTTTTTACATCCTGATAAAGTAACACTAAGTACAGTAATCAAAAGTAAACTTAGTAATTTTTTCACGTAATCTCCCTTTCAGTATAAATCTATTTTCTATAATTATAATACAATTTATGATAAAATAAAAGCGTAACCTATGTTACGAAGAGGTGATTAAATGAAATTACAAGATTGTCGGTTATTTAAAAATACTCGAGTCGATATTCATAACGTAAATATAGTTCAATTTCCAAACAATTTCACCATCGCTTTGGAAGGTGATTTAAGCACCGCAATCGGTATTGTTTTAGAAGGTAAAATCCATGTAAAAGCATACAGTTTAGGTGGAAAGAACTTCACATTGAATACCCTACAACCAGGCCAAATATTCGGTGATGTTTTAATCTATGGAAGTACTGAAAAAACATACCCCGGAAACCTCATAACTCAAGGTGAAACAAAAGTAGCTTTTATACCAAATAAAGAATTTGAGCAATTCCTATTTCATGATAATGATTTACTTCAAAACTTTCTATCTTTATTAAGTGAAAAAGCATATGAAATGAACCTTAATTCTAAAATGCTTTCACAAGAAAGTATTAGAGACAAACTAATATTCTATTTCCAACAAGAAAAGAGAAAGCAAAAATCAAATATAATAGAACTAAATATGACTAAAGAAGAACTAGCGAACAAACTGTTTATCCAAAGGCCATCTCTATCCAGAGAACTAGCTAAGATGAAGCAGGATGGACTTATCGATTACGACCGTAAGACAATTACATTAATATAAAAAAACAGCCATTTGGCTGTTTTTATTTTAAGGCATTGCCCACTAATACTCCATCAACACTTACTATATAAATATTATTAGAGTCTGTCCAAAGGATTTGTCCTTCTTTATCACATAATGCGACTAAGTGTTTATCTCCCTCGTTTGTTCTAACCATCCTACCCCAGCCAGGTTGTCCCTGAGCTCTGTACATTCCATATCCTGTACCTAGTAAGATGAATTCCTTTTCGTCTTTTCTAGTTCTTACTTTTATCATAGTTCCCCCTACTTAAGTAATAAAACTGTTTCTTTTAATGTATTCTTAATCTCTTTAAAGCACGTTTGATCAAGTGCGTATTCAAAAGTGATTTTATTCTCACCGACTAGTTCAGATAAAAAACCAGTAACTCCAATATACCCATTATATGTGTATTTGAAGTTAAGAGAAAGGTTCTCCTCTAAACTTTCAAGAGCTGTTTCTCCATGTTGGTTATAGTATAATTCACTTAATTCATGAAGAAACTTGATTAAGTGTTTTGAATGCATTGTCAATGTTTCACTAACCACATCAAACATGTGGTTTTTTACATGCACTTTGAAGACTGCGTTGTATAGCTTTTGCTTTTCTTCTACATGGATGTCAGTTATCAATAAATGGACACTGTCATCATTTGTTTTTAGTAATATATCTTTTAACGTAATCATGATGATTCCCCCAATGAAACCATTCTAACACAAGACCATAAAAAAGAATATATAGTAATAAAAAAAAGCACATTTCTGTGCTTTTTATTTTTTTGTAAACGAGAATAAGATACCATCTTCAATGTAGAAGAAATGGTTACTCATATCTGGATATCCAATGACTTGATGGGATTCAATTACGTTTCCTTCAAAGTCTATTTGGATGAATAATAAACCTGAGTAATCTGTGTACCCTTCATTTGTTCCATCAACTAATAAATAGATATATTCTTCTGTATGATATAAGTAGTCACTATACCCATATACCTCGTCATAGTTAAACATTGTATTTCCTTCTAAATCTAGCAAAATAACACTACATTGATTGTATCTACTCTTTGAGATGACTGTACCACAAACAGAACTTGGTGTTTCAATTAGATATAATTGGTCTTCGATATCATGAAGTGTAAAAAACACATCACCGATTTCACTAGTCCAAATTAGGTTTCCGTCTTCATCAAATTCAGATGCACAATCTACACCAAAGTCATCACAATACCTGACTATATAGTTTCCATCTTCTGTAACATCGTGAAGGTCATATCCCAAGGTTATATCTTCTACTATATTACCATCGCTATCAATTACTTGATATATATAAGTGCTTGCTTGTGTATATTCAGTATACCATTGATCATTGATACGATAGACAGCATTTGAAGAGTTTACTTCAACATTCCAAACAAGTTCATTCGATTCGTCAAACCAATACAGATTTGACTTTTCTGGTTCTAACTGATCATTGATAGTTGTTGTTAATAATATTTCTCCATCCTCATATTGCTGGATCGATACTGGAACTTCATTATCATTTAATTCGTATGAGTCGTTACTTCTTGTCATCGTTTGGACTATTTCATCAGCGAACGTTATGACGTAAAAAGGTGTGGCTTGCTCGATCATTCCATAATTCTTATTTTCGATAATATCTAGCACTTCAAAATCTATTGAGTATTTAATTAATGCCGTGGTAGTCTCAATGATAATTCCTGCGTCTGCTGGATAAAAATATTCGTAATCCTCAAATTGAATTGAATCTACTACATTACCCTCTAAGTCTAGTTTTATTAATTCTCCACCAAGACTAGTTTTATAAGCTATCAGGAATACTCCTTCTTCTTTATATAATAAATATGTGATTTGATACGAAGCCTCAATTGTATATAATACTTCGATTTCCGCACCTGTGTTTGTATCTGTATCTGTCTCTGTCTCTGTGTCCGTTTCTGTTTCTGTTTCTGTTTCTGTGTCTATGATTCTAATAAAATCATAAGTGTAAACACCATCTTCAATACTTGTGTTGATAAAAGCATAGAATGCTGGTTCTTGTTGTTCAAATGAGAAGAATGGTTCATCAATACTAAGCGTTGGATGAATCCCTTCATATGATATATAAACAACATCATCTAATACAGCTATACTTTCACCTTCAGGATTATAAAGGTTATTATTTAGACCAGTGTAGTCCATGTTTCCTATTAAAAAGTACCCGTTGTAATTTTCTTCAACAAGGTCATACCTATCATATCCACTTAGAGTGTATTGCTCATTTAAATCTGAATCAAGTTTAACTAAGAACAACTCACCTAAATCATCAGAATAGTGAATGAATAATTCTCCATCAATTTCTGTGATAGAAGTCATTGTGAAATCATTCAAAATAGAGTTGAAAAAATCTGATATTTCGTATTCATTAATAACAATATTGGATTCTACTTCTTCTTCATTATTATCAGTAAATAAACCACATCCAGTTAAATTAAATACGGTAAATAACAGCAATACTCCTATTAATCTTTTCATAGTTTTCCCCCTATGTACTTAATCACAGTATATCATAGTCTCTAATTATCTCTATGTTCTATCTAACTCATAAAAAAAGCACAATTATGTGCTTTTTTATTCTTCTAAATATATTAAGTAATCCTCTGTCACGTAATAATATCCTTTTAAGTAAGAATCCTCACCTAATACTTTATATGTTTCCACAATATTTAAGTCATAATCAAGGACATACAATTTAAAAGCACTAGTTCCCCCAAACTCACGTTCAGCATCTAGAAGTCGACCTCTAACATATATGTGATCATCATCGCTATATAAGTATATAAATGTGAAATAGAACATCTGGGATTCTAATACTTTATCCCCGTCACCATTAATGAATATAGATTTACATCCACTCCATCCCTCAGAAATTTGATCACATGCAAATGAAGGTCCTTCAACTACATATAAATCATCACTGATAACTTCAAAGTTACTCGCTGAATAAATGACTTCAGTATTCCAAACGACGTTACCTTGTTGGCCCATTTCTAAGATACAGGTATTTGATATATTCATCAAACTTCCTGAACATGCAGCAATGATGTAATTTCCATCATCTTTCACATATAGCAGTTCACCTAGTAGTTCAACTTCTTCTTGTAATTCACCTGATGAATTATACACAGAGTATGTAACTGTACTATCTGTGGTTACACCAAAATACAGTTCAGTATCAGAATAATAAATATATTCTATTTCATCCATCTCTAGATTAAATAGTACTTGATTGTCATTGTTAGTTAATATTAAATTTGAATGAATAGAACCATCTACATATTCCTTGATATGTACTAGTTTACTTGAGGTGAAAACTATTTCCTCATATGGTAATGTATCAAATTCAAATGTGTTATATTCATCGTCTACCAAAATATAATGTCCTGAGAACTCATAAACGATAACATCATCATACTCAACAAAATCACGAAAGTTATCAAGGTTATCATATTCAAAATAATAAAAATCTGTTCCATTTAAATCATAAAAAGATATAGTATCATCCATTTCAATGAAATATCCGTTTTCTGTTGGATATATATATGGTCTATGTGGCATGTTCATAGTATCACTAATTACTCCATCTGAATCCATTCTAACAATGTCATATCCAGATAATCCAGAATGTACTATAAACAAATGATCTTCATCTATATAGTACCCTCCAATTTGGAGACCAGGATTTGTTTTTGAATATATTACTATCTCAACATCATCTTCTAATCTTACAACTTCTAATACAGACTCCTCATTGACAGTGATTGTTCTAATATACACTGAGAATAATTCTGACTGATATAGACATGATACTCTTTGCATTTCTAGAGATTCACTCATCACTCCGTCTTCATCGAATAAACGATAATCAGCGTTTGTATGATCTGCGATATCAATAATATAAGAACCACCGAATGTGAATTGTCTCGGTCTATAATTTAACCCGCCCTCTGTCAATCTAAACATTTCATTCAGTTCTGAATCAAAAACAGCTAAAGCACTATTCAATTCATAATCGTAATACCCAATTAAAAGAGAATCCTCAATATGATTGAATCGATATAAATAATTGCTACTATATAAATCAATTAAATCTTGAGATACTTCATATCTTTCCTCTACTCTTTCATCATCTACAATAAATGTAATTCCATCTTGTTGCTCTTCTTTATTCTCATCATCTAGTTCACAACCTGATAATACAAATACTGCTAATAATACTAATAACTTCTTCATAACATTCCCTCCCTTTTAAATTTAATACTTCTTAATTTCCATTTTCTCTTTATAGCTATCTATCTCTTTTTTTACCATTTTCTTATATACATCAACATTAGGTTCCCATAGTTCAATCACATTACCAAATGGGTCTTCTACCTGTGAGAATTTCCCATAATCAAATGTTTGAGTATCTTGAACTATCTTGAGTCCTTCACTTTTAAATTTAATCATTAACTCTTTAATATTATCAACTCTAAAGTTGATAAAAGGACTAGTTTCACTAGTTCGTTTAAATGATAATAAAACAAGTTGTTCTCCTTCTATAAACCCGGTTCCATAAGGAGACATTTCAAGACCTAAGTTAGCGTGATACCATTCATGTAGTTCTTTTTCATCACCTTTAAAGTGTAAGAAAATACCACCAACACCTACTGCTTTTCCCATAAAATCGCCTCTTTCTTATTTTTATACCGAAGTAAACTCCTCTGGTTTTGAAGGTATAGCTTTTGGTTTAGAACGGTTTGTTTCTTTGTTTTCCAATATGTCATAATAGACAACTTCAAAAACCCTTCTAATAAATATAAATCCTTGTGTATGTTCATCTATATATAGTAGTTCCCCATCATCATACAAGATACTACTTTGTGGAACATGAAAAATATTTGTTTGAACCAATACACCATCAAGATTATATATCTCTATTGAATTAAATTTATTATGATATAAGTACTCCCCATCATATAAAATATCACTCGTTTCATATAAGGACATTGTGTAATTAATCAAGAATGTTTCTTTTCCTTCTGGGATGGTTCTACATGTATTATTGTTTCTATGATCTTTTGTAACAATGCAATACTTCCCATTTAGAAATTGAACCAAACCATACTGATCTAACGTTTCAGTTGTTACAGTATCGTTCTTATAATCAAAAGAAACTATATCTTCACTATCAATACGTGAATTAGCAATTAAAATGATAGTTTCATTTTCAAGCAATATACTATCAACAGTAATGTATAAAAGATCACTGTATTCAGATAAATCATACATCTTTGTGATTTCATTATCATCTTTATCAATCACATATAGATATTGCTCACTTACATCTTCTCCATCAATTGTCACAGTGTATTCATGATGTACAACAATGATATCATCATTGTCATCAACAACATCAAAGAACCCACCCTTATCAATTATTTCTTTTATTTCTCCTGAGTAAGAAATATCAGTTACTTCCCTTGTTTCAATATCAATCCTTTGGAATGAATAACTGTCAGATGGACGATCTTTTGAAATCGCTAGAATCTCATCGTGAATTAGATGAACCTCTCCTAGTGTGAACGTAAAGATTTTATTAAAAGACTCATTTTTATATTCATACAAGATTGCCACATTTGGATCAGACGCATTATTAATACCAACTACAATATATGGATTCTTATTCTCTGTCCCAATAAACTCCATTTCTCCAATTAACTGATAATCTGTTCGTTGTATATGATCTGTCTCTTATACACATCT
>SDWO01000107.1 GCA_004195325.1 Candidatus Izemoplasma acidinucleici | reverse complement strand
GTTGTAACCATTCCATGTCATGAATGCTACTACTACGTTACGACCTAATGCTAATTCTCCTTCATCCATTGAAGGTCCATCAGTGATTGTATCACTTGCGTTAACACTATCGCCAATTGCAACAATTGGTCTCATGTTAATTAATGTTCCTTGGTTTGAACGTTGGAACTTAGATAAGAAATATTCATCTAGAACACCGTCTTCACGGCGAATTTTTATTACATTACCATCTACAAATTCTACTACACCTGTATTTTCAGCTACGATACAACTACCACTATCATGAGCGGCCTTGTATTCAATACCTGTACCTACAAATGGTGCTTCAGGAATTAATAGTGGGATTGCTTGACGTTGCATGTTCGCACCCATTAAGGCACGGTTTGCATCATCATGTTCTAAGAATGGTACACAAGCTGTACTTATTGAAACGATCTGTTTAGGAGATACATCCATAAGCTCGACTTTATCTCTTGGGAACATTTTTGTTTCCCCTTGTAATCTACAAACTACTTGATCATGTGAGAATTCCATATTGTCATTAACCACGGCATTACCTTGGGCAATAATATGTTTTTCCTCTTCATCAGCACTTAAGAATACAAATTCATCAGATAAAACTGATTTTCCATCTTTTTGGATTACTTGAAGATATGGAGTTTCCATAAATCCGTATTTATTAACACTAACATAAGATGCTAAACTGTTAATTAATCCAATGTTTTGACCCTCAGGTGTTTCAATTGGACAGATACGTCCGTAGTGACTATAGTGAACATCACGAACCTCAAATCCAGCACGGTCTCTTGTAAGACCTCCGGGTCCAAGGGCAGATATACGACGTTTGTGTGTTAACTCATCTAATGGGTTTGTTTGCGCCATGAACTGAGATAATTGTGAACTACCAAAGAATTCTTTTAATGAAGAAGTTAATGGACGGATGTTAATTAAGTTCTGAGGAGTAATCTCATCAGGTTCTTTCGTTGACATTCTGTCTTTAACGTTTTTCTCCATTTTTGTTAAACCAATTCTAAATTGGTTTTTCAATAATTCACCAATTAAACGTAAACGTCTGTTTCCTAAGTGATCAATATCGTCTAATCCACCAACACGGTCAAATAAATTCAAATAATATGAAATACTTGCGATGATGTCAGAAGGTACGATATGCACTCTATCTTCATAATTACTGTTACCAATAATTTTAACTTTAGCGAATTCGTCGTTGTCTGTTTTGTTTAATACTTCTAATACTTCAATCTCAGCTAATGGAACAAAAATGTTTTCATTTGCAAAGATTTCTTCATATCCAGCTTTAAGTTCTTTGGCATAGTTTTTACCAAACTCTTCTGTTAAAAGTTTTTCAGTTTTAGAAATAGATTTTAAGTAAGATTTATAGTATGTTTTCCATTCTTTATAATCTTGATTACGAATCATATCTAATAAGTCTTCATCTGAGATGTATTCGAATAATTTTACATCATTCACTACTGCATCTCTGAAGATAGATACTTGATCATCAAATGAATACTCTAAATCATATGCTCCAACACCTGGAACAGTATGTCTGAATAAATGACGATAATCATTTAATTTCTTGATAATTTTATTTGTTAAAACTGTATTAGCTTCAACAATTACCTCACCAGTTTCATGATCGATTAAATCATAAGCTAATAATTTGTTGTGTACTCTACCTAGTACGTCTAATTTCTTGTTAATTTTGTAACGTCCAACTTCTGCTAAATCATATCTCTTAGCATCAAATAATCTTGACATTAAGAATGATTTCGCTCCATCTTCAGTCGCAGTCTCACCTTGACGTAATTTTGAATACACTTCTTTTATTGCTTCTTGAGGAGTTTTGGTAATATCCTTCTCAAAAGTAAGGTCTAAGAAGTCAGATTGTCCGTATGTTTTAATTATTTCTTCGTTACTAGAAAAACCTAACGCTCTTAAAAGAGTCGTCAAGCACTTCTTACGATTTGCGATACGATAACACGTTCACTACCATTGATGATAAATGAACCGTTTGGTGACATAATTGGAAAATCTCCCATGAAGATTTTCTGTTGTTTAATCTCACCTGTATCTTTGTTTACTAACTTTACATTTACTCGTAATGGTTTTGAGTATGTAACATCTTTGATTTTAGAATCAGCGATGCTATACTTCTCTTCACCAAACTCATAATCTTCGAACCATAATTCGATATTCTCTGTAAAGTTTTGAATTGGAGAAATGTCTCTAAACAATTCTATCAATCCTCTGTCAACGAACCATTGAAATGATTCAGTTTGAACTTTGATTACTAAGTTATAACTCACAAAATTCACCCTCTTTAATTTAATGAAAAATTCGTATAAACGCAAAAAAGCGCCTGTTTTGGCAATTTAATATAATATCACGAAACCGTCAAATAGTCAATGAATTCATGCATTTATATACATGAAACCCTTTGTTTCGACCAATTTGCTCAACAACACCATAAATTGCACTCAATTTCCTAAATGCACTTTCTGCACCATGTTTTTTATTGACCACAACATAAAAATCTCCGTTTTTGTTCAAATGTTTCTTCGCATCTTCAAAAAAACGATACACTGTTTCTTTCCCTGCTCGTATCGGAGGATTTGTAACAATTAAATCATATGATTTAGTCACATTATTCAATCCATCACTCTCAAATACGTTCCCCTTGACATCATTTAAAACAAGATTACTCTTTGCAAGATCGAGAGCTCTTAGATTGATGTCAACCATATCTACATCTATGTTATAAACCTTTTGTAAGTAAGTACCAATAACACCATAACCGCATCCAAGATCGAGTGCGGTTTTATGGTCTTTATTGACATCCATGAATTGAAGTAGTACTTGAGTACCACGATCAAATGAACCCTTACTAAATACACCATCATCAGTATTGAATTTTAATGGTGTATTTTTAACGTCAAAAGCAATCACTTTAGGATTGCTTTTTAAAGATTCATCGTTTTTAAAGTAATGAGTCATTACACCATCTCCTACTAAATATTATAGATTGTGTAAAAAGTCAAAAACCCGAGTTTACACTCAGGTTGATGGTTTTTGAAATTATGCTACAGAAACAACTGCCCCTGCTTCTTCTAATTTTGCTTTTACTGCTTCTGCTTCTTCAGGTGAGATAGCTTCTTTAACTGGAGTTGGTGCTTTGTCTACAATTCCTTTAGCTTCTTTTAATCCTAATCCTGTTAATTCTCTAACTACTTTTATAACAGCGATTTTTTTAGCCCCTGGGCTAACTAGTGTAACTGTAACTTCTGTAGGTCCTGCTGCTTCTACTGCAGCTGCTGGAGCTGCTGATACTGCACTTGGATCTACACCGAATTCTTCTTTCATTAAGTCAACTAGATCTTTTAATTCTAATAAAGTTTTTACTTTTAAACTCTCGATAATTTCTGCATTTGTTAAAGCCATGATTGTTTCCTCCTAATTATTCTTCTGAGTTTCCTTCTTCAACAGGAGACCCTTCTTCTAAGTTCTTAGCATGTAAGTCTAATGCGATTGCAACTTCCTTGATTGGTTCTAATAAACCAGCCGCTATCATTGTAAGTAATACTTCTCTTGATGGGATAGTCGCGATTGTTTGAATTTTGTCGTTATCCATGTATTCACCGTCGACAACACCAACTTTAAGTTCTAAAGCTTTGTTCTCTTTTGCAAATTCATAAACTATTTTAGCTGCTGCTACACTATCAGAATCACCAAATGCTACTGCATTAGGTCCTTTTAATGCTTCAGTTAACTCACTAAATCCTGCTGCTTGAGCAGCTCTTTTAGTAATGTTGTTTTTGATAACTTTCATTTCACATCCGCTATCAAACAGCTCTTTTCTTAACTTAGTAATTTGTTCTACAGCTAAACCTGCATAATCTAAGATTACGAAGCTATTAGAATTTTTCATTCTTTCAGTTAAGGCTTGAACTTCAACTTCTTTTAAAGCTATTGCTTTTTTAGACATATTTCCACCTCCAAAAATGTGATTTTGTCTCAAAATAAAAACCCCTCATGTCATGACAGAAGAGGATTTAATATATATATATTTAATCTTCCAATCTCGTAAGGTTATTAAGCATCGAGTGCACCTTAGTCTTCGACAAAAAAGTTTCTATTCAATTGTACGTGTTTTATAATAACCTAAAATCTTTATACTGTCAATTTAATAGAGTCACTATTAATTTTGATTCCAGGTCCCATTGTAGATGCGATTGCTGTATTTTGAACATACACACCTTTAACAGTAGATGGTCTTAGTTTTACTAATACATCATAAAGAGTTCTCATATTCTCAACTAATTTAGGTGCATCGAATGATACTTTCCCAATTGTTACGTGAATATTTCCAACTTTGTCTACTCTGTATTCCACTTTACCAGCTTTGATTTCAGTAACTGCTTTTGTAACATCCATAGTAACTGTTCCTGTTTTAGGGTTAGGCATTAAACCTCTTGGTCCTAATACTCGTCCCAGTCTACCGATTTTTGCCATCATATCTGGTGTAGCAACTACACTGTCAAATCCTAGCCAACCGTCTTGGATCTTTTTAACCATATCGTCATCGCCGATAAAGTCTGCTCCAGCAGCTAATGCTTCTTTTGCTTTTTCACCTTGTGCAAACACTAATACTGATTTTGATTTCCCAGTACCATGTGGTAACACTAAAGCTCCTCTTATGTTTTGTTCTGCTTTTCGAGGATCTACGTTTAGGCGAATAGCAAATTCAACTGACGCATCAAATTTTTCATATGAAACTTTTTTTAATAAATCTACAGCTTCAGTCACTTCGTACGATTTCGTAGAATCAACTTGTGCAGCTGCAGCTAAGAATTTTTTACCTTTTGCCATTGTGATTTACCTCCTAAATGTGGTCTAACGGAATTTCCTCCCACAATTAGTTTATTATACATTATATATATAACAACTAAATTGTTAGTCTTCTATTACGATACCCATGTTTTTTGCAGATCCTGCAATAATGTTCATTGCCGCTTGAACGTCATTTGCGTTTAAGTCTGGCATTTTTTGTTCAGCGATTTCACGTAATTGTGCTTGTGTAATGCTTCCCACTTTTTCTAGTAAACTATTACCTGCTCCTTTTGATACTCCAGCTGCTTTCTTTAATAAGTCGCTTGCTGGTGGAGTTTTAGTAATAAATGTAAAACTTCTATCATCATAAACAGTGATAACTACTGGGATTACAGATCCCATTTTATCCTTAGTTGCATCGTTGAATTTTGAACAAAATTCTTGGATGTTTACTCCTGCTTGTCCTAGTGCTGGACCAACTGGTGGAGCTGGATTAGCTCTTCCTGCTTGAATTTGAAGTTTAACTTGAGTCTTGATTGATTTAGCCACGATAGACACCTCCTCTATATTCGTGATGTGGTAATCAGATTTGCATCCTCCCACTCAATAAAAATAGCATGGCATAATGCATGCCACGCTATTATACTATATTAGTATAAGTATTGTCAAGTAATTCTTGCTTACAATTCCTCTACGTCTTCAAACCCTAATTCAACAGGTGTTTGACGTCCGAACATGTCCACAAGTACAGTCACTTGACTGTGATCTTGATCAATGCTATCAACTGTACCAATCTGTCCACTAAATGGTCCAGATTTAACTTTAACTTTTTCTCCAACTTCAATGTTAAGCTTAGGAATTTCAATAAGTCCTGCTTGTTTCAATATTGGTAGAATTTCGTCTGGAGGTACAGGTACTGGTTTTGTTCCACCACCACTAGATCCTAAAAATCCTGTAACACCTGGTGTGTTACGAACTACGAACCATGAGTCGTCTGTTACTTGCATCTCAATAAATACATAACCTGGAAAAGTCTTTACAAGTTTTTCCTTAATAGTTCCATCAGCCTTTTTTTCTTGTCTGATTTCTTCTGGGATCATAACTTGAAAAATTCTATCTTCCATTTGCATAGATTCGATACGACGTTCTAGGTTTATTTTTACCGAGTTTTCATATCCTGAATATGTTTGACAAACATACCATCTTCTATCTTCCATTATAGCGCTCTAATCCAAGTGAAGAATGGAACAAGTGCTAATTCATACATAATGAATACTCCAATTAGGAAGAAGATAAAACCGTATACTCTTGCTGAGTGGTTTTGAAGAACTTTTCCACTTGGCCAAGTTACTTTTCTATTCTTACCTAATACTTCTATTAAACTCGGTTTAAGGAATGGCCAAACTGCCATTGCAAATGATACAACACCTACAAAGATGATGAACCATGAGAATACTAAAATTTTTGTATCTGTACCAAAGAAGAACCCGAAGATTCCATCTGTATTTTGAATAACTAACCATGCATTATCAGGGTCTGCAACGCCACCGACTAGATAAACTCCAAATACGATTACGATAACTCCTAAAACTCCCATTAATAATCTTTCTGCAGGATAGTCTTTTCTAATTACATCTAAAATACTACTACCTTTTTTTTCTGTTTTTTCCATTATGATCTCTCCTATTTGCTCTGTTTGTGTACGGTGTGTGTTCCACAGCGTTTACAGTACTTTTTAATTGTCAATCGTTCTTTATTATCCTTATTTTTATATGTGCTGTAATTTCTTGATAAACATACTTCACATATCAATATAACTTTTTCTCTCATTTTTATCACTCTCTCGCAATTATATAATCAATCTCTTGCAGTTATATAATTTAACAAAATATCGTTTCATTGTCAAGTTATTACTTGAAATGAGTCTTTATTTTTGCTTTTGCTCGGTACATAGAATTATAGATTACCTTCTCACCTAAGCCGTATTTGGTCTTAATATATTCGATACTATAATTCTCAAGTTCTCTTAAAGTATATACTAAAATCTCCGTTTTTGTAAGAATTTTCTTTAATTCTTTTATATACAAATTGAAGTACACTGAGTTTTCACCTTTTTCACAGTTAGACTCATATAAAAATGCAACATTCTTACTGAAAATTTCGTATCTTCTTACCTTCTTATTTATGATGCTCATAAGCTTTCTTTCCAAATTCATTTCGAAGTATCTGGTAAATGTCTTACCATATTTATCATCGTATTTCATTAATGATTTGTGAAGCATCATGAGTCCTTCTTGGAAGATATCTTCTCGTTCATAATTTAAGTTAAATAAATCTATTTTTTTATAAATCATTGGTGTGTATTTCTCAAACAATAATGTTAAGGCTTCATCGTTCCCCTCTCGGATCAAATTGATGATTTCAAAGTCATTATGTTTAAGATACATTAACTCACCCTTTTCTTCTAAACACTTCGTATATCACAAGCGCTGTTGACACACTTGCATTTAAACTGTTTACATGTCCAACCATAGGAATGTTGACAACATAATCACAGTTCTCTTTAACTAATCTACCGATTCCTTTACCTTCATTACCAATTACGATAACTAAGTTTGTATCTACGTTTATATCATGGATTGTTTGTTCTGTATCCATATCAGTTCCAACTACCCAGAAACCTTCTTTTTTAAGTTTCTTGATTGTTTGTGTTAAGTTAGTAACTTCAACAACATCAACATATTCAATTGCCCCTGTTGATACTTTTGCTACTGTTTGATTTAATTTGACACTTCTGTTCTTAGGAATAATAACTGCATCCATCCCAAACGCATCACAACTACGTAGGATTGCTCCCAAATTGTGAGGATCTTCTAATCCATCTAACATGATGAATACTTTGTTCTCTTTTTGTTTTTGAAGTACTTGATCTAGTGACTTATATTTATAATCATCAACCAAAGCTCCCACTCCTTGATTATTGGGTGGAAGAGTCTTTTTAATGTCTTGTTTTTCAATTTCTATTACTTTTATATTTTTTATTTGAGCTATCTCTACAAGTTCTTTGTTTGTACCTGATTGGATATAAAGTTCGTGTACTTTACGTCCTACTTTTATAGCTTCAGCTACTGTGTTTTTACCAGCGATTACGATTGCCAATTTCATCACATCCTTTTGTCTTAATTATTCTAACACAGAATATTTTTAATATCTAATTTTTTATGTTGAAAAAAAAGGTATGTAGTATAAACTGTATATGAGGTGATTTGATGGATTCTAAAATAGTCAAAGAATTATTAAACTCAAACATCACTAAAACGATGGGCTGTACTGATATTGGAGTAGTTGGTTATATCGCATCTTTAGGTGCATATGCACTTAAGGACTCTAAAATCAGAAGTGTAGAACTTGTGATGAGTGAGGAATTATATAAAAACAGTGTCAATGTTGGTGTCCCAGGTCTTAAGAAGAGTGGTCTTGATAAAGCCTTAGCTCTTGGAATACTTCTTAAGAAGCCAGATAAAAAGTTATCTGTTTTTGAAAGTGTTACGAATGATGATATAGATAAAATTGAAGAGTTACTTGCTGATATAGATGTTTCAATTTCACATAAGAAATTTGATGATACAGTACTCTATGAAGAGTTAACAATTACATCTTGTAAAGGTGACACTGTAAATATTATTATTAAAGATTTTTATGACAATGTTGTATCAGTTAAACGAAATGGTGAAATCCTTGAAGATCTCCAAAAAGATCAATTGCTTCAAGGTATTAATAAATATAAAATTATTAGTTACGATGAAATCTTAGATTATGTTGAAGAAGGTAATTTTGATGGACTTGAAGGTTTGTTTGATATCGCAGATTTTCAATATCAAAACGCTAGAACTGAAATTAAAAATGAAGGTGGAGATTTCTTAATAGAAGATTTAAGAGAATCTCAAAAAGAATGTTTATATGATTTATCTAATTTCTTACGTAAACATATCACCGTTCCGAGTAGAAAAAGAATGGTTGGAGATATCCATACTGTATATGG
>SDWO01000041.1 GCA_004195325.1 Candidatus Izemoplasma acidinucleici | reverse complement strand
CGTTTCATTCTATCTACGATGATATCTAAGTGTAATTCACCCATACCAGCGATGATAGTTTGTCCTGTTTCCTGATTAGTGTAAGTTCTGAATGTTGGATCCTCTTCAGCTAATTTGCTTAAGGCAATCCCCATTTTATCTTGATCTGCTCTTGAATTTGGTTCAATTGCAACACTAATTACAGGTTCAGGGAATACCATTTTCTCAAGGATAACATGATATTTATCCTCGCATAATGTATCTCCTGTTGTTGTATCTTTTAAACCTACTGCAGCTGCGATATCTCCGGCGAAAACCATTGATATTTCTTCACGGCTGTTAGCATGCATTTGTAAGATACGACCAACTCTTTCTTTTTTCCCTTTTGTAGCGTTCATGATATATGAACCTTTACTTAGTTTACCTGAGTAAACACGGAAGAAAGTAAGTTTCCCAACAAATGGGTCAGTCATTACTTTGAATGCTAATGCAGCAAATTTTTCATCATCAGATGCTGGTAGTACAACGTCCTCACCAGCTTTATTTGTAGCTACAACAGCAGCAACATCTAAAGGACTTGGTAAGTATTTTATAACTGCATCTAATAATAATTTAACACCTTTGTTTTTGAATGCTGTACCACATAAGACTGGGAAGAATTCTACTCCTAGAGTAGCCGTTTTAATTGCTGCAATTAACAATTCAGCTGGAACTTCTTCTCCTTCTAAATACAACATCATTAAATCTTCATCAAAATCAGCAACAGCTTCAATTAATTCGATTCTTTTTAATTCTGCTAACTCTTGTAAATCAGCAGGGATTGCAATATCCGTTGCTATTTCTTCAGGTCCACCATCGAAATGGTGTGCTTTCATTTCTACAAGGTCAATAATTCCGCTAAAATCATCTTCAGCTCCGATTGGCCATTGAATAGCAGCTGCAGTAGCTCCTAAACGATCGGCTAATGTTTTAACACTGAAGTCAAAATCAGCACCAATTTTATCCATTTTATTAACAAATACAATTCTTGGAACTTTGTATTCATTTGCTTGTCTCCAAACAGTTTCTGTCTGAGGTTCTACACCTGCTTGAGCATCTAGTACAGCAACACTTCCGTCTAAAACACGAAGAGATCTTGAAACCTCTACCGTGAAGTCTACGTGTCCTGGAGTATCTATAATGTTGATTCTATGGTCTTTCCATAGAGCAGTTGTTGCTGCAGATGTAATTGTTATACCACGTTCTTGCTCTTGTTCCATCCAGTCCATTTGTGAAGCTCCATCATGAGTTTCACCAATCTTATGGATTTTACCAGTGTGATATAATACACGCTCAGTTGCAGTAGTCTTACCAGCATCAATATGAGCCATGATACCGATATTTCTAGTCATTTCTAAACTAATTTCACGTGACATTATGATATCTCCTTTCTACCAACGGTAATGTGCAAATGCTTTGTTAGCTTCGGCCATTCTGTGTGTGTCGTCTTTTTTCTTAACTGAAGCACCGTTTCCTTGGCTTGCGTCTACAATCTCTTTTGCTAATCTATCTTCCATTGTCTTTTCATTTCTAAGTCTTGCGTATAATGTTAACCATCTAAGTCCTAAAGTATATTTTCTTTCGTCTCTAACTTCAACAGGAACTTGATAATTTTGTCCACCAATTCTTCTTGAACGTACTTCGAATGTCGGCATAATATTTTTTATTGCGTCATCGAATACTTCGATTGCTGGTGTATTTGTTAATTCTTCAACTTTAGCGAACGCACCATATAAAATCTTTTGGGCAGTTCCTCTTTTACCATCTAACATGATATTGTTGATTAATTTTGTTACTAACTTCGATGAATACATCGGGTCAGGTAATACATCTCGTTTTGCTATATGTCCTTTACGAGGCATATTGATTCCTCCTTTCAAAATCTAACTAATATTATTAGTTTTATATTTTATTTTTAGTTTTTTTACTTAGTTCTTTTTTGCTCCATATTTTGAGCGGCTTTGTTTACGTCCTTCAACTCCAGTTGTATCTAATGTACCACGTACGATGTGATATTTAACACCCGGTAAGTCTTTAACACGACCTCCACGGATTAATACAACACTATGTTCTTGTAACTTATGTCCGATACCAGGAATGTATGCAGTAACTTCAATTCCATTTGATAATCTAACACGAGCGTATTTACGTAAAGCCGAGTTAGGTTTTTTAGGTGTCATCGTTGCAACACGAGTACAAACTCCTCTTTTTTGTGGGCTTGGGTTATTTGTTCTTTCATTTTTCAATGAATTGAATCCAAACGCTAAATGAGGTGATTTACTTTTTCTAATTTTGTTTTGTCTTCCTTTTCTAACTAATTGATTAATTGTAGGCATTTGATGGTTTCCTCCTTTCAAACTTTTTGTTCCACATTACCAGGTGGTTCACTTTCGCCGTAAAATATAGGGCTTAAAGTGTAAACCCGTATGTTTTTCTATGTTAATAGCATAGTTATTATATACCACTGATGCAGGCGTGTCAATAATTTTGTTGCACTTTTTTTAAATTTATTTATTTCCTTGTATATAGTAACAAATACCTCCGTTTTATTCAATAGGTATACAACAATTTTTACATTAAATTTAATGGTTATATTGTGTGTTAAAATGGTATAATATTTACATATGATACATTAGGAGGAACTATGGAAGAAAATATAATTTATATTGGGATAGGGATATTAGCATTAGGTCTAGTGTTGGCTATAAAAGACTTATTACTGTTTAAGTTTGCACAGACTGAGATCGGGTTTATTACTAGAGTCAAAAACAAGACTAGAAAGTCTAGTAGATACTGTTATCCTTATGCTACAGTTATTAGTCAAAGTGGTGTAGAGAAACAAGTAATTTGCTACTCTGCAAAAAAAAGAGGGCATGATAGATACTCTGAAGGTGAAGAGATCAAATTCCTTGTATATACACTATTAGGAAAAGTTAAGTTTCGTTGTCAGATTGGTCTTTATAAACGAAGTACATGGGTAATCTCGGTTGGGATTGTAACACTTGCTTATGCATTATATCAAAAATAAAAGAGTGATTTTCACTCTTTTTTATTTGAGCCCATAATGTATAATGCTTTCTAACATTTTACTATAAAAAACGTCATTTGTTATAAAACAAATAACGTCGCGATATAAAGTACTAGGTAATTGCTTAAACTATAAATCAAAACAAGTGCTGGTCCAAATAAAATACCAGTAATAATACGTTTAGAATTATTACTTACATACTTAGTTTTGTATTGTCGAATCCCGTCATATAACATTGGAATAGCTAATATCATGAACCATAATGATGGAATCTTTAAAACAAATAGAAACATTGAAAAATAAATCCCCACAAATATCCCAGTACATCTGGCACATATAACAAAATAGGAATCCTTAAATTTCAAAGTCCTGTTGCACTTCTGATGACATCCAAAAAAGATAGTAATATAGTTCCTTTTAAATACTAATGATACTACCAAAAGTACTGTAATGATTATACTTAAGCTAATACTACCCGATTGAAAATATGGAAATTCTGAAATTACAAAATCATTTAACTTAAGAGCATAAGCAAATATCAATGCCGAAACGCTTACGCTAAAAAAGAGAATAGAGTACACTTCAATATTTCCAATTTTATTTGTATGAATACAGTTACATCGTTTTTTGAATTTTCGACCACAATATTCACAATACATATGAGTAACCTCTTTGAGCCGTTCCTAAGTTAATAAGCAAACGTGAAAAGAAGCCCAAAAAACAATATATAAAGTACAAATACTACTGCTCCGAATATTAAGTATGCTAAGGCACCTTTACCAGCTGCAAGAGCAGTTTTTGGACGTTCGTCTTTCCAGATTAAATAAAGAATTAATCCGACCACAGGAACACAAAATCCTAATAATCCCCATAGAAATCCACCCTCGTCAACAGCATTGTTTTTCATTTCAGGATGATTTGGTTGAAACCCACATTCATAACATTTTCCATATGGATACTCTTTTTCAGTACCGCATTTTTGACAATAAGCCATATTAGTAACCTTCCCTTTCTATAAAAACAATAAATACGATCATAGCTATATATAGTACAACAAACAATATCGATCCTATAATCGCTCCTAGACCTGCACCTTTTGCCGCCCTAGGTTTCTCAATTCTCCACATTAAATATAATACTAACCCCGCTATAGGTGCTAAAGTCCCAATCAGAAACCATCCAAACCCACCTTTGTTAACTACAGGTAAGACTTTTTGATTATTCCTAGGTCTACCACAACGGGTACATCTCATTTCCTTATCCGAAAGTTCTTTTCCACAATCGATGCAAAACTCCATATTACCCCTCCTATATTAAATAGGACAAGATTTACCTGTCCTATTTATATTTAAACTATACTTCCTAGTGCTACTACTTGAATAATACCTACTATGAATCCCAGTACAAATCCAATCAGTGCTCCAGTTCCTGCAGCTCCTGCTGTATTTGGTTTTTCATCTTTCCAAACAAGATACAAAATCAAACCAACAATTGGTATACAAAATCCTAATAATCCCCAACCAAAACCACCATTGTCAATTGATCCTGATGTAGTTTTATTAACTACTCTTCCACAATTAGAACATTGCTTTTGATTCGATGAAAACTCTGTTCCACAACTCTTACAAAATGCCATAATCTTATCTCCTTCCAGTAATATTATCACTTAATTATAACATATTATACTTATTTGTAAATATACATTATTAGGTAAGTAAATTTACTTCAAAGAGAAATTAAAACCCCTTCAAATGAAGGTGTTTTAATTTGTTAAAAAATGCAGCAAAAGTTATGATTTACTATTTAATGAATTTACTATGTTGAGTACTCTATCCACTTCTACAAATAGTTCTTTAATATATTTCATGTATTTACTTTTCTTATCAATCATAGTAAATGGTGTAAATCCATCAATGAAAACTTCTATTTTACTATCACTGAGCAAAATAATTAAGTTTGTGGTAATATGTGTTTCATCTGTATGTCCAAGTTCTTCAATGAAATTTGAAATATGTTCTTTTGTTCTTGATGGTAAATCAGTTGTTGAAATATCTGTATTACTATTGATAACCAAATTAAATGGTATATCTAATTCGGCATCTACTTTAACATAAAATCCAGTGTAGTACTCATACTCAGAAAGTTTTTCTCCTAAATCTAACTGGATTGCATACTGTGAAATGGTAACTTTACGCTCTTTGTAGATTCCTTTAAGTATATTGTTGAACATTGAATACTTTTGTTTTTCGTTAACTCCAATTCGATTAGTAAATGATGAATCATTTTCTATAAATGGTTGATATGAAACGTTCTTGATATAATCATCAAAAGATTTTAGTTTTACATCGATAAATCTATTTTTATGCATGTGCTCATACATGGATACAGGAATAATAACAACAAATAAAAGTGTTAAACCGATTCCAGCAATCTTAACTTCCATTGGAGCATTAAATAGATAACTTACAATTGTTAGTACAAGAAATACAACCATAATTACTGATAATTGGATAAACTGTTTTTTCATATCAAAACACCTCGCTTTTCATATTATAACATAAAAAAACACCTTCGAATGAAGGTGTTTTATTTAATTAGAAATTGTATTCTTCTAGTACGAATGGATTTTCATCTTCAACGACTATTTCTTCTACTACTTCTGGTTCTTCTAAATCAGGTTTCTCATATGTGAATTTAGTATCTTTTAGGATACCAGTTCCAGCAGGGATAAGTCCCCCAATAATTACATTTTCTTTTAATCCTATTAAAGGATCCAATTTACCATGTATTGCAGCATCTGTAAGTACTCTTGTTGTTTCTTGGAATGATGCAGCAGATAAGAATGATTCACTACGTAATGACGCTCTTGTAATACCTAGTAATACAGGACGTCCTTTCGCTGGATTCAATCTACCTTGTAATACAAGTTTGTTGGCTTCTTTGAATTCTCTGATTGAAACTTGTTGTCCTGGAAGAAGTAATGTATCTCCTTCAAGTACAATGTTTATTTTTTTCATCATTTGGTGAATGATGATTTCGATATGTTTATCTGAGATTTCAATTCCTTGTGCACGATATACTTTTTGAACTTCTTTTAAAACATATTGTTGTGTTGTTTCAGCATCTGTAGCTTTCAGTAATTGTTTTGGATCGATAGATCCATCAGTAATTTTTTGTCCAGCTAATACATCTTCACCCTCAGTTACAAGTAAAGTTACACCACTATTTGTTTCATAAACTTGTTCTTCAAATCCGTTTTCAACAGTAACTTTAAATCGTTCCTCAACGCGCTCAATTTCGCTAATTGTACCGTTGAATTCAGAAATAATAGCTTTACCTTTCGGTGTACGTGCTTCGAATAACTCTTGAACGCTTTCCCCAACTTCAACTTCGTCTCCTGTAGATAAGTTTTGTCCGTAACATTTTTTACAGATTCCTGATTGGCTATCACAAGTAAATATACTTCTGATACGCATTTCAGTGATTCCAGCATCAGTGATTTGTTTTGCAACTTCATCAGTAATGTATCCGTTTTTAGAAATTAGGATTTCTCCTGTTTCTGGATGTGCTAGATCTTGTTGACTATAACGTCCGATTAAACGGTCGATAAATGGAACAATTACTTTTCCATCTGATACATGTGTAATAGCTCTTACAGTAGTTGATTTCTTAGTACCGCAATCATCTTCAGTAATTACTAATTCTTGTGATACATCTACTAAACGTCTTGTTAAATAACCTGAATCGGCTGTTTTTAAGGCTGTATCGGTAGAACCCTTACGTGCCCCATGAGTAGAGATAAAGAACTCACTCATTGTAAGACCTTCAATGAATGAAGATTTTACAGGTAATTCGATAGTAGATTTGATTCCAGCTTTAATGTTATAAGCTTTATTTAGTCCCTCACGTTTTGTGTTAGCCATTGATCCACGGATACCAGCTAACTGCGTAAAGTTTGATGCGTTACCACGAGCTCCAGAGTCACTCATCATGAAGATGTGATTATCTGATTTCAGTTCTTTCATTAATCCTTTTTGGATTCTATTTTTAACTTCAGCCCATTCTTTGATAACTAATTTATAACGTTCATAGTCTGTTAAAAGACCCATATTATATTGTACATGTAATTCATCAACAATCGCTTGTGTTGCTTCTACTTCAGCGATTTTACCTGAGTATACTTTTACATCACTTGCAGATACTGTGATTCCAGCTATTGTTGAATAGTAGAATCCAAGATTTTTAAGTTTATCTAACATTTTTGATGTTTCATTGATTTTGAAGACAATGAATACTTCAGAGATAATGTTTGATAAGAATCCTTTTTTGAATGGAGAAACTTTGTCCATATTCTTGATTGTTTCTTTAATATTTGTTCCTTTTGGAACGAAATATTTACTTGGAGTTATGTAACGTTCTTCTCCAGTTACAGGATCTTTTTGTTTTTGTAAGTTAGTAAGAGTTGGCTCATTTAAGTAAGCAAATGTTCTTGGTAAGATTTGATTAAATGTTAATTTACCATAAGTAGTTAATAAGTAACCTTCTCTTTGTTCTTGTGTTAATGGTGCATTACCAAGTGCATTACCTTTGATAGCGATTCTTGTATGTAAAGTAATTAGATTATTTTCGTAAGCAATAGTTGCTTCATCATAATCACCAAATACTTTACCTTCACCTGATTCCCCTGGTTTCTCCATTGTTAAGTAGTAGTTACCTAGTACCATATCCTGTGAAGGAGTAACGATTGGTTTACCATCTTTAGGGTTCAAGATATTGTTTGAAGCTAACATTAATACACGCGCTTCAGCTTGTGCTTCTTCACTTAGAGGAACATGGACAGCCATCTGGTCACCATCAAAATCGGCGTTGAATGCTGTTGTTACTAAAGGATGAAGTCTGATTGCTTTTCCTTCTACTAGAATTGGTTCAAATGCTTGAATACCAAGTCTATGTAGCGTAGGTGCACGGTTTAATAATACAGGATGCTCTCTAATTACATCTTCAAGTACAGCCCAAATACGATCATCAGTTTGAAGTTCAATCATACGTTTTGCACTTCTAATGTTATTAGCGATATCTCTTTCAATTAATTCTTTGATAACGAAAGGCTTGAATAATGTAATAGCCATTTCTTTTGGTAATCCACATTGGTACATTTCTAATGTTGGTCCTACTACGATAACTGAACGTCCTGAATAATCAACACGTTTTCCTAGTAAGTTTTGACGGAAACGACCTTGCTTCCCACGTAATAAATCACTTAATGATTTTAGTGGTCTGTTTTTCTCAACTACTACTTTTCTTCCACGTTTAGAGTTGTCAATTAATGCATCAACAGCTTCTTGTAACATACGTTTCTCATTTTTAGTAATTAAGTGTGGAGCATGTTGTTCAAACTGTCTTTTCAGACGGTTATTTCTGTTTAGGATACGTCTGTATAAATCATTAAGGTCGGTTGTTGCGAAACGTCCACCATCTAATTGAACCATTGGACGTAATTCCGGTGGAATTACTGGAAGTACATCAAGTACCATCCATTCTGGTTTGTTATCTGAATTTGCGAATGCTTCTACTACAGCCAAACGTTTGATGATTTTTTGACGTTTTTGTTTTGATGCGTTACCAAGTTCTTTTCTAAGAATCATTGATTCTTTTTTTAGATCAAGTTTTCTTAGTAAAACTTTTACAGCTTCTGCACCTGATAATGCTCTAAAGCGAGATCCGTATTCCATATATCTTTTAGAATACTCAGCTTCACTTAAGATTTGCATATATTGAAGATCTGTATCTCCTGGCTCAATAACGATGTACGAAGCTAGGTATACAACCTCTTCTAAATCTTTTGCTTTAATGTCTAATAATGTTGCTAAACGAGACGGTGAATTTCTTAAATACCAAGTATGTACTACAGGAGCAGCTAACTCGATATGTGCCATACGTTCACGTCTAACTTTTGACTCTGTAATTTCCACTCCACAAACAGGACATTTTTTACCTGATTGAGAACTTCTTTTTGACTTGTTGTTACAAGAACATTGGAAGTCTTTTTGTGGACCGAAGATAACTTCACAGAATAAACCGTCTTTTTCAGGCTTTAAAGTACGATAATTTATCGTTTCATGTTTTTTTACTTCACCAAATGACCAACCTCTGATTTCCTCAGGAGATGCCAATCTGATTTTTAAGTGTGAATATTTTTGACTCATAAAATCACCCTACTTTCTTAAGACTCAAATCCGTATTTTGTTATATAATCTTCAGATTCTTCGTTAACTAATGATTTATTTGCTTCGTTAACACCAGTTTTTTTGTTGATTAATTCAACATAAATACCCAATGCTTGTAGTTCTCTTGTTAATACTCTAAATGATTCTGGTAAACTTGGTTCTGGAATTGATTTTCCATCAACGATTGCGCGGAATACTTTGTTACGTCCGATAATATCATCTGACTTAACAGTAAGCATTTCTTGTAATGCGTATGCAGCACCATATGCTTCAAGTGCCCAAACTTCCATCTCTCCGAAACGTTGTCCACCATTTTGTGCTTTACCACCCATTGGTTGTTGCGTAACTAATGTATACGGTCCAACACTACGAGCATGTAATTTATCNNNNCATCTCTCCGAAACGTTGTCCACCATTTTGTGCTTTACCACCCATTGGTTGTTGCGTAACTAATGTATACGGTCCAACACTACGAGCATGTAATTTATCATCAACCATGTGGTCTAGTTTGATCATATACATAACACCTACAGAGATGTCATTATCATATGGTCTACCAGTTTGTCCACTTACTAACTTGAATTTACCTGTTGGTTTCATTCCAGATTCAGCCATGATTTCTTCTAAATCGCTATTCTTAACTCCATCAAATACCGGAGTGGCAACATGAACACCTAATCTTTTGGCAGCCATACCTAAGTGAATCTCAAGTACCTGTCCGATGTTCATACGTGATGGTACTCCAAGTGGATTTAACATAATATCTACTGGTGTTCCATCTTCCATAAATGGCATATCTTCTACTGGTAATATTTTCGAGATAACTCCCTTATTACCATGACGTCCTGCCATTTTATCTCCTTCATTGATCTTACGTTTTTGTACAATATATACTCTAACAACTTCATTTACACCTGGACCTAATTCATCCTTGTTGGCTCTACTGAAATGTTTAACTGATTGTACGATACCTCCACCACCATGTGGTACACGTAGTGATGTATCTCTAACTTCACGTGATTTTTCACCAAAGATAGCTAATAATAGTTTATCTTCTGGAGTTGGTTCTGTGTGACCTTTAGGAGTGACTTTACCTACTAAGATATCGCCTTCAAATACTTCAGCTCCAGGAATAATAATTCCTTGATCATCTAAGTATTT
>SDWO01000077.1 GCA_004195325.1 Candidatus Izemoplasma acidinucleici | reverse complement strand
CAAGAGTGGATTCCCACATCTTTTTACTATAACTAAAGACATGGAAAGAACATTTGAAGGAGTATCTAGGTTAGTAATGTTAGACCGTTATACTCAAAAAGATTTAACTTTAAGTACTTTAAGTGTAGGAGACCTAGTAATTTCTATTGTAAAAAACGATCCAAAGTTCCCAAGTCGTGGAATCGGAAACGTAGTTAAGATAGACGGAGATAATGTTCACGTTAAAGTCGAAGCAGACTCTTTGAGTAATGCTGAAGATGCGGACAAAGACGGCGTTATCATACGTAATAAGCGTCAATTAGACAAACCGTTAGAGTTGTTTTTTGAGCAAATCGCAATGCGTTTGGCACATCATCTTGGGGAAGATGAGAGCAAAGAAACAATAGATGAATTCTATCATGAAGTATCAAATTTAAACTTGGTACCAGCTGGTAGAGTATTATTTGGAGCCGGTAGCAAAACTAACGTTACATACTTCAATTGTTTTGTTATGCCACATATCCATGATTCACGTGGTGGAATAAGTGATCATAGAAAACAAGTTATGGAAATTATGAGTCGTGGTGGTGGTGTTGGAACAAATGGTTCAACTTTACGCCCTAAAAACTCTTTAGCTAAAGGCGTTAACGGTAAATCAAGTGGAGCAGTAAGCTGGTTGCATGATTTAAGTGAATTAACACATTTAGTAGAACAAGGTGGAAGTCGCCGTGGTGCTCAAATGATAATGATGCATGATTGGCATCCTGATATTGTTGAATTTATCATATCAAAAATGCAAAATCCAACGATATTACAGTTCTTAATTGATACTATTAAAGATCAATCTATAGTTCAAGCAGCTAAAAATAAATTAAAATTTGTTCCTCTTACAGAATCAGAGATTCAAATTAATGAATATATTTTAGAACAAAATAAATTAACTCCAGGTGTATTCAACAAACAAATCGTCGATCAAGCCTTTGCTAGAATCAACAAAGGTGGACATTATGAAGTTAATAACCCAGAATTCTTAAGTGGAGCAAACATTAGTGTTGCTATCACAAAAGACTTTATGGATGCTGTTGAAGCAGATACTGATTATCCATTAAGATTCCCAGATGTGGATTCATATGATGGAGATACAAAACAAGCATACGATGATGAATGGATGCATGTTGGTGATGTTCGAGAATGGGAAAAATTAGGATACCCTGTTAAAACATTCCGTACAATCAAAGCAAAAGAATTATGGAACTTAATCAATATATGCGCTACATATAGTGCTGAACCTGGTATTTTCTTTATTGATAACGCAAATGAAATGACGAATGCCAAAGGATACAATCAAAAAGTAGTTTGTACTAATCCTTGTGGTGAACAACCACTTGCCCCATATAGCGTTTGTAACCTTGCTGCTCTAAACTTAGCAAACATGGTAGACCGCGCCAATGGTGTTGTTGATTGGGATAAATTAAAACAAACAATTAAGACAGCTATTAGAATGCAAGATAATGTAATCGATAAAACACATTACTTCTTAGATGAAAACAAGAAACAAGCTTTAGGTGAGCGTCGTGTTGGTCTAGGAATCATGGGATTACATGATTTACTAATCTGGACAAACAACCGTTATGGTAGTGAAAAAGCCAATAAACTTGTTGATAAATTATTCAAATTCATCGCAACAGAATCATATAGAAATAGTATTGAAATCGCCAAACAAAAAGGATCATTCCCATTCCTTGAAGAACAAGGAAGTATTGAATTATTCTTAGACAGTGGTTATATGAAAAAATTACCAGAAGATATCCGTGAAGGAATTAGACAACACGGTATTAGAAATTCACACTTATTAACAATTGCTCCAACTGGTTCTACTGGAACTATGGTAGGAGTATCAACAGGATTAGAGCCATATTTCGCATTTACATACTTCCGTAGTGGACGTCTAGGTAAATTTATTGAAGTGAATGCTCCTGTTGTAGAAGAATTCTTAGCGTATCACCCAGAGTTAACTAAAGATACATTACCTGATACATTTGTTAGCGCAATGGAATTAGCGCCTGAAGATCACGTTGATGTTCAATGTGTTATCCAAAACTGGGTAGACAGCTCAATTAGTAAAACAGTAAACGCTCCAAAAGGATATAGCGTTGAAGAAGTAGAAAAAGTATACATGAGATTATACAAAGGTGGAGCTAAAGGTGGAACAGTATACGTTGATGGTTCAAGAGACTCTCAAGTATTAACTCTTTCAAAAGATGATGAAGAAAAAATATCATCTCCAAAACAAGTTGATATCCTTGAATTTGGTATCGAGCTTGAAGAAGAAAAGAAAGAGCCAAAAGCCTCTAAAACACTTGGCCTTCGTAGTGATAGACAAGATAGAAACATCGGAGTTGAAGCCGGAGACATCTGTCCTATATGTTTAGAAGGAACAGTAGAAAACTTAGGTGGATGCCACACTTGTACCAACTGTAACGCACAACTTAAATGTGGATTATAATTAAAAGGCGCTAAATAGCGCCTTTTTTTATGATACAATAACTATAGAGGTGATAATCATGAACAAAGTAATATTAGTTGGTGCTAACATACAACGCGATAGAATGACAGATTACTATATGGAAGAACTTGATAATTTGGCTCAAGCAAGCGGATTAGAAGTAGTATATAGTATGACACAACAAATGAATAAAATAAATCCACCTACTTATGTAGGTAAAGGTAAAGTAGATGAAATAAAAACTTATGTAGATAATCTAGATGCAGATATGGTTATTTTTAATAATGAATTATCAGGATCTCAAGTTAGAAATCTAGAAAATATATTAGATGTTAGAGTAATAGATAGAACCATTCTGATTTTAGATATATTTGCAACAAGAGCTAAAACTAAAGAAGCAATGCTTCAAGTTGAAATCGCTCAGTTAAACTATTTACGACCAAGATTAAAAGGATTAACTGAATCTTTAAACCGTCAACAAGGTGGTATCGGATCACGTGGACCTGGTGAGAAAAAACTAGAACTAGACAAAAGAAGAATAGATCATGAAAAAGCTAGATTGCTTGCTGAACTGGATGAAGTTGTAAAATCTAGAAAAATACAAAGAAGAAACCGAAACAAGGCAAACATAAAGAAAGTCGCTATAGTAGGTTATACAAATGCTGGTAAATCAACACTATTAAACAAATTAATCGAAATCACAGAAAAAGATATCGATAAAAAAGTATTTGTTAAAGACATGTTGTTCGCAACATTAGAAACTTCGACACGACAAATTGAATTAAACTCTCATAAACAGTTCTTAATTACCGATACAGTTGGTTTTGTATCCAATCTCCCACATAATCTAGTTGATTCATTCAAATCAACGTTAGAAGAGATTACAGAGGCTGATTATCTTATTCATGTAGTAGATGCATCACATGCATACCACGAAAACCAGATTGAAGTAACGAATAAAACACTAGAGGAAATTGGAGTTCACGATATACCTACGCTGTATGTATACAATAAATGTGATTTATTTAGCACAGATATTAAGACTTCACACTTTCCAAATGTGACTGTTTCACTACTTCAAGAATCAGGAATTAAAACTGTATTAGACTTTATTGAACAAGAACTATTTACCGATTTAACAAATGTTACTCTACTAATACCGTTCAATGATGGGGAATTAATCTCTTACTTTAATGAAGAAACACATATCTTACATAGAGAGTATGTTAATGAAGGAACATTAATAACTGTCGAGTTAAACCCGTTACAACTATCAAAGTACGCTGATTATATCCAAGAAAAAAGTTCTACGAATTCGTAGAACTTTTTATTTTATTTTCTATTAAATACTCAATGAACTTATCTTCCATTATTGGCTTAGAATAGTAGTATCCCTGTATTCCTTCAACAGATAACCCCTTCAGAAACGCTACTTGTTTTTCGTTCTCAACACCTTCTGATATAATCTTCAATCCAAGTTTCTTTGAAACTTCGACAAGTGATTCATATATTAAAATCTCAGTCTTATCTTCAAAATTCACAGGTAAGATTGCCATATCAAGTTTAACATAATCTGCGTTTAATAATGGTAAAACTGTGAATGAGGAGTTCCCTGCACTAAAATCATCTATTTCGATACTAATTCCAAGTTCTTTTACTTCATCAAGAAACCCTTTAATTACCTCATATTCAAGAGAAACACTTTCTGTTACCTCAAAACTTAAATACTTAGCTTCGATGTTGTTCTCTGCAATAGTGTCTTTAACCAGTTCTATGTTCATGTTTTTCAGTGTAATTGGTGAGAAATTACAAGATAGTTTAAATGAACTGTTAATTACCTTTCTATCTAGTAATGTTCTAATCATCTTACAACTGTTTTGAAATGATAAAACATCCAAATCATATATTAAACCTGTTGTTTCTGCTAAGTTTACATATTTTGATGGATAAATCATTACTCCTTTATCAATCCACCTACTTAGTGCTTCTGCACCTATTACAATTCCACTTTTAGGATTTACCTTAACTTGGTATACATTAATTAGATCATTATTTTTTATTGCATTCTCTAGATGAGATTGATAATAAACCTCCATATCCATCTCTTCAAGTATTTTTGCATCCATCGTAATTGATGGTTGTTTTGTGTTGTTGATAGCAGAAAACGCGTAGTTCATGCGCATAATCAATGTTTCAGCACTGATGTTACTCATAATTTCTTTTTGTACTTTAACAGTTTTAACAGTTATGTTGTAAGGTACTGGTGCATCTTCTATTATCACTCTATTTAAAACTTCTGAAATCTCATTAGTAACTATATACTCGTCTGCTGAAATGATAATATATTCACTATCAGACAGTTGGAAAATATTCTCAAAACTATAATTGCTTAATAAATTCATTTTTACCATTTTTAATACATTTGGTTTATATCTAAGTCCACAAGAATCCAATATATCATCTAGGTTGGATAAGTTATGGTATGTAATATATTTATCTTTGTTGCTTTTCTTTCCAAAGAAATGGATGAAGGCAATTTTTGTATTTAACTGCGTAATTGGGTCGTATAATGAATATTTCTTAACTAAGCCGCTCGATAAAACAGTCATTGATAATAATAGTGTTGCCATAAAAACGAATATTATAAGTACTAAACTATAAAAACTCAATGAATCAACAAAGTTATGTATTGTAAATGTATCAACAAAAGCAATGACATACATTTCATCATCTAAAACGCGAATATAGTATACATATTGCTCATTTCTAAAATCATCTTGGTAAAAAACTTCTGATTCGTTTTGCTCGAATTTATCTAGTTGTAGTTCACTCCAGTGAATTAAATGCTCTTCTATTTCAAAATTAATAACAGTTAAATAACCTGTTGATGTTAATAATGATGATGTTCCATTATCATATATATATAGATTCTCAGAACCTTTAAGTTCTTGAACTTCTTGATATTGATAAGTTAGTTCTTTTAATCTTTCTTCAACGGAATCAATTCTTTGATCAAATAAGTAATTTGGTATAACAACGGTTATTAATGGTGTTAAGATTAGGAAAATTAGTGTTACAAAAACTACTACATTTAACCTTTTTGATAAGAATACTTTAATTTTCATTAAAAACACCTCCTAATCTATTGTACCACTTTATACAATAAATTTTGAAGGTGTAATTCTTATTCACTTTTTAAATAATCTCGGTAATTATTTAGCAACTTAATCAAACTATCTTTATCATTAATTTGTGATATTTCTCTTTTAATATTTGTTGCTCCTCGCATCCCTTTGATATACCATGCAGCGTGACTTCTCATTTCTAGAATCGCTAGTTTAAGACCTTTTAATTCGATAAGTCTTTCCATATGATCTAATATATAGTCTATCTTTTCATCTATACTAATCTCTTTCTGATAACTGCCTGTTTCTAAATAATCTACCACTTGCTTAATTAGCCAAGGATTCCCTAAGGTTCCTCTACCAATCATTACTGCATCACAACCAGTTTCATCAATCATTCGTTTTGCATCTTCGGGTGTTAGAATATCTCCATTCCCAATTACAGGAATAGTAACAGCTTCTTTTACAGCTTTTATACGAGACCAATCTGCTTTACCACTATACATTTGAGTTTTTGTTCTACCATGTACCGCGATTGCTTGCGCTCCTGCTTTTTCGCATAGTTTGGCGACTTCCACGTCGTTGATTGAATCATAATTCCAACCAATTCTTATTTTAACAGTGACTGGTTTCTTAACATTATCTACAACTGCTTTAACAATATCATATATTTTGTTTGGGTCTTGTAAAAGTCTACTTCCAGCTCCACTTTTAACTATCTTAGTTACTGGACACCCAAAATTAATGTCAATGATATCACAGTTTGATTCATCATCTAATATCTTCGCACCATGGATCATACTTTCTATATCAGAACCAAAGATTTGCATAACTAAAGGACGTTCTTCCTCAGTAACACGAATCATCTTCATTGTTTTTTCATTTCGAAAGGTTAAAGCTTTGTCACTCACCATTTCACTATAAATAAGTCCAGCACCAAATTCTTTCACAATACTTCTAAAGGCAATGTTGGAAACTCCAGCCAGTGGAGCCATTACTACCTTGTTCTTTATTTCGAATTTTCCTATTTTAAACATATTATCACTCTTTCAGTAAATCATATCTATTGTATTAAATTTCAAAAGATATTGCAATGTGTTTGATTTTATTTATAATAATTAAGTGATATAATACGAAAAGGTGATAACAATGAATGATTATTTAGTAAAAGC
>SDWO01000045.1 GCA_004195325.1 Candidatus Izemoplasma acidinucleici | reverse complement strand
GTTACCAATAATATATATAATAACACCAATGCAATTTCTCTATTTTTGTCTGTAAATATATCAGATTTTAAGAAATCTATATAAAAGCTAACTATTAAATATGAAACCTCAAACTTGTTTTCCTTTTTTATCTCATTAAATCTTGCGATTAACTCTTCTAGTGTATCACGTTTTGATGTGTAATTACTAGATAATAATGTAACTTTCTTAGTGGTTTTTTGAACTTTATTAAATTGCAATTTCTTCTCTGAAACGACATCGCTAAACAAAAAGTGTAGCATATCAAAGATTTCTGTAGGCAGAAGTTCAAACGTTGAAATTTCATTATGAATTTTAGTGAATGCGTTATGAAGGTTGATTATCAACCTCTCATCTTTGTTCTTAGGTAGTACACCTTTATATATTAAGGACTTAATTCTTCCCTCTGCAATACTGACATTGAAAATTAGTGCAAAAAATTGCACGTCTTTCGCTATTGTTTGGCGCACCATTACAGTATTATCTGTCTCAAGTATTTTGTGGTTATAATGGTTATTTCCAATCGACTTGTACAGTCTAATATAATTACTAATTATATCGTATGGTATTTGAGCACGCTCTATGTTATTTATACTATTCATAGTCAATCCCTCCAAACATATCAATACACACTCTATTTTACTATATTTAGAGCAAAAATCAACACTTTTGGATTTTATTTGTAGTCATAGTCAGTTTTATGACTATAATAAAAAAAGCAGTGAAATCACTGCTTTTTATTTAAACAATTGCTGTTGTACTACTTCGATATCATCAGCTTTTTTATATTCACTGATTTGTCCTAAAGAAGCATCTACTTCTACCTGTTCAATATTTATGTAAAGTGGAGTACCTTCTGTTTTCTTAACAAATTGTTTTCCATTTTCTGTTTTGTCAATTTTTATATCAAAAGCAGTAGTAGTTACAAGCTGTAAATCAGTGTTAATTCTGATTTGCACTTTGTTCTTGTATTGAGTTGCATTCATCAAACATACATCTTTAACCAGATATGGATTTGACTTAACAACTTTATAAACTTGGAATCCTTTATTCGTACGTTTCTTCTTAGGAATTATAATTGGATCTGTTCTTTTAATCGTTCCACGATTTGTTAGAATGATTAAAACATTATGATCTTCTAATATAATACCAGCTGATAATTTTTGCGTTGCTGCTAAGTTCATACCTTTAACACCTTTAGCTGTAGTAGCTGTTACAGGAATCTCAGATAAGTTGAATTTTAGCACTTGTCCATTGTTAGCGAAAATCAGTACTTCTTTTTCAATTGAGGTAGTAGTATCAATCGAAACTACTTCATCAGATGTGTTCAGTTTAATTGCTTTTATTGTTTTGTTGTATCTTGATACATCAAATTCATGGAGTTTTGTAAGTTTAACTAAATTGTTTCTAGTAACAAACAATAAATACTTCTCTTCACTGAAATCAGGAACGTTAATTACTTTGATAATTTCCTCATCAGTCTCTAATTGAACGATATTGTTTATATGAGTACCAAGGTCTTTCCATTTGTATTGAGGAAGTTTGAATACTGGTATGTATACATAATTCCCTTTATTTGTGAATAGTAATAATGTGCTTAGTGATGACACTTCATTTTCAAATAACAATGAATCATTATCTTTAACTTGAGCTTTCTTTGTGGTGTTATATGACTTCGGTTTAGAAGCTTTTATATATCCAGCACATGAAACCCCTACAAATAGACGTTCTTCACTTAGAAGTGTTTCTTCTGATACTACTATTTTTTCTATTTCTTCTTCGACTCTACTAACACGTTTAGTAGTAATCCTTTTTTGAATTTCCTTAAGTTCTAGTTTAATAACGTCTTCTAGTTGTACTTCGTTACTTAAGATGATTTTCAATTTCTCAATAATTGCATCTAATTCTGCTTGTTCAACTTCTAATTCATTAATATCAGTTGATGATAATTTGTAAAGTTGTAACATTACGATTGCTTCACTTTGTTCTTCACTGAAACCATATTTTTTGATTAATTTTGATTTTGCGTCTTTTTTGTTTTTCGAAGCCCTGATTAAGGCGATAACATCATCGATTATATCTAATAACTTTATGATACCTTCGACTATATGTAATCTTTTTTGAGCTTTTCTAAGTTCATAATTAGATCTATTAGTAACTACCTCTTTTTGATGTAAAATATATGCATCTAGTATAGGTATTACCCCTAGTAACATTGGTCGTTTATTGTTAATTACAACCATGTTATAGTTATATGATTTAGATAAGTTTGTTTTTTTATGTAAAAAGTTTTCAATGTTAATAGGATCAAAGCCTTTTTTAACATCGATTACTACACGTAATCCTTCTCTATCCGATTCATCTCTAACTTCTTTGATTCCATCAATTTGTTTATTGATTCTAATATCATCAATTTTACGAACAAGTACTGCTTTGTTCACTTCGTATGGAATTTCAGTTACGATAATAGATTGATCTTCAATTTGAGTTTGACTTCGTATGAATATTCTTCCTTTACCAGTTCTATAAGCTTGTATGATTTGGTCTCTACCTTGAACGATTCCTCCTGTAGGGAAATCTGGACCTCTCATAATTTTAATTAAATCTTCAGGTGTCATGTCTGGATTATCCAAACGTTTAATAACAGCATTAATAACTTCTCTAGGATTATGAGGAGGAATATCAGTTGCATAACCAGCACTGATTCCTGATGCTCCATTAACTAGTAAGTTAGGGAAACGAGCAGGTAATACAGTTGGTTCATATTCTTCATCATCAAAGTTGGGAATGAAATCTACTGTTCTTTTGTCAATGTCTTTCAGTAAGTATTCACTTGCTTTTGACATTCTTGCTTCGGTATAACGCATTGCTGCTGCGCTATCTCCATCCACAGAACCATTATTCCCATGCATATCTATTAAGATTTCTCTTTGCTTCCATGTTTGGCTCAAGCGCACCATTGCGTCGTATACTGACGTATCACCATGTGGATGATACTTACCAATAACGTCACCAACAATACGAGCACTTTTCTTATATGGTTTATTACTAAACATACCAAGTTTGTACATAGCGTATAAGATACGTCTTTGTACTGGTTTTAATCCGTCACGAACATCAGGTAATGCGCGTTCCTGAATTATATATTTACTATAACGTCCAAAACGTTCTCCAACAATGTCTTCTAAGTTTTCTACTAAGATCTTTTCGTTAACAAATGCTTCTATTATGTCTGCTATTTTCTTTTTCGCCATGTTATTTACCTATCGTAAAGTTGTCTTCAGAAGTGAATGAAACGTTACTTTCAATCCAATCTCTTCTTGGTTCAACCTTATCTCCCATTAATACATTAATACGTTGATCTGCATCAGCAAGATCCTCAATGTGCACTTGTATTAATGTTCTTGTTGCAGGATTCATTGTAGTATCCCATAACTGTATTGCATTCATTTCACCTAGTCCTTTGTATCGTTGAATATTATATGATTTCCATTCTTTTGTCATTTCTTCTAGTTCTTCATCTGTCCAAGCATACTCAGAAAGTTGTTTTTTGTTAACATGTCTTGTTACTTTGTATAAAGGTGGTAAAGCAATGTATACTTTTCCAGCTTCAACAAGTTCACGCATGTATCTAAAGAAGAACGTTAATAGTAATACTTGTATATGGGCACCATCTGTATCCGCATCGGTCATGATGATTACTTTATTATAGTTACATTTTGTCATATCAAAGTCAGGACCTAGTCCAGCTCCAATAGTATGAATAATAGTGTTTACCTCTTCATTTTTTAATACATCTTCAATTTTTGCTTTTTCAGTATTAATAACTTTCCCACGCAGTGGTAATATTGCTTGGAAACGTCTATCTCGACCTTGTTTAGCACTTCCTCCGGCTGAATCTCCCTCTACTAAGTATAATTCGTTTCGAGCTGGATTCTTTGTTTGTGCAGGAGATAGTTTTCCAGAAAGGTTTGTTTCTTTTTTTGATTTCCTTTTTTCTAATCTAGCTTCTTCACGAGCATGACGAGCAGCATCTCTAGCTGTTTGTGCTTTTATTGCTTTTTCGATTAGTGTATATGTTAAGTTATTGTTTTCTTCTAGGAAATATGTCATCTTCTCAGTTACAACTTGTTCAACTGCACTTCTTGCATCTGGCGAACCAAGTTTGTTCTTAGTTTGTCCTTCAAATTGAAGTAGATTTTCCGGTATTCTAACTGAAAGAACTGTTGTTAGTCCTTCTCTTATGTCAGCACCTTCTAATTTATTACCATTTTTGATTAAACCAACTTTTTGTCCATATTCGTTGAATAGTTTTGTTATTGCTGATTTATATCCTGTTTCATGAGTTCCACCATCTTTGGTACGAACATTATTAACAAACGATACAATTTGATCGTTGTAAGATTTTACAAACTGAAAAGCCACGTCGACTTCAATAGAATTTGAAACACCTTCTATAATAGCTGCTTCATGATATGGAGTCTTAGTGTTATTAATAAAGTTTATATATGAGATGATACCATCATTATACATAAACTCTTTTGTTGCTTTAGAACGTTCATCAATTAACGTCACTTTTAAACCCTTAAGCAAAAATGCGCTCTCTCTCAAGCGTTCTGTTAAGGTTTGAAGACTAAATACAGTTGTACTGAAAGTTTCATTGTTTGGTTTGAACCAAACCGTTGTTCCAGTTTTCTTAGATTCACCGAGTTCTTTTAGTTCAGAGATATCTCTACCACCATTTGAAAATCTGATGTTGTGAACTTTACCATCTCTATGTACAGTAACATCAACAAATTCACTTAATGCATTAACAACCGATGCACCAACACCGTGTAATCCACCAGAAACTTTGTATCCGCCAGCTTGTCCAAATTTACCACCAGCATGAAGCTTGGTATAAATAATTTCAATCGTACTTTTACCAGAAGAATGCATTCCAACTGGAACACCACGTCCGTTATCTTCGACAACAACACTATTGTCTTCTTTTATTGTTACAGTAATTTCAGATCCATATCCTGCAAGCACTTCATCGATCGCATTATCGACGATTTCCCATACTAAATGGTGTAATCCTCGAGAATCTGTTGACCCTATATACATCCCAGGTCTTTTACGAACCGCTTCTAGTTCTTCCAGTATTTGGATAGACGATTCATCATAGTTTTGTATGTTATCGCTCATCTTGTACACTTCCTATCCGTATCTACAATTACATATTATAACACAAATGAAAACAAATAAAGTAGTGTAAATTAATATTTCTATGTTATAATGACTAATATATTACGGAAAAGGAGTTGATTTTCATGAGTGTTCAACTTATATTTGAAATCATACTTTTGATAGTTTCATACATAATCGGGTCAATCCCGTTTTCTATCATATTAGGTAAATCTTTTAAAGGCATTGATGTCAGGGATCACGGAAGTGGGAATCCTGGAGGTACAAACGCAATACGTCATTTAGGACGTAAAGTAGGCCTTTTTGTTGTTTTCTTAGACGGGTTAAAAGGCGGACTACTTGTATTGCTAATGCGTGCTGGTGTTATACCCATTGAGTATATTCCTGTTCTTGCATTTGGGGTTGTTGCTGCACTTGGTCATGTGTACTCAATCTTCATCGGATTACGTGGTGGAAAAGCAGTTGCATCGACGATGGGAATTATTACTGGATTTAATGTAATTTGGGCCGCAATTTGTGTGATTCTCTTCTTTATTGTTACTAAAATCACTAAATATGTAAGTCTTGGTTCTACTATTATTGCAATTTCTGTAGTGCTATTATCACTGATTTGGCATGCATTTGATATCAATTTAATACCATATGTTGATCAAGGTAATTACTATTTATTTGAGTTACCATTCTTCATATTTGTCTTTGGTTTAATTGTTTATAGACACAAAGAGAATTATAAGAAGATAGCTAAAGGTATTGAAAACAAAGTTACTTGGTAAAAGACGAGAAATCGTCTTTTTTTTTGCATTTGGCAAATAAAAAAACCTCATTTGAGGTTTTTATTATTTTGCAGCATTCATTGATGATAAAACTTGTCTAACTTGTTTCTCAGAAGGTTTTCTACCCATTTGAGTCATCATTGCTCTGATCATCGCTTCATTTACAGGTGGGTTTTCTCTTAAATATTTCTTAAAATATCTTTGTGATAAGAAAAATCCTAATACCAATCCAGCTATTAATGCAACAATAATTGCTGCTATTGCCCAGCCTAGTCCCATATATATCACTCCTTATTTATCTCCTCTATATTGTACAAGATTAACGGTAAGAAAACAAGTCATATATGTCCTATTTTTTTGTCTTAAAGAATAGGAATATAAATGTTCCTGTGTAGATATATTGCACTAGGAACTGAATAATTTCAGGTTTAGAGTACCAACCTACAGTAGCGTATAAAGCTATTCCAATTGGTTGTTCCTTATGATTCAAAAATGTTTCACTTAAATCAAACATCTTAGTGTAAATAACATTTGATGCCTCTAGTATTCCTTCAGCTTTGAAGTACGAAAGTAGTTCATGTATACTATAACCAAACATAAATCCTGCTTGTAAGATTAAGTAAATCAGAGTGACATTGAATATCACTTTCAAATTTACTTTGATCATAGACTTGTAGATTAAGTATGATAATACACCAGCTATAATGATACCGCTTAAAGCTCCAACTAGGTAAGAACCTTGTTCACTTGATGCAAATACAAATAACGATATTTCAGCACCTTCTCTTGCGACCATTACAAATGCAAGTAGCATAATACTTATTCTAGATAACGATACATCCATTTTACTTTGAATGTCACTTACTATCTTATGTCTATTCTTCAGCATGAAGAATATGAATGTTGTAATTAATAATAGTGCTACAAAACTTGCTACTGATTCCCATAGTTTCGCAATGTTGTCGCTGTTGGCTCCAATAGCATTAGAAACACCTAATAATGCAAGTCCAATTACTAAAGAAGCGATGATACCCAATCCTAATCCCTGATACACTGCTTTCTTATCATTTAAGCGTTTTGTTTTATTTAAATACTCTAGCATAATAGCTACAATTAAAAAGGCTTCTAATCCTTCTCTAACTCCCATAACTAGTCCTGGTACAAAATCAATTCCAAACATTAAATCATTCCTTTCAAGTATGTTAACGACTCTATATTAGTATATTTTTGTAATAAAAACAAATAAAATTATAATTTTTCTAAATAAAGATATAAATTAGAAAAAAGAGGGTTTACTTTTTTAACAATAAAGAGTAGAATAACAACATAGAAACATTCTTGTAAAGGAGGAATTATTATGTCGAGAAGAATTTCAACTGACTGTATCGCTTGTGCTGCATGTGTGCCTGAGTGCCCGGTGGATTGTATTGCTGAAGGAGATATCTTTGTAATAGATGAGGACATCTGTATCGATTGTGGTGCATGTGAAGTAGTTTGTCCTGTAGACGCTATAACTGAAGTTTAAAAAAAGAGTGAAAATCACTCTTTTTTTTTATACAAATTTGTAAGGATTTGTTATGATCTTAGATGCCAGGATTTTAGATGTTACTCCTTCTGATTCTAAGACATTTTTTAAATGATACATGAAGTGATGTTCAATATAGTGTCCTATGTCAAGTGTATTAATACCGTAACTTAAGCAATCTAGAGCTTTATGATAGGTAATATCACCTGTTATGAATAGGTCTGCTTTTTTATTTACTGCATTTAAGATGTTCGAACTTCCGCTACCACCTGATATTGCGACTTTAGATATAGTTGCATCAAGATCACCAATAAAACGAGCGTTATCAACTTTAAACACTTGCTTAACATGTTTAATAAACTCTTTGATTGGTTGTTCCTTTATGGTTCCTATTTTACCTAGTCCCTCATTATCAGTTACATCATCTAAGTTTGATTGGTTTTGCAATCCAATCATTGAAGCTAACATCGAATCCATTCCATAATTGGATATATCAAAGTTAGTATGAGCGATATATAATGTAATATCGTTCTTAATAAGTTCTTGAATGATATTCCCCTGGTATGAATCTGTTTGAATTCCTTTGATTGGAGAAAAGATTAATGGATGATGTGCAACGATTAAATCACAATTATTATCAATTGCCTCTTTTATTACTTCTTTTGTAACATCCAAAGTTAGTAAAATTGTTTCAATCCTCTTATTCAAAGTTCCTATTTGAAGACCAACATTATCCCACTCATATGCAAGACTTTTAGGATATAAAGATTCAAATAGTGAAATTATTTTTTTTCCATTCATAGCTTCGCCTCCTCTAAAAGTTTGATGCGAGCAATTACTGATATCTTTTGATGGTCACCTGGAATACTAGTGACTATCTTTTTTAATTTATTTATTTCTTTGTCGATTCTTTCAATAAAGAAGAATGGTTTTTGAAGTAAATTAATCGGACCAAACATTAGTTCAAAACTTGTATATTCTTTCGATCCTTTTTCAACAACTATGACATCATAATATTTATGATTTTCTTTTATAACCAATTCATCTATAATTTTAAAATTCAACTCTATTAAGACAGAACGAACTTTATCTGCTTCATTATTAGGTTGTAGGATAAACCTTTTAACACTCTTGGTGCTATGTTTTGTAAGTATCTCTGCTATGAGTCTCCCCCCCATACCAGCAATTACACATACATCAGTATCATCATCAAGTTTTTCAATTCCATCACTTTTGATGACTTTGATTTTATGCTGTAATTCACGTTTCTTTACATTACTAAAAGCTATAACAAACGGTCCTTCTTTGTTATCAATTGCTTGAGCATAACTTACGTATCCTTCTTGAACTGCATGAATTGGTAAGAACGCATGGTCAGTACCAATATCCGCTAGTTTATGAAATCCATCAGTATATCTAGCACAAGCAAATAATCGTTTTGATAAGTCCATTATATGAAATTCTTTCATTATTTTCCGGTCATGAAATCTTTCAGTTTTTTACTTCTAGAAGGGTGACGTAATTTACGAAGTGCTTTGGCTTCAATTTGTCTGATTCTCTCACGAGTAACACCAAATTCACGACCTACTTCTTCAAGTGTTCTTGCACGTCCGTCCAACATACCGAAACGCATTCTTAATACTTTTTCTTCTCTATCAGTTAACGTTTCTAGTACAGTTGCTAGTTCACGTTTTAACATTTCTTTTGAAGTAAACTCCATAGGTGTTAATGTATCTGGATCTGGTATAAAATCTCCTAATGAAGAATCTTCTTCTTCTCCAACGGGACTTTCTAAACTGATTGGTTCTTGTGCTACTTTTTGAATGATTTGAACTTTCTCAACACTAATTCCCATGCTTTCAGCTACTTCTTCAGGTCTTGGTTCGCGTTTTAGTTCTTGAATTAACTGACGTTGTGTTCTTACTAGTTTGTTGATTGTTTCAACCATATGTACTGGGATACGGATTGTACGAGCTTGATCGGCGATTGCTCTAGTGATAGCTTGTCTAATCCACCATGTTGCATAAGTACTAAATTTGAACCCTTTGGTATGATCAAATTTTCCAACAGCTTTCATTAATCCCATGTTTCCTTCTTGGATTAAATCTAAGAACTGCATTCCTCTACCTACGTAACGTTTTGCGATTGATACAACAAGACGTAAGTTGGCTTCAACTAGCTTGTTTTTCGCTAATTCACCTTGGAACATTATTTGCTCAACTTGTAGTTTATATTCAGGAGAAATTTCTTCTCCTTCAGATACCATTTCATCAAACTGTGCTTTGGCAACTACTGCGTTTGCGATAGATGTTGCTAATTCAACTTCTTTTGCAGCAACTAATAATTCAACACGACCGATTTCTTTTAAATACATACGAACAGGGTCATCTACTTTGATGCTCATTTGTGATTCAAATGATTTATCATGTAATAACTCTTCTTCAATGTCTTTTGTAAAGTTTAAATCCAGTACGATTGATGGATCCAATTCAATATCTGGATTATCAGTCGACTCATCGTTTAGTATTAATGTCGGTACTTCTACGTTTACCATTTCTTTTGCACTAACTACATCAACTTGTTTTTTCTCAAGTTCTGTAGTAATAAGATCAAAGTCATCACTATCTGCTTTGACAAACTTCAAGATTTCAGCTACTTCTATATACCCTTTTGCTTTGCTAATCTCCACTAGCTCTTGAATAATTTTATCTTTGTCCATATTTTTCCTCCTTGATTTTTAAATCTCTGTACTGAGCAAGTTTGATTTTCTCTTGCAAAGTAGGTGCTTCTTTTATTTGCTGCTCCATACGTGCAACAATTAATGTAAATTGGTATTCATTAATCGTATCAATTAAATCGTCATATTCTTTGGGAATCAATTGTAAATCTTTATTAATGCAACGATTACTAAAGAAGTCATTCTGTGCCTCAGTTAGCTTTTCAATAAAGCTATTATAGATTTCCACAGTGTCCATTTCTTTTGTCTCATTCTCTAAATAAAGGTCTTCAACGATATCTTTAAGCTGACGTACATTTTCATTGATATGAAATATGTCACCAAATTCTTTATTATAGTTAAATAAATACTTTCTATTGTCCAAGAAATAATTTACTAATCTTCGTTCTGCGTAGGTATACTTATCTTGTACATCTACTTTATTGCGATATACATTACGAACATTGCTTATATTTCTTTTTGTATACTGATTAAAATCCTGTCTAATCGACTCTATGCTAAGTTTTGTGTCTTCAGCCAAACGTTTGATGTAAGCTTCTATAACAGTGTTTGATGCGTTTTTAATCATATCAAATATTGTTTTTTTGAAGTGTTCTATATCTAACATTTTAGAGAAGTCTATTTTCATGTTGCTTTTTTTATATTCAAACTCAAGTGGATCAATCCATTTGTTGTTTATATAGTCTAGTAATGCGCTGTTTCCATATTTTTGAATGTAGTCATCTGGATCTAATTTGTTAGGTAAGGTGATTATTTTTACATTCATTTTTTCTTGCTCAAACATTATAACTGCGCGTGCAGTTGCTTCAAATCCGGCAGCATCACCATCATAACAGATAATGATGTTGTTGGTATATTTTTTCATTAGTTTTACTTGATCTTTTGTTAAGGAAGTTCCCATCGAAGCAACTGCTTCTTTGACTCCTGCTTTGTAGGCAGCAATAACATCCATATATCCCTCAAATAAAACTACTCGATCGTTTTTCTTAATTTCATTAACTGCGTTATGCATATTATATAAAACATTACTCTTAGTAAAGACTTTTGTTTGAGGACTGTTTATATATTTTGCGGATTCGTCTTTTCCTTTATAGGTTCTTCCACTAAACGCTAAAGTATTACCTTGTTCGTTTTTAATTGGGAAGATGATACGCTCTCTAAATAGATCATAGAATCGTTCGTTCTTGCTTTTCTTAACGAGTCCTAAATCATGAAGATCACTTACTAGATATCCTTGGTTTGTTAACGTTTTATGTAGTAAATCAAATTCGTTAGAAGCTAGCCCTAGTTCAAAGTGTTTGATGATATCGTTTGATATCCCACGTGATACTAAATATGTTTTGGCTTCAATACCCGACTTTGTGCTAGATAAGAATAGTTTGTATAAAGTATTAGCTGCTTCATTAATCTCAAATAGTTTTTTATTTGGATTCGCTTTTTTGAACCCACTAAAGTCTTTTGTGATGTTAGCTCTTATTGCTAAATCTTCAATTGCTTCAATGAATGAGATGTTGTTGGTTTTTTGTAAGAATGTAACAACGTTCCCTTTTTCACCACAGCTGAAACAATTATATATTTTACGTTCAGGCTCAACACTAAATGATGCAGTTTTCTCATTGTGAAATGGACATAAACCAAAATAACTCTTTCCTTTTTTAGAAAGAGCCACTTTTTCACCAATTACATCGATGATATCAGTTTTATCTAATACTTCACTTATGAATTCATCACTAAGTCTTGCCATATTATCACCCTACTAGTAGTATAGTTTTTCCAATAAATATGGTACTAATTCTTTTTTAGATAGATTGATTTGTTCCATTGTATCACGGTTACGAAGTGTAAATACTTCATTTTTCACACCTTCATCATCAATCGTTAATACAAACGGTGTACCAATTGCGTCTTGTCTTCTATAACGTTTACCAATTTTACCTGAATCATCGTAAGTAACAGTAATGAATTTAGATAAATACTCCACCATTTCATCTGCTTTTTCCTTATGATATTTTTTGATTAATGGTAGAACTGCGACCTTGTAAGGTGCAATTGAAGGTAATAGTTGTAGATTGATTCTTGTATCACCGTTTTCTAAAGTTTCTTCTTTGTAAGCACTTTGTAACACGGCTAGGAATAAACGTTCAACTCCTAAAGATGGTTCTATTACATATGGTAAATACTTTTCATTTGTTTCAGGATCTAAGTACATTAGGTTTTGTTTTGAATGCTCTTGATGAGCTTTTAAATCAAAGTCTGTACGAGAAGCGATTCCCCATAGTTCATCAAATCCAAATGAGAAATTAAATTCAATATCAGTTGTGGCATTTGAATAATGACTTAATTGCTCTTCTTCATGATCACTAAGTTTAATATCTTCATCTTTTAAACCCAAACTTAATAAGAAGTTTTTACATTCTTGTTTCCAATAATTAAACCATTCCATTTCTGTTCCTGGTTTACAGAAAAACTCTAATTCCATTTGTTCAAATTCTCTTGTTCTAAAAATGAAGTTACCTGGTGTAATTTCATTTCTAAATGATTTCCCTATTTGTCCAATACCGAATGGTACTTTTTTACGAGAACTTCTTTGAATATTTTTAAAATTTAAAAATATCCCTTGTGCTGTTTCAGGTCTCATATAAATTGTGTTTTCACTATCACTTGTTACTCCTTGTGTTGTTGAGAACATAAGGTTAAATTGTCTTATCTCTGTGTATTCTAGTTTCCCACATTTTGGACAAGCAATTTTATTTTCTAATATGAATTCCATCATTGTCTCATTAGACCATGAATCAGCGTTCACAGATGGATCAAAATCCTCAATAAGTTTATCCGCACGATGACGACTATTACATTTTTTACAATCAGTTAATGGATCACTAAATCCACCAATATGACCTGATGCTTCCCAAGTTTTAGGATTCAATAGTATACTACTATCTAGTCCAACGTTTAACTTGTTTTCTTGGATGAATTTCTTCCACCAAGCTTGTTTTATATTATTTTTCAGTTCTACACCAAGTGGACCATAATCCCATGTATTGGCTAATCCACCATAAATTTCACTACCTTGAAATACAAATCCGTAGTTTTTTGCGTAGTTCACTAAGTCTTCCATTTTAATTTTACTCATAAGTCTTCCTCCTAAGATGAAATTTAGACATAAATATGCAGTATATATTATACCATAAAATACAAAAAAAGAGACTAGCTCTTTTTAGTATTTTTTTATTTGTTTGATGATACTTCTTGATTTTGATTGATAACTTATGAAATCAGAGTATGTCACATCAAGGATATGACGGATCATAATTCTTTGATTTCTTGATAATTCGACGACTGTTAGGTTACTTATATCCATATAGTACAGATCTTTAATTTTACTATATATCTCTGAATCAAAATGTTCTTCAAACGGTTCTAAGTGCTTCCTACAAATCAATCCACCACTTCTAATTGAATATACTAGATTTAAATTTTCTTCACAGATATTACATCCTTTAAACCTTAGTCCATATCCAAGAAAATGTAGTAGCTTTAGTTCAAAGATAAAGCTTAGTATTTCAGGATCAAACTGCTGATCAAATAATGTAAGTAATTTCTTAAGAAATTTGAACATCTTTGGATGATCATTTTCTTCATCAATCGTTGCTGAGACTAATTCTAGGACATGTGATGTGAACGTATAGCTTTCAATATCTAGTTGAATGTTGGGAAACTCTTTGACAAGTTCACCTTCTTTTAAACTAGGAAAGTCACCTCTTGTTGGTGTGAATTTGATGATATTAGGTACTTGAGATAAAAAACGATTGATGCTTTGTAGTTTTTTGACACCTCTTGCGATGATACTCATCGTACCTTTTTCAGTATAAAGATATAGTATTTTACTTGAATCTTTATAATCAAGAGACTTACAAACTATTGCTTCAATCATTTTAATCACCTACTGGTCTGAATATCCGAAGTTTCGTAACTGAATTTCTTTGTTTCTCCAGTCTTTTTCAACTTTACAGTGTAAATCTAAATAGACTTTTTGTCCTAATAGGTACAAGATATCTTTTCTAGCATCTGTTCCTATCTTTTTAATCATTTGGCCGCCTTTTCCAATGATGATTCCTTTTTGGCTAGGACGTTCAACGATAATGGATGCGTGAATGTTTAATAAATCAGTATTCACATCATCATATTTAACATATTCAATTAGTACCATAACACTATGTGGAACTTCTTCCTTAGTATGATGGAGTACTTTTTCTCTAATCATTTCGCTGATGATGAATTTCTCGGGGTGATCTGTCTTCATATCATCAGGATAGTACTTAGGTCCTTCTTCTAACTCATTTTCAATGTCAACAAGTAGTTTATCAAGGTGATCCCCGCGCAATGCGCTTATGCTGAAGATTCCTTTGAAATTGAATGCTCGTTTGTATTTGTCGACTTTTAATTTTAGTTTACCAACATCTTCTATTTCATCGGCTTTGTTTAACAATAAGAAGACGGGTACTCGAACATTCTTAAGTTCGTTTATAACGAATTCATCACCTGAACCAAATTCTTTAGTAGAATCAACCATGAATAGAATTAAATCAACTCTTTTTAATGTGTTGATTGCTTCTTTGGTCATAAATTCACCTAGTTTATGATGTGGTTTATGGATACCTGGGGTATCGATAAAAATAATCTGTGAAGATTCAGTTGTATGAATCCCAGAGATATTGTTTCTTGTAGTTTGAGGTTTATCACTTGTAATGGCAACTTTTTGACCCATTACTTTGTTTACAAATGTGCTTTTCCCAGCATTTGGACGACCGATTACAGTTACGAATCCAGACTTAAACATTATAAATCTTTCTCCGTAAATGCGAATGGTAATAACTCTTTGTTTAAAACAGTTTTTACATCGCCTTTATTGTTAGTGATATGAATTTTAGTATCTTCATTTATTAACTCTCTCATGACTTGACGACATGCACCACAAGGGCTTATGAAGCTGTCTTGTTCTGTAGTTAATAACAGTTCTACGATATCGTCTTTGCGATATCCTAGAGAGTAAGCAGCGAATAACGCTGAGCGCTCTGCACAGTTGGTTAGACCATAAGATGCATTTTCTACATTAACACCTTTAATCAATTCACCATTTTTCATACGGATTACTGCGGCTACTTTGAACTTTGAGTATTCTGCGTATGAGTTTTCAAGTAATTCTTTTGCTACGTTGTATAAATCTTTCATATTGGCACCTACCTTGTTAATTTTGCTTTATATAGTATTCTATTTTGTAAATCATTCATTTCTTTTTCATCCGATTCCGTTTGATGATCATACCCTAAAGTATGAAGTACACCATGAATAAATAAGAATCCAAGTTCACGTTCAAATGAATGCTCTAGTTCTAATCTTTGTTCTTCGCATTTCTCCAAAGAAATTATTAAGTCTCCCAATTGGTTGTTCTCTCCATTTGGAAATGTTAATACGTCTGTTGGGTAGTTCTTTTTTCTATATTGTTTGTTCATTTCTTGAATTTGATCATTTGAAATAAATACAACATTTATCTCTTTATTGGCTAGTTGTAAGATGTTTGATGCTTGCTTTCCTACCAGTTCAACTATAGAACTGTAGTCTACTTTGTTAAAAAAGTTTTGTATATTTATTTTCATATTCTTCATACCTCTGTATCACTTTTTGTACCAGTGGATGTCTAATAACATCTACTTTTTCAAATTTTATGATACTAATTCCATCTATGTTAGCCAATAGATTACTAGCTTGAATTAATCCTGAGTTACTTTTATTTGGTAAATCAATTTGTGTAATATCACCTGTAACGACCATTTTAGAGTTAAATCCTAAACGAGTTAGGAATAACTTCATTTGGTTTATCGTTGTATTTTGTGCTTCATCTAATATAACATAAGCATTTTCGAGAGTTCGACCTCTCATATATGCCAAAGGAGCAATTTCAATAGTTCCCTTTTCTATCATATCTTCAGTTTGCTTAAGACCTAATATTTCGTATAAAGCATCGTATAACGGTCTTAAATAAGGATCTACTTTCTCTTTTAAATCTCCCGGCAAGAACCCTAGTTTTTCTCCTGCTTCAACAGCGGGCCTCGTTAAGATGATCTTTTTTATTGCTCCATCTTTTAGTTTGGCTACTGCATTTAGTACTGCTACGTACGTTTTACCTGTACCAGCGGGTCCTATTCCGAACACAAGATCATTATCATTGATTGCTTTGATGTAATGCTTTTGATTTAATGTTTTTGCATATATTGGTTTTCCGTTATATGTTTTTGTAATCATGACACGATTGACATAGATTTCTACTATGTCTTGTTTTTTCATATTTTCTGCTAATTTTGATATATAAATTATATCTCGTTCAGATATAACAATATTGTTATTTGCGATGTCGATAAGACAAGCAAATATCATAGATAACAACTTGATTGTACCTTCATCCTTCGATTCAACAAAGACAGCTTCACCTTTTGAGTAAATAGTTGTTGAAAACAGTGCATTTAGTACTTTTAAGTTCTTATCATCAAATCCAACGATAGCTCTAAAACTATCGACATTATGAAACTGTACATCTAATTTAGTTAAATCAACCATAATATCAATCTCCTAACCTAGAATATACCTTAAGTGTACCATATTTAGGGAAAAAAATAACGGCTTTCGCCGTTATTTATCGTCTACCTTTTTTCTTGTTTTCTTTTTGTTTAAGTTTTTTTGAAACGCTTGGTTTCAGATAATGTTCCCTTTTACGAGCTTCAGCCAGGATCCCAGCACGTGAAACATCGCGTTTAAATCTTCTTAAAACGTCTTCAATGTTTTCGTTTTCTTTTACTACAGTTTTTGCCATGAGAATTCCCTCCTCTCGCTCTTTTAATTTTACCTTACTTATAATATCAAATTATACTCTGTTTTGCAAGTTATTTTGAATTTTAGACTACTTTCCCGATAGTATCCTTATATTTTGCGTTTTCGATGGTAATATTGATGATTTTATTATGTAATAGAGCGTTTTTATCCACTTTTACGTTTATATAGGTATCACTATGTCCATAGGTATACAACTCATCTGAATATTCAAAGAGAACACTTAATTGATTATTCTTATTTTGATTAATAAAATTCGTTGCCAAAACTTCATTTAATTCTAATAATCCGTTTACTCTTATTGATTTAATTACACCATTTATTTGATCTTTCATTAGTGCTGCTTTTGTCCCACTTCTTTTTGAGTATGGGAATACGTGTAATTCACTAAATGCACATTCTTTGATGAATTGAACCATCTCTTGATACATGTCGTCCGTTTCAGACGGAAACCCAACAATAACATCTGTCGTTATTGCGATTCCTGGTATTTTTGATCTTATATCATTGATTTTATTGAGGTATTCTTCTTTGTTGTATTTTCTTTTCATCATTATAAGTACTTCATCACTCCCAGATTGAAGTGGTATGTGAAGATGTTTTGCGAATATATTGCTTGTACTGATAAGATGTAATATCTCATTTGACAATTCATTGATTTCGATAGAGGATATTCTGATGCGTTGTAGTCCTACTACGTTTGATAGATCTATCAATAAATTATATAAAGTATAATTATCTAAGTCAGATCCATACCCTCCGGTGTGAATCCCCGTTAATACGATTTCATGATAACCGTTTTTAACTAAATCGTTAGCTTCTTTTAGGATATTGTCTTTACTTCTAGAACGTACTGGACCTCTAGCGTAGGGAATAATACAGTAGCTGCAGTAGTTGTTACATCCATCTTGTATCTTTAGAAAGGCTCTTGTATTTTCAGTAAAGTGTGTAACATGGACTTCATCAAACACTTTATATCTAGAAACGTCTGTGACTGCGTTTATTTTAGCGCGTTCTCTTAAGTACTCTTTTACCAAAGAAATCAATTGTTCTCGGTGTTTAGTACCTATGACAATATCAACACCATCAATCTCTAATATTTCTTCAGCACTCATTTGTGAATAACAACCCATAACAGCAACAACCGCTTCTGGATTTTGCTTAATTAGTTTTCTAATGGCTTTTCTACTTTTGCTATCTCCTGAGTTTGTAACGGTACATGTATTAACGACATATACGTCTGCGTATTCTTTATGGTCTACTCTTTTGTATCCTTCTTCTTTGAATAATTCCCATACGCTTTCAGTTTCATATGTGTTCACTTTGCAACCAAGTGTGTAGAACGCTATCTTCATAATTAATCACTCGCTTTTTTTGTAGTTTTAGATTTATATTTTGTGTTTGTTTTTTCGACTTTTTAGTTAATTGGATTTTAGGATATCTATTAGCTAGTTGAATGACAGACAACCTTTAATATAGATTGACCTATATTATTAGTAATTAGTAATCGTTGATACTTTGTCTCTTCATTAGAATGTTTCAAAACTAGGGAAACAGACTGACTATATTTTGCAGTATTTCAAATACACCTAAGTCGGCTCATATTTAATATATAAAATTTTATTAATTTATATGACGAAAAATAAGAGTCATTTCATTAGTATCATCTATAAATATTATATCATAAACAAAATAAAAAGGTTATAAAAACCTTTTTAATTTGCCTCTACATATTCTTTAAATTTAGATAAATCTTTCATTATAATTGCTTGAAGTTCTGACTTGATTAATAACATTGTTGGTACTTTATACCATGGAACTTTATACGATACTACAACGTTATGATGTACATGATCATTATGTGCTATAAATGAATGTTTGCACAACCGATTATTCTTTTGATAAGAATAAGATATTGTGTTTGGCAAGTCTACATCTTGAATTGTTTGAATCAATTCTTTCTGATTGAAAATCAGTTTATTCTTTGATCCTTTTGTGTGGATTACACCTTCTATTTGCTTGAAGTCAGTCATGTTGTTTCTCCATTTTAATTGGTCGTCAGGATTTAAGAATTTCGAAACGACTTCATCTAGAGGTTTTTGAATTACAAACCCAAATTTTATATTCATACAATCACTCCTTCATCTTCATTATACTATATAATGCTTTTTTTGTAGTAAAAAAGGCTATTGTTTCATAGCCTTTTTGAATTTATCCCAAATCATTGAGTTCTTAGTTAGGTCTGTTTTACCTAGTTGTTCTAACATTTTCTGTTGGTTTTTAGTTATGCTTGTTGGCGTAACTACTTTGATAATTACGTGTTGATCACCATTACGTCTTGTTCGTACATTCGGCGCTCCTTTACCTCTTAAGCGGAATGTTGTTTGACTTTGTGTACCTGCTGGTATTTTAAGTTTAACATCTCCGTGTGGAGTTGGAACTTTAATGTGGTCTCCGAGTGTAGCTTGGGTGAACGTAATTGGAACTTCAACTACTAAATCATCTCCATGGCGTTCATACAGAGGATGTTTTTTTACATCGAATAAAATGTATAAGTCCCCTGAAGGTCCCCCATTAGATCCTTTGTTTCCGTAACCTTCTAAACGAATTTGTTGTCCAGTATCAATTCCTTTTGGTACTGATACTTCAATTTCCTTGTTATGAGATTCAATTCCTTCTCCATGACAAGTTGTACATTTTTTAGTTACTTCTTTACCTTTACCATTACATTGTGGACAAGATGTTTGTGTTCTTGTACGACCAAATAGTGATTGTTGTTCTACGATTACACTCCCACTACCTTGACATTTCGTACAGGTTTTTAAATCATCTCTGCTAAATGCACCAGATCCATGACATGTATGACATTCCTCATGTGAAGTTACTTTAATTTTTTTCTTAGCTCCGAAAATAGACTCTTCGAAAACGATATTCATACGACGTTGAATATCTTGCCCTTTACGAGGACGATTAGTTGGACGTTGTTGACGTCCTCCTCCACCAAAGAAACTGCTAAAGATATCATTGATATCAAAATCAAACCCTGAAGAATTAAATCCTTGTCCATTGTTTGCTTGATGACCAAATGTATCATATTGTTGTCTTTTTGATGAGTCGCTTAGAACTTCATATGCTTCTTGAACTTCCTTGAATTTCGCTTCTGCATTTTCTTCTTTTGAAACGTCTGGATGGTATTGTTTCGCCATTTTACGAAACGCAGACTTGATCGCAGGTTGATCTGCGTTCTTGTCAACATCTAGAACGTCGTAATAATCTCTTTTGCTCATGCTTTCACCTCACAGTAAAACGTAAGAAGCAGATTGCTCTGCTTCAACGTTAATTTACTTCTTCGAATTCTGCGTCTACAACATCACTGTCAGCTTCTGGTTCTTCTTGTTGTTCTTCGCCAGCTTGTTGAGCTTGTTGTGCTTGTTGTGCTTGTTCATATGCTTTTGTAGCTAACGCTTGAGCTACTTCATTTAATGCATCTTTTTTAGCTTTGATATCTTCTAGATCAGTACCTTCTAATGCTTTTCTTAAATCAGCAATTTTAGATTCTGTATCTGTTTTTTCTTCATCTGTTACTTGTTCACCTAAATCAACGATTGCTTTTTCAGCTGCAAAGACTAGTTGATCTGATTCATTGCGTACGTCAGCTTCTTCTTTTAATTTAGCATCAGCATCTGCGTTTTCTTCTGCTTCTTTTACCATTCTTTCAATATCAGCATCGCTTAATCCTGTATCTCCTTGAATTGTAATTGATTGTTCTTTAGATGTTCCTAGGTCTTTTGCTTTAACATGAACGATACCATTTACATCAATATCAAATGTTACTTCGATTTGTGGTACTCCACGTGGTGCTGGTGGAATATCTGTTAATTGGAATCTTCCTAGTGATTTGTTTTGAGTTGCCATTGGGCGTTCCCCTTGTAATACATGTAAATCTACTGCTGGTTGGTTATCTGCAGCTGTACTAAATACTTGTGATTTAGATGTAGGGATTGTTGTATTACGTTCGATTAGTTTTGTCATTACTCCACCTAGTGTTTCAATTCCTAAACTTAGTGGTGTAACATCTAATAACAATACGTCTTTAACGTCTCCTGCTAATACTCCACCTTGGATTGCTGCTCCCATTGCTACTACTTCATCAGGATTAACTCCACGGTTTGGTTCTTTACCTAATTCACGTTTGATTGCATCTTGTACTGCAGGGATTCTAGTTGATCCACCAACAAGTAATACTTGATGTAAATCATTTTTAGTCATTCCTGCATCTTTTAATGAACGTCTAACAGGTCCCATAGTTTTTTCTACTAGGTCTCCAGTTAATTCGTTGAATTTAGCT
>SDWO01000032.1 GCA_004195325.1 Candidatus Izemoplasma acidinucleici | reverse complement strand
ATTTTACTTATCGGATTGTATTTCCTGAATGTGCATATATTTTTACTCAATATAGTAGCTGTTGGATTTTCATTCCTTCCGTTTTTATTTCTGTACTTGTTAATTGATAGATTCAGACGTAGATAAGCTCAATCATAGAGCTTTTTTCATTTGATTAATCTATGATATAATAATCTTGTCTCGAAAGGGGATTTTTATGAAAAAATTATTTATATTTAGTGCAATAATGTTTATTCTAACTGGATGTTCTAATAAGGAATACACCATTTCATTTGTAACAAACAGTGATCAGATAATTGAATCAATAATGATTAGAGATTACAAACAGATCATTCAACCAGAAGTGTTAGATAAAGAAGGATATGAGCTTGAGGGTTGGTATACTAATGAAACTCTCACTGAAATCTATGATTTCAGCAATACAATTTATCAAGATACAACTCTTTACATCAAATGGATTCCAATTGAATATACCGTTAATTACATAATTCTAAATTTCGATATGGATCCCATTACTGAACTTATTGTATATAATGATAATGGGACATTCCCCACGCCAACACTAGAAGGCCATACGTTCAAAGGATGGTATGTTAATAGTGATATGATTACTTTGGTATCAGCTTATGCAATTACAAATGAAGCCACATTTTACGGAACCTTTACTCTAGACGAACCAGGTCTAGAGGTTGATATCGCATTAATTGTTGACCCTTACGGGGTTAATGACAGCTGTGTTTATCAAAACACCTTTGATGGCATTCAGTTGTTCTCAACAGAAAATAGTAAAATTTCTAAGTATTACAACCCCATAAGTTTAGACATAGACGACCTTATAATGGTTTCTGAATTAGCAATATCTGAAGGTGCTGATGTAATTGTGCTTCCTGGGTTCTTATATGAGAATATTGCATTTTATCTTCAAACACATTACCCAGAAATAACAATTATATTACTTGATGGTTCCCCTCATAATGTTGTTAATTATGACCCTATGGTAACCATTGATGGCGAAGAACCAGAATTTCTTATCGGAAATAATACTTCTGCTTCTTATTTCAAAGAGCAAGACCTAGGATTTATCGCAGGTTATATCGCAGTGAGTGACGGATATACTAATTTAGGTTATATCGGAGGGATGGCAGTACCTGCCATTGTACGTTACGGAATTGGTTATGTTGCAGGAGCATTCTACGCAGCAAATGAGCTAGATATCGATATCACATTTAATGATGGTACATACTTATACGAACCTGTTTTTTGGGAAACACAGATATTACAAGCAAAAGCAGCATTTATGTATTCAATTGGTGTTGAAGTTATCTTTACAACTACAATGGGTGGAAGTAAGTCAGTTGCAAGGGCAGCTAGTCTGGAAGATGGGAAAATGATTCATGCAGAGTTTGATAATTTAAAAACTTTTGACAGTATACTTACTACAGTTATTAAAGGATATGATAGGCTAGTATATAACTTATTATCTAATTATTATAACGATGAATTAGTAACTGGCACTTCAAGAATAGTTGGTTTAGAAGAAGACGTAATCTATATTAATTTTAGTAATTCCAATTTCAACACTTTTAGTGAAACAGAATATAGTAATATAATCAACCAAATTAAAGATGGCACAATTGTTATCCCAGCAACATACGATGAGCTTGTTATATTCTTAGGGGAAGATTCTGTTGATTTTGAACGAGATACTATTCAACCAAATTAAAAGATAAAACGTAAAGTTTTATCTTTTTTTATTTAATTAACTATTACCACTCAATACTTGATTCTTGCTAGGTATAGAGTTGCTTGCCCCTTTGGTCCCGACACAAATTGAAGCTGCTTTTGTCGCTGTTAGTAAAGATTGCCTGATCGATTTTCCTAATAGGATTGATCCAATGAAATACCCTAAGAAAGTATCCCCCGCACATGTTGTATCTTTTACTTCTACTTCTTTTCCTGATATCTTGAACTTTTCCTTATTATCCAAATATCGAACACCGTCTTCTCCCAGAGTTACCACCAGTTTCACAAGAGGATACTCTTTTCGGAAACTTTCTATAGACTCTTTCGTCCAATGTATGTCTGTGATTGCCTCTAATTCAGTACGATTCACTATTAGATAGTCTAGCTTCTTAATCAAAGACTGAGTTACAATATTTGTCACAGGTGAAGGATTGAAAATAATTACCATTCCTTTTTCCTTTGCCATATCTATAATATCTTCTATTCTATTAATTTCATTTTGAAGAACAATATAATCACCTTTTGAAAAACTAGATAATACATCTTTAACATTATGTATGCTTATCTTATGATTTGCGTTCGGTGATACTACAATTGCGTTCTCTCCGTTTTTATTCACTTGAATAAAGGCTTCACCCATTTGTTCATCTAAATAGTTTATGTAGTCCATTTTATAGGGGTGGGTTTTAATCTGATCCATGGCGAATTTATTATTACTATTAACATTTGTATAAAAGTAAGTCTCTTCAAACATGCTAGAAAGCGCAATTGCTTGATTTAACCCTTTACCACCAAGGTACTTTTTCTGAGAAACACTTGATATTGTTTCTCCATCTTTTACAATTCTTTTTACTTCTAAGACACGGTCGATATTTATACTTCCAATTACTATGGCTTTCATTATAAAACCTCCACTCTTAATTTATTATATCACAGAAGCACGTTGTTTTGATTGCTTTAGAGTAAACAAAAACACCCAATTACTGGGTGTCAGTTATTTGTTTGCTATTCTTTGTATTGTTTAATATCCGCTAGTAATTCTTTTGGAATCGTTTCGTAGTGTTCTTCAATTACACTAATTACTCTATCAAACTCTTCTTTTACAAAGATATCTTCCATTTTTAAATATAGTATTTTTTCCTGAGGTACTTGGTAATTCTTGAATATCCTATCAAGTACATCCATATAATGACTGTAATGGAATTTCAGATATTCGATTTGATCTTTTTCCATCTCACGGCCACGTTTTCTTACATTATTAAATAGCTGTTCTTCGTCATTCACTAATACTACATGAATATCAACATCAGGTAATCTCTTTAAATGTTCATCTGCGATTGCATACGTTAATGCAACTTCATATGCAGACATGATTCCTTCTAATCTAAGTAATTCAGTGAAAACTAAATTTGAAAATAAGGTTGAGTCGAATATACAAGATTCTTTATGTCTTGATTTCCACATCAACAGGAATAAAGATGAGTAAAATGCATTTTGACTTAACAATGCAAACATTTCTTTGTTTTCATAGAATAAAGGTAGAAATTCATTTTTCTCAACCGGTTCTTCTATTAATGGTACATTGTAATGCTCTGATAACAGTTTAGATAATGTTGATTTCCCTGATCCGATTGGACCTATAATTCCTATTCTCATATTAATCTCCTTAGGTAAGTATAATTAAATTATATCTAGTATGTAATGTGATGTCAAAATGAAATTCAGATACTTTACTATTCCTTTTTTATACAATAGTTTATTCTACTCTTTTTGACATTTTAAGATTAATACTATGCCACTTTTCATTTGCGTATTTAATATCGGCCTCAGTGTAAAACTGTTCCAGATTTGGAATGCCCTGTTTGCAAAATTCCAAATATCTCAATCTATATTTGAACTCTCCTAGGTTACTGAATGTTGCTCCATGTGCTGGTAAGTATAGATACCCTTTGTAATTCTCAATAATATTCTTCAATCCCTGGATATGTATTTCCAAGGTTGCAGCAACATAAGGAAGAACTGGAATGCCATCATTTGTGGCTATCAAGTCATCTCCGACTAATAAATATTCACCATCAATGTCAATCAACATCCCGCATTTTGAATGCCCTTGATTTAATGTGATTGAAATTTTATGTTTGTGAAATGAAATAGTTGTATCTTCTTCAATAACTATACTCGGAATCAACAATTCATTATCTAAATCATTGAAAAACGCTAATGTGTCAACGTATTCTTTACTTCCAATTAATGATTGTTTTGGAAGAATATTAAGTCCATACACATGATCAGGATGGAAATGTGTACAGATAAAACTCTTTATATTATAGTCTTTGATGTCTTCAAGTACTTTTTCAAGATGTCTCTCATACCCCGCATCAAAAACAATACATTCATCATCTGACAATAAAACGTATATGTTTTGTCCAATAATTCTACCCGGATCTGGATTGAATTGATACATAAATAAATAGTTTGTTAGTGCGATTTTTTTCATAAAACACCTCTTATATATTTCTCTTCTACATTATAACATACTCTATAAAACAAAGAAGCCTAAAACAGGCTTCTATTTAATTGTTAATTTATCTCTTCCTGTATTTTTTGAATTGTACATATAGTCATCAGCTCTTTTGATTAAACTTTCTCTTGATTCCCCTTGAACACACATCGTTCCACCAATAGATATAGTAACGTGTATATTGTTATTATCTTTATCAAAAGAATACTCGCTAACAATACTTCTTAATTTTTCTGCGATGATTCTTAAATGTTTAATCTCTTCTACTTGTATAACTACTAAAAACTCTTCTCCACCCCATCTACCGATAAGATCATTATTACGAATACTATGCAAAATAATTTCTGATAGTTCTTTAAGTACAACATCTCCAACACCATGTCCGTAAGTGTCATTCACATTCTTAAAATAATCAATATCTACAAATAACAATCCAAAATCCAGATTGAAATCTTTTGATTGTTGTATTAAGTTTTCGATATAAAAGTCGAGATACCTTCTATTACAGACCCCTGTTAATTCGTCATGTGTTAATAATTCTTTTAAAGCGTCTGATTTTTCAAATGTTGCTAATTCAAAATTAATTCCATCAATGTCAAAAGTTCCTTCTATGGCATTGTATTGTCTTTCGATATCAATTCTTTTGAATATACTTTTGATTTTAGCCATGAGTACGGATGGTTTAAAAGGCTTTGTAATATAATCATCAACTTTTAATGAAAATCCCCTTAAAATATCTTCTTCCTCACTTAAAGCACTCATAAGAATAATTGGAGTGTTTGAAGTCTCCCTAATTGATTTAGACACTTCCCATCCATTTACTTTCGGCAACATAATATCTAAGCAAACTAAATCAACTTGGTTATTATGAAACAAATCTAATCCCTTTAAGCCATCAAGTGCGCTTAAAACGGTATATCCTTCTTTTAAAAAATACTTTGAGATAATTCTATTAATCGTCGGTTCGTCTTCAATGATAAGTATTGTTTTCTCTTCCATGAGAAATCCTCCTAATAGTTAAAAACATTAATCTATCTCTATTATACCAAATTGTCACCAAAACAAAAAACCCTAAAGCAAGATATAGTTTACACTAGCTTCAGAGTTTAAATATTTTATCATTCTTGATCAGGTTCTAAAGGAATCATATCCGGAAATATGTCCTGGATTACTTCATCAGTAAATACTTTGTCATAAAACTCACCGATAGGAGTTAATGGTTCAAATCCTTTTGTTCGTAAATTGTAACGAATCAGCATTGAGAAAGTAATAGACATATTTATTATTAAAAAGACAATTACAATATCACTTATTATCTTTCCTGGTTTTCTTGGTATCTGTTCGATTAGATTACTTATGAAAGGATAAATGATTTTTACAATTACAACCGCAAATAATCCCCATATCATTGCATAAACTAAAGATGTACGTCCATGTAAATTTAAGAATTGGCCTTCGTAACTCCAAGACCTACTTCCAATAAAGATCTCTTGTGCAAGCCCAAGGGTATATTCGAAAACCCCACCAATCAGACTACCTAGAATAAATATTTTTATTGGGCTCTTGAATTTGGAGAATATCGATATTGCTAGAAGAAATGCAACCCCATACAGCGGATTGAATGGTCCGATAATAACACCTCTGCGGCTCTCAAAATGTCCAAACTTAAATAAAGTAATGATTTCTTCATACCAAGTTCCAAAAACAGATCCAAATATAAAAAACAATGCTAACTTGTAGAAAGACATCCCAGAAGCAAAATGTACTTCAGATTCTATTCTCCCCTTTAGTTTTCTAGACATAATTCCACCACCCCATCATATTATTATATCATTGATGAATAAAAACAAGAAGACTTCTTAATACTCATTGATTTCTTGTTTCTCAGAAGAGGCCGATGATTTCCTGACATTATTAGTTCCAAACTCTATATGCTATAATAGAACAAATAAGTTATTAAGAAAGGTCCTCTATGAAGATAACAGACATTGTTCACAAAGGTCTTGAAGAAACAAAGTCATTTCATTCATTTGATATGCAGAAATTACCAGTAAAACCAAAATGGTATCTACAACTGCTTGCTTGGGTACTTGCCTTTCCCGAAACATTTAAAGTTCACTCAAAGATTAGAAAGCATAATATGGATGGATTAAAGAGTCCTTATATTCTATTATGTAACCACAATAGTTTTCTTGATTTCAAAGTGGCAACAAGAGCAGTTTTTCCACACAAATCTAGCTATATTGTTGCGATTGACGGATTCATTGGAAGAGAGAAAATAATGAGGAACGTAGGTTGTATTCTAAAAAGGAAGTTTGTAAGTGACTCGAATATCATAAGACAAATAAAACATAGTTTAGTAGAAAACAAAACTATTTGTCAGATATATCCCGAAGCTAGATATTCATTTGTAGGTACAAATTCTATGTTGCCAGACAGTCTAGGGAAACTTGTTAAGATGATGAAACACCCTGTAGTAACAATCATCTCTAATGGACATCATTTAAGACAACCTGTTTGGAACCTTAAGCCAAGAAAGGTTAGAACGACTACAGATTTAACACAGATTATTACAAAAGATGAAATCAATACTCTTTCTGTTGATGAAATTAACAGTAGAATAAAAGAAGCTTTTAAATATGATGATTATAAGTATCAGTTAGATAACAAAATTCAAATTAAAGAAAAGTTTAGAGCAGAAAACATACATAAAGTATTATATACGTGTCCACATTGTCTACAAGAACATAAAATGCTGAGTAAAGGTATAGCGCTATGGTGTTCTTCATGTAAGGAAAAATATGAGATGGATGAATTTGGTAGATTACTAAATACCAACGGTAATTCCATTTTCACACATATTCCTGATTGGTTTGAATGGCAAAGAGAGAACGTCAAAACACAAATCATGAACAATGACTATAACATCCAACTAGAAGTGAATATAGATTTACTGCAAAACAGCGATGGTTTTTACCGTGTGGGTAAAGGAACTTTAACTCACGATAAAGATGGTTATCATTTAATTGGTAACAATATAGATATCGTTAAACCTGTGATTGCCAACTTTGGAGTTCATATTGAATTTGACTATTTTGGAAGAGGAGATGGATTAAGTTTCTCCACAAAAGAAGATACCTTTTATATGTATCCTCTAAATCAAGAATTCTCAGTTACAAAGTTTCATCTCGCTACTGAGGAATTGTTCAAATTATCACAAAATAAAAAAACCTAAGGAGATTCTTAGGTTTTTTTTATAGTTATAGTTTAAATTGAATAGCTGCTTTGATTGCTTGTTTCCATCCGAAATATAATTTCTCTCTTACTGTTTCAGTGATGGAAGGGTTGAATGATACACTAGTACTTGATAATCCTTTTAGGACTTCAATATTCTCGAAGAACCCAGATGATAACCCGCTAATATAAGCTGCACCAAGTGCTGTTGTTTCACTAATGCTTTGCCTAACGATTTCTGAATCAATGATATCACTTTGAAATTGCATTAGGAAATTATTCATACTTGCTCCACCGTCAACTTTTAGTGATTTGATTTGGATGTTAGACTCTTCACTCATTACTTCAACTATGTCTTTTGTTTGATATGCTAAACTTTCTAGAGTAGCTCTTGTTATGTGTTCTTTTGAAGTTCCCCTAGTAAGTCCAAACATAGCTCCTTTACATTCACTATCCCAATATGGAGTTCCCAGCCCTACAAAGGCAGGAACAAAATAGACTCCATAATTGTCATCTACTGACATTGCCTGCTTCTCAGAATCACTTGCTTGTTCAAAGAAGTGAAGTGAGTCTCTAAGCCATTGAATTGCGCTACCTGCAACAAACACACTTCCCTCTAAAGCATATGTAACTTTGCCATCTAGTGAATAAGCGATTGTCGATAACAGTCCTTTTTTTGATTGGACAAGATTTTCACCAGTGTTCATTAACATAAAACAACCAGTCCCATAAGTGTTTTTAATTTCACCTTTTTCAAAACATAATTGTCCAAATAATGCGGCTTGTTGATCTCCTAGGACACCTGTAATAGGAACTTTTCTTCCAAAAAAGGTATACTCTGTTGTGTTACCGAAATGTGCATTTGAATCGACAACTTCTGGTAATATTGATTTATCAATCCCTAAAATATCCAAGATTTCTTGGTCCCATTCTAAGGTGTTTATATTGAACATCAAAGTTCTTGAAGCATTTGTAACATCTGTTTTGTGAACTTGATTACCTGTAAGTTTATATAATAACCACGTATCTACTGTCCCAAACATTAAATGACCTTCATCCATTAATTCTTGCGCTCCATCTACATTTTCAAGAATCCATTTAACCTTAGTCGCAGAAAAATAAGGATCAATTAAAAGCCCCGTTTTTTCTTTGAATAGATCGTTTAATCCTCTATCTTTTAAGTGATCACATATGTAATTACTTTGTTTGGATTGCCATACAATTGCTTTGTATATAGGATTCCCTGTTCTTTTGTCCCAAAGTATAGTTGTTTCTCTTTGATTGGTTATTCCAATACTTTCTACTTCTTCAGGTAGAACATCAGCTTCAATCATACATTCAGCCATACTTGTCAAAACTGTAGTCCATATTTCGTAAGCCTTTTGCTCTACAAAATCTTCCTTCAAATAAATCATATCGATTTCTCTTGAAGCTTGATGTTTAATATTCCCCTTGTTATCAAATAAAATTGCTCTTGAAGAAGTAGTACCTTGATCGATAGCTAAAACGTATTTTTTCATATTCATTCTCCCTAAGTGTGTGTTTTGCATTTATGTGATTTGCATTTTTTTTCTATATAAACTATAATCAAAATCAGTTACATAAAACAGTGAGGTTGATTTTATGATATTCGAAGGACAACAACGATTACCTGCTTTATCTGATTTTTCTATGGTTAAAGCATTTTTAAAAACTGATATTAAGTATTGTATATTAGTTGATTTCCAACTAGCTCAAATTGCTGATTTAATCTCTCATATTAAAGATCATAACCGAAAGGTTCTTGTTCATATTGATATGATCAAAGGGCTTTCCGCAGATGAATATGGAGCAATTCACTTAATTCAGAACTATCGAGTTGATGGTATTATCTCTATTAAGCCAAAAGTTATTGCAGTGTGTAAGAAGAGAAACGTCATTGGAATGCAACGTGTATTTCTAAAAGATTCTATTTCATTAAAAAGAAGTTTGCAAATCTTAGAGAAGTCTCAGCCAGATTGCTTAGAAATTCTACCAGCGATTAGCACTGGTGTAATTAAGTATATTAAAGAAAAATTAGGATGTGAGGTATTCAGTGGTGGTTTAATATCCTCTGAAGCTCAAATTGATGATTGTTTAAAAGCTGGGGCTATTGGTATTACAGTAAGTAACCCTGCATTATGGAATAAGAAATAGACAGACAAATTTTGTTTGTCTTTTTATTACATTGATCTTGAAGCTACAATGTTTATCCCTGTATCACATACATTTTCAATGATTACCTTCCCCATTTTGATTGGAGATGTGACAACAACTTCATTCAGTTGTTTCATTACATCAAATATCATACTCTTTGGTATTTCCCCATCTGTTTTAACAGGAAGTCTATTATATATACCATTTTTGATTATAACCGTTGAGGTGACAATTCTTGTAGGGTTAATTAGTTCTTTTTTTCCGTATACTACCCCTCTTTTACATTGATTACCAGTAACTGCGTAATTATTTTCAACATCAACCTCTAGATGACAGCCTATTGGACAGGCAATACAGATTAGTTTTTTCTTCATTGTCTTTCCTCCACACTTATAGAAATCGATCCTATTACTGAATCGAAATCCTCAACTTTTAATTTGATTTGTTCCATTTCAGCAGGAGCCATATGTTTCTTTCTTATGGTTTTTATAATAGTGTCATTGCTTCTAACTACTAAATTAACATCTCTATATTCTTTTTGAACTCTTAAAAACAGTTCAAGTTTATCATTTATATTATTAACGTTAACTTGCTGAGGAACGATATAACTTACACCGTCTTTAGATATCATTTCTATATGATTATCAGATTTTTCTAGTTGATTTTCTAAATATTTGACAACAGCTTGTCCCGCTCTTCGGCTTTCTTCTGTTACAAAATCTACTAGATCATGAACATGAAGGACATTTCCGCAAGCGAATATTCCATCAATGTTTGTTTGATATGATTCATTTACAATAGGACCTTTAGTTCTAGAGTCCATATCAATACCACAGGCTTCACTTAGTCCGTTTTCTGGGATTAGTCCTACTGAAAGTAGTAAGGCATCAACTTCGAATTCAATCTCGGTTCCTGGTATAGGAACAAAGTCTTTAACTTTTGAAATTACAACACTACTAATCTTACTCTCACCCTTGATTTCTGTAACGGTGTGACTTAAATATAGTGGTATATCATAATCATCTAGGCACTGAACGATGTTTCTTTTCAATCCTCCAGAAAATGGCAGAATTTCAGCTACTCCAAGAACGTTAGCTCCTTCAAGTATCATTCGTCTAGCCATGATTAATCCAATATCTCCACTACCTAATATGAAAACATTCTTCCCAACTAAATACCCATCAATATTAAGATATTTTTGAGCTGCTCCAGCTGTCATTACTCCACTTGGTCTATTACCTGGTAACCCAATTGCACCTGCGCTACGCTCATAACATCCCATAGTTAAAATAACTGCCTTTGCCTGAATTGTGACAAATCCTTCTTCAATGTTTGCATACTCAACTCTTTTATCTGGATGTAATTTTATAACCATAGAATTAAGTTTATACTCAATTCCTTTTTCATGGAGTTCATCGATAAATCTTTCAGCATATTCCGGACCTGTTAATTCTTCTTTGAAAACTTTAAGTCCAAAACCATTATGAATACATTGAAGGAGTATTCCTCCCAGTTCAGCGTCTCTTTCTAACAACAGTATTTTGCTTTTCCTAAATTTGTTAATTTCAAGTGCGGCAGCAAGTCCGGCACTTCCACCACCAATGATGATGACATCATACATCTTCATTATTTTTCTCCTTTTGTCTTTCCTATAAGAATCTCAGATCCTGTTTTACTATATACAACTTGTTGTTTATCAATGTTTAGTTCTCTTGCTAATATATTGATAACTTCAGATTGACAGAAACCGCCTTGACATCTTCCTGAGCCAGCCCTAGATCTGTTTTTCACTCCAACTATGCTTCTAGCTCCACAATTTCTATTTATGGAGTCTACAATTTCACCTTCGGTTACTTTCTCACATCTGCATATCATTTTGGAATATCGTTTATCTTCTTTAAACAACTCATTCAACTCATCATTTGATAATTCAAATGTACGAACAACAGGTTTTCTAAGAGGACTAAAATCCTCTTTTTTTATTAATTTCAGTATGTTTCCAACTATTTCACCAACCACGTAAACCGCTATTGCTGGTGCTGCAGTTAACCCTGGAGACTCGATCCCACAAACGTTAATAAATCCTTTAACGTCGCTTTCCTCAATAATAAAATCACCGTTACTACTTGTAGCTCTCCCACCAGCGAATGATCTTACTATTTTATGAAACGGTATATTCTTTACTAGTTTTTGTGAGTTAGTTTTAATATATTCTAGTCCACTAGCTGTTGTTTTTGAAACATCCTCAAAATCTACAAATTCACTTGTAGGTCCTAATAATGTATTCCCATGATATTGTGGTGTAATAATTACACCCTTTCCTTTTTCTGAAGGAGCAGGGTAAAGTACTCTATTAGCCACTCTAACATCCTTATCTAAAACATAATACTCACCACGTCTTGCTTTAGTCTCAAATGTTGCCTTCGAGATTAGGTTTGCTACATCTGATCCAAAGATTCCAGTTGCATTGATAACGATTCTTCCTTTGTATACATCTTTGTTAGTTGTAACTGTAAAATAATCGTTTTTTTCTATCTTAACAACTTTGTTCTCAAGTGCAAGTTCAACACCGTTATCCATGGCGTTTTCAATATTTGCTATAGCTGCCTCCCAAGGGAAGGTTACAGCAGTTGTCGGTAAATTTAATCCGCTGATTACATGATCAGATAGATTAGGTTCAAGCAGTAATATATCTTCTCGGTTAAGCATTTGCAATTCGTGACTTTGTAAGCCATTTTCAATTCCTCTTGCGTAGAGTTCTTCTATCAAAATATGCTCTTCTTTATTTGTGGCTAAAACCATTCCGCCACATTCCATAAAGGGGATATCAAGTTCTGTAGACATTTGCTTATACATTCTATTACCCAAAATATTGAATTTGGCTTTTAATGTCCCTGGTAAAGGGTCGTGGCCTGAATGAATGATTGCGCTATTAGCCATTGTGGCCTCCGTTGCGACATCGTATTCTTTATCTAAAATAATTGTTTTTAAATCGTATCTCGACAGTTCTCGTGCGATTGTTGCGCCCGAAATACCTGCTCCAATAATAATTACATCATACATTTTGTAACCTCCTGTAAGTATAAAAAAAGAGAAAAAAGTATAAGATTTCTCTTTTTCTCTCTTCTCTTTGAATGTTCATTAACTTAACTATACTTTATCATTTGTATACCTAGTTGTCAAACCCAATTGACTTTATTTTAATAAACGATTTATGAGAAAATGGCAATTTGAATATGACATAAAATTAAGAATTGTATAGTATTATACTGTTTAATAAAACGCTTTCGATATCTTCTTGCACTAAATTAACTTTTGTGCAATAATGTAAATGAAAGCAGTTACAAATTTAGTCTCAAAGATTCAATACAAGTTAATAAGGCAAAGATATTAGAGAAGCCACGAAGATACATTAGTAATTATCTTTATGGCTTTTTTTATATACAAAACAATAGAATTGAGAGGAGAAATTATGTTTAAATTTTTGGCAAAGCCATTAAACCTGCTGTTAGCGTGTTTGGTGGTAATATTAGTTTCAAGTTTCGCAGCTAGCATGGTTCAGAATTCAGCTTTTTCAGTGAAAGTCGACACAGTTAGTTTTGAAACAGCAAATGGAGAGTTAGCTGGATATCTATATGTACCACGTGGTGTAGATTCAGATAATCCTGCTCCTGCTGTTGTATTAACTCACGGATATTTGAATAATGCAGAAATGCAAGAAGTTGCTGCAATCGAATTATCTAAAAGAGGTTATGTTGTACTAGCGTTTAGCATGTACGATCATGGGGATTCTTTATGGGAAGATGGTACTCCCGCACAATTCAGTTTCTTCAATGCTGCAATTTATGATGCAGTACAATGGATTTACGAAAAAGATTATGTATTAAAAGATTCACTAGGTAACGGTATGATTGGTGTCAGTGGACATTCAATGGGTGGATTCTCTGCTACAGCAGCAGTAATCTACGATGAGTATGATTTCCAAGTAACTGGAATTCGTAAAATCGCTACAATGTTATCTGTTGGTTCTGACTTCCGTTATATATGGATTGGTGATCCACTTGCAAGTATGGGTCCAAGATCTACCGGTGTCGTAGCAGCTCATTATGATCAATTCTTCTTCGACAATGTAGTAGATGAATTTGGAGCTCCTGTAAATGTAGGTTCAGTTAGATTCAAAGACTTTGCCGCAGATCCTGTTGGTTTAGCGTTTGTTGGACGTACTGTTGAAGGTGAATCTGAAGCTGGTGTTTATTATGCAGTAGATGGTGGACAACGTGTAATCTTTACACCTGATGAAACTCATCCACAAAACACTTGGTCTTTAGAAACTGGAAAAGACACTATTCAATTCTTCGAAACCGCATTTGAATTCCAATTAGATGCTTATGGTTTAGATGACTTAGATTCATTCGGTGTAACTACTGGTACTACTGGACAAACATGGTGGCTTAAAGAAGCATTTACACTTATCTCATTAGCAGCTTTAATTACTATGATTTTCCCATTATTTGCTTTAGTATCTGGTTTACCAGTATTCAACAAAGCAATCGGTGAAGCAAATGAAGCAGTAGCTAAGACTGAAAATTCAAGAGATAAAAAAATTATAAAAATTATTTTAGTTACCCTTTCTACTTTAGTTAGTGCTTACTATATTAGAGTATTTATGGACCGCTCTGAGGAACTAAAATTATTATCAGACATTACACTTTACATCGTAGCAGCATCTTTATTCGCAATTCTTATTATTTGGATGGCAGCTGCAATCGTTAAAGGAATTAATAGTGAAAACAAAACTATTGATAACATCGCTGTGAAGTTTACTTTAAATGCATCAATCGTTATATTAATAGCTATGTTCTATCGTTGGTTACTAAATAACACTGATTTATTTACAACTGGTGCTAAATGGGGAGCTCCTTCAGTAAACACTATCGTTTACTGGGCAATCTTAAGTGCTGGATTAATTTTATTAATCACAGTTATCTCATCATTCTTCTTTAACCACGGGCAAGAAGTTAAGAATCCTTACGGAGTAAAAACTACTCCTATTCAATTTGGAGCAAGTATTCTTAACGCATTAGCATTGGTTATTGGTGTTCTATTAGTTGTAGCAGTAACAGGTTGGATTTTCAAAGTTGATTTCCGTATTTATACATACGCAATTCAAATCTTCAACTGGCCTCAATTAATGGAAGCATTTAGATATATTCCAGCATTCTTCGTATTCTACTTTGCAGCTGGTGTAAGTGTATTTGTAAATACACGAGGAATGAAAAAAGGTTGGTTAGCTGATATCTATGCAGCATTCTTATTAGCTGGACCTATCGTAGTATTCTTAATTTATAACTATAATACATTATATTCAACTGGAGTAGCCGCATATCCTGAATTCTCATTAAGCGCAATCTTAACTGTAGGTTTAGTACCTACATTAGCATTCGCAGGAATCATTATGAGAAGATTAGCACTTAAAACTAATAATATCTGGACTGGTGTATTCTTCACTTCAATATTCTTCACAATCATTACATTAGCAAATACAATCATTTATCAATTAGCTGAATTAGGTTAACATCCATAAATGATCATTAAGTAATAATAAAAAAGCAGATACTAGAAATAGTACCTGCTTTTTCTATGTTCAAAATATTATTACTCGCATATAATATCCGTGTTTTTTATAGTTTTCTGACTCCATCGCCAATTGTGATGATATAAAAATCAACTTTTTGTCCGATTTTATCATTATACTTCTTTCCTACTTCTATTATTGTTTGATCAACAAATTCATTTCTAACTATACTAACTGTAGAACCACCAAATCCAGCTCCAGTCATTCTAGCTCCAATTACACCTTCTGAATTCATCATTAAATCAACTAATGTATCTAGTTCTATTCCGGTAACCTCATAATCATTCTTTAATGAAAGATGTGATTCTATCATTAGTTTCCCAAATTCACTAATTTTATTCTCTTTTAAAACCTCTACACTATTTATTGTACGTAAATTTTCGGTTATTACATGTCTTGTACGTCTCTTTTCTACATCTGTTAGTAAATACTCTATTTCATTATAATCTTCTAGATTAAGATCGCATAAGAATTCAACTTCTTTTACTGCTTGAATTTTATGTAATGAACTCTCACACTCGCTTTTTCTTTCATTATATTTTGAATTAGCTAACTCCCTTTTTGCGTTAGTATTAGCAATAACAATCTTATATTCATTAAGTATTAAAGGAACGTATTCACATTCTAATGTAGCTGTGTTTAGTAGCATTGCATGATCTTTTTTACCCATACCTATGGCAAACTGATCCATGATACCGCACTTAACGTTTATGTATTCATTCTCAACCTTTTGAGCCAATTTTATCATAGTAATCATGTCCAATTCACAAGAATATAGATCATTAAGAATTACAGAAATTAGTAATTCAAGTGAAGCACTACTTGATAATCCAGCTCCATTAGGCATGTTACCTGTTATATATATATTGATCCCCTTATTAATACTGTATTTTTTTACAAATTCCTGAATCACACCTTTGACATAATTACTCCAATCGTGATCCTTTTTATACTCCAAGTCATCTAATGAAACACTGATTACTCCAAATTCCTTAAAGTTTTCAGAATACATTTTGATGTTTCGATCATCTCTTCTTGTTGCTACTCCATATGTGCCAATACTGAGTGCGCATGGAAAAACATATCCTCCGTTATAATCGATATGTTCTCCAATCATGTTCACTCTACTTGGTGCAAAATATACTTGTTGTCCACCCTCGTCATTATATACCTTATTGTAGTTTTCAATTAAAGTGCTTTTGTTCATAGGTTATTTAACAGCTCCTGTTAAACCAGCAACAAAGTACTTTTGAAGACTAAAGAATACAATAATAGAAGGTAGGGTTGCAATCACAATAGAAAGGAGGATAACTCCATAATGTGGAGTATAAGAGCTACTGAGAATGCTTATTTTTAAAGGGAGAGTTTGAAGTTCGTTTGATGATAATGTTATAAGTGGCCATAAGAAGTTATTCCAGCTTGCAGTAAATGTTAAAATAGCTGCCGCTGCGTATGTTGGTTTCATGGCTGGAAATACAATGCTTCTAAAAATTCTGAATTCATTTGCACCATCAATTCGTGCCGATTGAATAATCTCTCTTGGAAACTTAATAAAACTTTGTTTGAAAAAGAAGATCAAGAATACTGTTGCAACAGCTGGTAATACAACTGAAATTAATTTGTTAGATAACTCTAAGTAAATTACAACTTTATATAGAGGTATCATCAGTGCTGCAAATGGTACCATCATAGTAAGTAGTAGTACTCCATATACTTTGCTCTTTCTCTTTGATTTAAATATTTCAAAACCATACGCTGCAAGTGAAGAAATAAATAACGCTAGTATTGTTGTCAGAATTGCAACAAATGCTGAATTTCCAAATGCTCTTAGATAGTCACTTTGTTCAACTAGTATACGATAATTTTCCACTAAATTACTACCAATAGAAATATTCCCAGAACTCACCTCATTTGAAGTTGATGTACCCCCTGCAAGCATCCAGTAGAAAGGGAAAACACAGATAAATGATACAATACTTAGGAACATGTATGTAAATGACAATTTAATTATTTTTACTATTTTATTTGGTTTTCTCATTATATCATTTCTCCTCTCTCATTATTCTAAACTGAATAATCGTAAGTAATGCAGCAATGATCATAATTACATAAGAAATTACTGCTGCATATCCAAAGTTAGGGATATACACAAATGATAAGTTATAAATATACTGTGATAGTGTCATTGTTGAAGCAGTAGTACCACTTCCTCTAATAATGTTGAATGGTTCATCAAACAATTGTAATGTTCCAATTGTAGACATTACAGCAGTAAATAAGATAATTGGTTTTAGTTGTGGAATTGTAATTTTAAAGAATGTTTGTCGTTTGTTTGCTCCATCCATCTCTGCGGCTTCAAACATTTCTTTATCAATATTTTGTAATCCAGATAAGTAGAATATCATATTGTATCCAGTCCACCTCCACAGAAGTGCAATAATGATTGTAACGCGTTGCCAAAATGGATCAGTTAACCAACCTATAGGACTAATACCAATAAAACTAATTGCAGTATTCATAATCCCTTCAGGTGCCAACATCATTTTAAATAATACCGAATATGCAACAAGTGATGTTACAGCTGGTAAAAATATAGCTGTTCTAAACACACCCCTGAATCTCAACTTAGGATTATTTAAAATGACAGCAAAAATAAGTGCCAATGTCAACATGATTGGTACTTGGACTATAAAGAAGATAAACGTGTTCTTAAATACTTGTCTGAACTGTACATCTCCCATTAATTTATCAATATTACCAGTAAAATTAGATTCACATACTATTCCTCGACATGATTGTGTTACCAAAAACATAGAATAGAAAATAGGAATTATAACAAACAAAGTAATAAAGAAAAGTGCCGGTATAATAAAAGCCCAGCCTATACCTATTTTTTTCATCCTTCTCTTAATGGCTTGAAGGATTCTTTTTATTATATTTTTAAAGCCTTGAAGTAAGTTTCGCATAATAAAGCCCCTTTAATTATATGTAAGGTGGCAAGATTGCCACCTTACAAATTATTCATTATATAATTATTCTACTTTCGATTTTGCAGCAACTTCAGCTTCGTTTAGGAATGTAGATAAACTACTAGTTCCATCTAAGAACGCAGGCATTGCATTCATAAGAGCTTCATCAGCTTCATATGTATAGAATCCATAATCAATTGCAGGAATTAAAGCAGACCATAAAGCAAAGTCATTCCAGATTGCAGTGTTTGTAAAGAATGGGTCATTTGCAGTATATGCAGTGCTTGAAGCCGCACTAATTAATGATCCAATTGCACCATTGTTAATTAAAATAGTATCATAGAAGTTATCTTGGTTTTCTTCATAAATAGCTTTAAGGAATGCTACTGATTCATCAACATCTCCATCAGCAAGTACATACCAACTAGATCCACCTAAGTTAGAGTAGTTTACAGCACCAGTAATGTCAGCTCTAGGAGTTTTCATTACAGTCCAGTCTCCTGAATTTGCAGTTGTTGATTTAACTGTACCAGAAATCCATACACCAGTTGTAACTGTTGCAACATCACCGTTACCAAGTGGGTCTACCCAAGTAGCCCAATCTGTAGCAGCTTTATATATTTCAGTACTAGTTCCATTAAACATTACTTCTGCATCATAAATCTCTTTGTAAATTCTAGATGCCTCTTCAACACCAGGATTACCATTAAATTCAAAATCACCATCGGCATTTGTATACCAAGATTGAGTTGAATTTAAGATTGTTCTAAATAATCCACCATCTGCAAAATTGTTTGCCATGAATGCATCACCAGTTCTAGCTGTATAAGCTTGCCCTACTGCGATAAACTCATCCCAAGTAATTTCTGCTTCAACGAATTGTGCAAATGTTGTAACACCAGCAATACTTGCTGCTGCAACATCAGCATCAGTAACTAAATCATTTCTAATAAACATACCACTTACACCTGAATCAAAAGGAACACTGTATTGTGCACCGTCGAAAGTTCCGATTGCAACTTTTGCAGGTATAAATTTAGAATGATCAATACTGTCAGATAAGTCGGCAAACTTACCTGGATAAGATGATAAGTATTTTCCAGCCATGTAATCTTCGATTAACACGATATCTGGTAAATCTCCATCAGTAGATAAAGATGCATGTAATTTAGTTTCTAAATCACCCTTAGCCATATCAACTATTATAATTTCAACATCATCCCCGTAAATTCCTTTTGCTGTATTCATTATTGAGATATTAAAGTTAGGGTCCCAAGCCCAGATTGTAATCTTTCCATCTGAAAAGTCTGCATCTTTACCTTTACAAGCTGATAAAGTAAGAATTAAGACTGCAACAAATAGCAATGTAATAACTTTTTTCATTTTTGTTTCTCCTCTCAAATTTTGTAAAACGCTTACATTTATTTTAGTAAATTTTCACTAGTTTGTCAACACATTTTTTTTCGCTGATTTTTGCAAAATAATGTGGTTTACGTCTTTGCTGTCTAGTGAAAAGAGTGAATATCAATTGTAAGCGAATTAGTAAATATTTACTAATATAGTAAAAAATACACATTTGCTCAATAGTTTGGGCAAATGTGTATTTTTTTTACTATGCTAAATTGATTCTCTTTTTACCAGTGACGTAGCTACAGTTAGTTTAACAGAAACTTTTCTACCATTTATCTGTTCTAGTATTAATTCTACTGCTTTCTCACCCATAAACTCGGTTTCTACCTTTATTGTAGTTAGTGGTGGAAATGTATATGTAGCATTAGGAATATCATTAAATCCAAATATTCCTATGTCTTTTGGAATTTCAAGTTTCGCTTCATGAATTGCTTTCATAGCACCTATCGCAATTGAATCACTTGCTGCGAAGTATACGTTTGGATGATTCCTATATGACAACATCTCTTTCATCATTTTGTATCCACTCAATGAATCAAAGCTGCTTGAGAGAATATTTTCTGGTACATATAATCCCTTTTTCTTCATGTATTCTACAAAGTATTGCTCGCGACGTTCCCCAATGATGATATCTCTATTGTGAACATACTCTCTTCCACCCAGATAACCAACATTTGTATATCCTTTTTCATCTACTATATAATTTAAAACTTGATTTATTGCCTTCTTAAAATCTATTACAATGCTATCATATTTTCCTTCGAACGAGGAAAAGTCTACAAAAACTATATTATTTGTTACTTCTGAGAATGTTTTGATTTCTGAATTTGCGAATTTACCTACAGCAATAATTCCATCAAGATTAGAAAAAGCATCAAAAGAAAATATATCTCCCTTTTTGGGTATTTTCAATATGCTAATGTTGTTTTTTTCAGAAAAACGTTCAATCCCACGACGTATTGCTAAGTAATAAGGATCTTCTAATTCTTGCAAAAGTGTGTACCAATAAATCAAGCCAATATTAATTTTAGGGGCACTTTCCATTCTTTTTCTTCTCGGAGTCTTATACTCTAGTTCCTCGGCTATTTCGAATATCTTTTTCTTCTTATTATCACTAATTGAAAGTGTTTTATCAAAGTTCAATGTTCTTGATACGGTTGTAATAGATACTTCCGCTAGCTCAGCAATCTCTTTTAATGTAGCCATAATATCACTTCCTTTTGTATATACTATATCACACAATTGCATTTCAGTAAATTTTTACTGAAATATTCAACATTGTCTTTACGTCACCAGAAAAAGAACTGTTTTTAATTTAGAGTTACATCTAAAAAAACAGGCACCAGAAATAGTGCCTGCTTTTTGGACTTTATTTAACTGTTAACTCATATAGAACATTATCACTTTCGTCATAGAAAGTAATTAATATTTCAACAAATAATCCGGTTAAACTATTGGTTGTCTCCTCTTCCATCACTTCCCACATATCTACAACAATATTCCCTTCATGATAAAAGACATCTTTTGTGACTTCAATTGGATCAGTATACGCACCTTTATTACAAGTATATTTAATATGTGATACATTCGATAAATCTATAATCGAGTTTTCAATGTTTATGAAAGTATATAAATACCTATGATCGTTAGTGTTAAAGTTTACCGTTTTAGCCCACACTTGATCATCTTCACTGTCAAAATCATCTCTCATACTCATCCTAATTAAATCATTCTTTAAATAAAAATTAAAACTATCAGCAACAGGCATCAATGGTAACGAGATTGATTTTTCTTTGCTGAATGCCAAACCCTTTCTTTGACCTCGGGCGAATCCTGTTTGAGGG
>SDWO01000051.1 GCA_004195325.1 Candidatus Izemoplasma acidinucleici | reverse complement strand
GTTCTATTATACCAAGGAAACTAATACGAGTGTTATTGTATTAATGTATTTAATCGATATAATATAATTAACGAAATAAGTTCAGCAAGAAATAAGTGATTATAATGAGTTATAAGGTAATTAAGATAAAAGAATATATCTCTTATACTGATGCGTTAGAGTTACAGTTAAAACTGTATAAAGACGTTGAAGATGGATTATACGAAGGTATAATCCTTGTCTTAGAACATAAACCAGTATTAACAATGGGAATACGCACAGATGCACAGAACCTTCTTGTCAGTGAAGAATACCTTCAATCACAAGGTGTAGAACTACATAGATCTGATAGAGGTGGAGATATTACATTCCATGGCCCTGGCCAAATAGTTGTTTATCCAATCTTTAATCTTAAGACATTGGGTCTTAAGTTAAAACACTATATGCATAACTTAGAATTAGCAATCATGGATATGTTAAGTACCTATGATATTAAAGCACACCAAAGAAGTGAATATCCAGGAGTTTGGATTGAAGACACGAAAGTATGTGCAATCGGTGTTAGAGTAAGAAAGTATATTACCTATCACGGACTAGCAATCAATATTACGACAGACAAAGATTACTTCAACTTAATAAATCCTTGTGGGATTACTAACTTTAAAGTAAGTTCAATGAAAGACTTTGTTAGTGATATAGATATTGAAACAGTAAAAGATCAAATCATTACTAGCTTTGAATCTATTTATAATATCAAAACTGAATTAGTAGATTTAGAAGACATAAAATAAAGCCATCCAATTTGGATGGCTTTGCTATTGTGATTATTTCTTAATACTTTACTACATCAACTTTGCCAAAAACTCTTCTATCTCGGCATAATCTTTTAAAACAATATTTTTGATGTCCTTAGACTTGATAAGCTTTTTAATTACAGGAAGTTTGTCGTGTTTGAAGTTCTTCACAAACTCGATGAAGTTTTCATTAAAAATAGAATTATCAAACCCAGGAGCCATATCATCTCGCTTAACTTCTTCCATTCTATTAATTACATTTCTAAGACATATATTTGAATCTATGTCTAACAGTATCACAGTATCACAATACTGCATTCTCCACTCCATAGTTCTTTGGTAGTTGCCATCTATTATAAAGGCATCGTTATTTGATGCAAATGTGCTTATCATTTCCTTTAACTTCTCACTTGAGATATGTTCAAAGTTATCAATATGATAAATATAGTCTAGGTGTAGTACAGGTATACCCATAGCTTTACCTAATAATTTACTTAGTCTAGATTTCCCACTACCAGGACAACCTATAATCATTATTTTCTTCATAAAATCACCAAAGACAATTATACATAAATATGCAGTATTATACTACCCCCTAAGTAAAAATAGTTGATGTTTTATTTATCCAAAAAAAGAAGCCAGAAAGGCTTCTTTTATATTAATCAATTTATTACACCGCTAGTTAAAGTCTAATTCAACATGATCCTTATCATGAAGTTTTGATTTTTGAAGTAATGCTTCTGCTTTTTCTATTGTTTCCTGCATAGTATGCTTATTAGCTACACATGCAATACTAACAGTAACTTGCTTTTTAAGGAAGTCGAATTCACTAATAGATACTACTTCTCTAATTTTCTCTGCAACAATACTTGCGTTTGATATTGGTGTGAAGTTTAAAACAACTAGGAAATCTTCATGATTCCATCTGATAATGTAATCATCGACTCTAATTTTATTGCGAATGATACTTATAACTTTCTTTAAAAGATCATCACCTTTATCAACTCCGTTTATTGAGTTAATGTCTTGATATTGATCTATACCTACGATAAGGATTGTTGATCTATTATCAATTGTCTTGCTTCCTTTAATTGTATCATCACTTCTTCTTGCATGAGCTTTCATCAATAATCCAATTGTAGATTTTTCATGAAGCGCTTTAGAAGTAGATATTTCAGAGTTTAACATGATTGAAAATAGATACATAAAACTGATTGTTACTAACAAATACATACCTGATTCAATTAGCATAAATAGCTCATCATCAACATAGTTAAACGTATTAACTGAATAATAGGTTCCTCCTATTATTAGTAATATTGGAATTGAGATTATTACATAGTAGTGTGTCTTTTTAATTTGGAATAACCCAACAAATAAAATAACCACAGTTAAAAACGTAAAAAATATCGTAAATTCACTCATAGATATTAAATATACACTTCTAGCAATAGCAAATACAGAGAATAGATATAGTGTTGCATCTAACTTATTATTAAATACTAAACCACCTAATAATCCATAAACAACGATTGATAAAAAAGTGTACAGTAGTTCTTGTGAATCATATGTTAAAAATAGTGTCAGTATAAGAACTAGGGTAGAGTGAATGAACAGTATACCTAATAGATAAAAATAAAGTCTAGCTTTCTTTCTATCTTGTGCGTTTACTCTTTCATACTTTTGAAGCAGAAAACTCATAATAGTTTCCATAATGTCCCCCCCAATTGGTTAACAGATAGCTTAATTTTACCACACAACCAAATTATAACAATAATTATCCCCCTAAGGGGGACCAAACAATAAAAACACTTTCATTTATAAACGTATTGACAATACATCGCTTTTTTTGTTAGAATTCGCTTATCATAAAAATATAGAGGCAGCGATGCAAATGAGTAAGATGTCGAGTCGGTAGACTAAGACACATCTGAAAGGTAACCATCGCCGAATGTAATAAGTAGACATATTTATTATATGGGATTATAGGTAAAACCTATGATACTCCTACTAAAAGTAGAGGCGCTAACACTAACTGATTTTATATTAGTTTTTATCAAGCGTCCGATGGCGCTTTTTTTTATATCAATTTATGAAAAAACAAAATCGGAGGAAAAGACAATGAGAAAAGTTATAAGTTTTATCGCATTATTAGGTTTAGGGTTTACACTTGCAGGATGTACAGAAGAGAATGAAGGGGCGTTAGTAGTTGGTTTAGAATGTAACTATGCACCATTCAATTGGACGGTAGCGGATGAAAGTGATGTTGCTGTTGAGATTGATGGAGTAAATGCATATTGCGATGGGTACGATGTCCAAATGGCACAACATATCGCTGATGAATTAGATATGGATTTAGTTATTAGAAAAATTGAATGGGATGGTTTAATCCCCGCTTTACTAGCTGAAGAGATTGATGTTATTCTTGCAGGAATGAGTCCAACTCCAGTACGAGCTGAAACAGTGAGTTTCACAAACGAGTATTTTAGAAGTGAACAAGTACTTGTTGTAGACAGTTCTTCTGTTTATGCAAACGCAACTTCACTAAATGATTTTGATGGAGCAAGCGTTGTTGCTCAACTTGGAACATTACAAGATGGTCTTATTGATCAAATCATTAACGTAAATCATATGACTGCACTAACTGATTATCCAAGTTTGGTTCAATCAGTATCAAGTGGAGTAAGTGATGCTTTGGTTGCGGAACTACCAGTTGCGGAATCAATAGTGGCTTCAAACAGTAACTTAGTAATTGTAAGATTGGGTGTTGATGGTTTCACAGTAGATTTAACAGATGTTTCTGTTAGTGTAGCTCTTAGACAAGAAGACACAGAGTTATTAGCGTTGATCAATGATATATTAGATGGTATTTCTGAAGAAACTCGTAATGAATGGATGAGTGCTGCTTTAATCAGACAACCATAAATATGTTTACTCAAATGATTTTAAGTAGTATCCCCGATGATTTCATCGGGGGTATTACTCATATATTCGAAAATAACTATGAATTATATTTAGAGGGAATCAAGTATACCTTAATTATATCTTTACTTGGTACTTCTCTAGGGTTATTGCTTTCATTACTTATTACGATATTTAGAATACAAGAGATTGAAAAAAGAGATTCATTATTCACAAGATTCTTAAAAAGATTAAGCATCTTTGTAAGTTCTTCATATGTCGAGTTCTTTAGAGGAACTCCAATGATGGTACAGGCTGCTATATTCTATTACGGACTTGCGACACTAGGTTTTAGAATCCCAATATTAATCGCAGGAATATTGATTGTTACACTTAATACTGCGGCTTATCTAACTGAAGTATTAAGAAGTGGAATTAATGGCATTGATAAAGGACAAATTGAAGGTGCCAAATCAATTGGACTTCCAAAAAGTAAAATGTATAGATATATAATATTCCCCCAAGTTCTTAAAAACATGTTCCCCGCAATCGGAAATGAACTTGTGGTAAACATAAAAGATACCGCAGTACTAAGTGTTATTGGAGTTAGTGAATTATTCTATATGGGTAAAAGCGTAGCTGGTACCTACTATAGATACACAGAATCATTTGTTCTTGTAGCTCTTATCTATCTGATACTTGTATTAATGACTACAAGGCTATTAACTCTGTTTGTAAGACTATTAAATGGAAATGACAAGTATTCATTCCCATCATCACAATCAGTTCCTGTAGAGGTGAATCATGGATAATAATATAATAACAATAACTGATTTATCAAAATCCTTTGATGGAACCCTGGTTTTAAAAGACATAAACTTGAACATTAGAAAAGGATCTGTGACAACTATTATTGGTCCATCAGGTTCAGGGAAGTCTACATTGCTTCGTTGTATTAATCAATTAGAAGAAGTTTCTAGTGGTGGCGTATTTTTCCAAGACACAAACATCACTGAGAGTAATGTGAATTTAAGTAAGATTAGAAGTAAAATTGCAATGGTGTTCCAATCATTCAATTTATTCAATAATCTATCAGTTTTAGAGAACTGTACAATTGGCCCAATCAAAGTTTTAAATCTAAGTAAAGAGCAAAGCAATGAGCGTGCACAACAATTCTTAGAGAAAGTAGGAATGCTTCCTTTTATAAACAGGAAAGTTACTACGTTAAGTGGTGGACAGAAACAAAGAGTCGCTATTGCTAGAGCGCTTTGTATGGATCCAGAAGTTATTTTATTTGACGAGCCTACAAGCTCATTAGATCCAGAAATGGTACAAGAAGTTCTAGATGTTATGAGAAATGTTATAAGTGAAGATATCTCATTCATTGTAGTAACACATGAAATGGATTTTGCGTTTGATGTTAGTGATCGAGTTATATTTATGGACAATGGGGAGATTGTTGAAGATGGGGAACCATCTTATATATTTCATAATTCAAAGAACCAAAGGTTAAACAAGTTCATAAATAGAGTATAAAAAAAGATGCAAATGCATCTTTTTTATTTTGCTCCAACGTATCTGCTAAATTGTTTGATAGCTTGATCAAGCTTAGTTTGGAGTTTTTTTGTTTGTTTCACATTATCTTCGTACCATATGTTCTTAATAACAAGTGGTTCATTGTTTCTATGTTTTTCAAATTCAATTCTACCTATGAAATTAGATCTATATACCATTGGTAAAACATAGTATCCATATTCTCTTTTAACTATAGGGGTGTACACTTCCCACCTGTAATAGAAACCAAATAGATCATGAAGAAGATTTCTATCCCATACTAAGTTATCTAGTGGTGCGATAAAAGAGATTTTGTCTACTAATTCAGATTCAAATACATTTGAATCTTTTGGTATGTAGTATGTTTCTTTTAATCCTTCTATTAGTACTTCCTCTATTAAGTCTTTTCCAAGTAATTGTTTTATGATTTGTTCTCTTTTAATCTTCTTATTAATATAAGCCCCACTCATATGAACCCCTGATTTATTAGAAGCAAGCCCTAATGCTTTGATTCTTCTAAGTAGATAGTACTCTGAGAAGTCTTCTTCTGTTTTATATGGCGATTCTTTTGAAGTGATATCACCTATTAAGTTACTTGTTATGTCGTATTGCTTTTGCTGGTTCTTTCTGCTTCTAACTGAGATATCTCCTCTGAAAAACAAATAATCTAACGCAGCACTACTTACTTTCATTTGTCCCCAGTGATGCTTCTTTGAGCCACCCATAGATATATCTTTAGAAAACTTTGGTCCATCTTTAATCATATCTAAGATGTCATCAATGTAATCTAATGCTTCAATTTGAAGACGATGCTTCAATGTGTATATTTCTGAATCCGAACGAGACTTTCTGATATGAGTAAATAATGGATAATCTTCAGTCTTAAAGATTGCCATCATTTTGTCCCAACCATCAAACAGTATTCTATCCTCATATAATGCTTTATCGATATCATATTTTTTGTAGTTATGGAGTCTATTATTCAAAACCAAATCAGCATTTCTTCCAACAACGTCTAAAGGGTCTACTTGGATAGACTGAATTCTGTTAAATAGTGTAATAATACCGTCATTACCTATTAACTTGTTGTCTGTGTTAATCATTTGATATTTCACTAAGTATTCTCGTGCTTCTTCTTTTGTCCAGTTCAACATAATATCACCTAATATTATTATACTAAAAAAGATGCATTTATATGCATCCTTTTATTATAATGTTATGATATCTCTTATTTGAGAAACCAAATTCAATAAACTTTCAATTTGATGATAGTATTCTTGGAATGAATCATATTCTATTTTACTGTTATTAAACTTTGGTTTAAAAGGTGTAAAGGCAATATGGACTTGTCGTCCATTAGAAGCAATATACTTCTTTTTGAAGTCTTCTAGTTTACTTAGTACAGAGTTATAGTTAAGTCTAATTCGGTCTTCTTCTTCGAGTTTGTATATTTTATAGTCCTCATCTTCTTCTCTAACGAACTTAATACCTTTCTGATGTGGTTTTCCATGTGTTCTAACTTGGAAATTTGAATAACCAGGTATATCAAAAATAACATATACACCTGCGAAGTGGACTTGATTCGATTGGCCGCTGTTCGTTTGAAGAGTAGTATATATGAGTTTAGTATTTGCGTCTACTTGAATTTTATATCTAGTAGAAGCAGAACTGAACCTTGTGAAAAGACCCATTTCCTCATTAAATGTTTTTCTATTTCTTGGATTATAACTATATTCCATTTCTGTTTCGTTTTCACTATTATATAGCTTAACTGCCTCTTCATTTAAATACTTGTTCTTCATTACATGATTAACACTCGCATTTCTAATAAGTGTTCCTATAACGAAAACTAGTAATGCACTACCACCAAATATACCAAAGAACCATAGTTCTTCAAGTACAGAATAATATAGTATTGCCCCTAATGATATTAAAAAAAGCGAGATACTATAAGAAATCATGTTACCAATCTTCTTTAATTCTTTCATTTTCATATCTAGTTCTTCTATTGAATCGTTAATACTGTATATATTGTATATATCCATAATAACCTCCTACAAATATTCTTTCTTTATTTTGATGCAATAATCTAACATATCTTGATCATGTTTTATTGGATAATCAAAATCAAGTTTCTCAGCTACTCTTAACCCTAGATATCTTACTAAGTCAAATGACGCCATAAGGGCGTTATAAACTTCATCTTTATCTGTGTTTGAATAAGTATCTTTAAGCATCATCCACTCTTCTTTAGATAGGTATTGTTTGATATATCTATTATATAAACCAACGTTTACTTTAAAATCATGTTTTGAAGCCACATACCAGGATAGAAGTGGGTTAATCTTTTCATGTAATATATACATCATGTACTGATTAAAAGTTACTTCTTCTCGGTAAAGTGTTTTAACTACATAACTACTATCAAAGAAGAAATCTCTTAAAATATCTTGGAACTCTTTATTAGATGGTTTTTTAACAAAGAATTTTTGATCATCATCAACTTCTGGTTTGGGGATTAGATTATCCTTATCGACATAGACTTTGAATAAAGGCATATCATTCGCGTATTTCGCTAATGATATATCTTGAAAGCCAAAATCCATTTTAAAGCCATCATCATAAATAGTAAGTCTTGTATAACCTTTTTTGTCATGTTCATCCCATTCATCACTGAAATAAGACATTACGTTTCCAAAATAGTCTTTCCATTCATTGGATTCAGTAAACTCAGTAACATCAGTACAATAAAACAAAGGATCTAAATCACTAAAGTCATCCAATGGAGCTGTACTATTTACATAGCTCCCTTGTAGTACCAAAGCTCTAATATTATCATTGTTGTTTGCGAACTCAATTAATTTGTGTAGTTCTTTATCTAGATTTCTCATATTTATCACCATCTTTATTGTACAACATCTCTTTTAATCTGAATAGGAACTATTTGTCCTTAAACCGTGTCTAATAGTTATTAAGAGCAAAAAAAAAGCGCTGTTAGGCGCTTTTAGTTTTATTCTTCTTCTTCTACTTTTTCTTCTGCTACAAATCCTTCTTGTTCGTCTTCATCAGTTTCTTCTACAACTTCAGCAACTTGAGATAGAGCACAAACAATTTGTTCTGGATTGTTTAATACTTTAATTCCTTTTGGTAATACTAAATCTTTAACATACATAGCAGTCTCTTCAGTAAGTTCTTCAACGTTTACATCTAAGTGTGAAACTCCGCTACCTACATGATATTCTACTTCTACTTCGTCTAAATTAGATGTGAATACTAACATAGATTTTGAGAATACTTCTCTTCCAATAAAGTGTAATGCTACGTTTGATTGTAAAGTATCAGTTGAAGATACTTTTACTAAATCAAAATGGCTATAAGCATTGTGATCCATATAAACATTTTGATACTCTCTAACGTATACGATATGTTTTTTTCCTTCAAGTTTAATTGAAAAAGTCTTACTAGTTCCGTATTGTTGAATAGCTCTTGTGAACTCTAAAGCTGGAACTTGAACTGAAGTAGATGGAAAATCTTTCCCATAAACGACACCTGGGACAAACCCACTTTTTCTTACTTCATCAACTCTTTTGGTTCTTTTTTCAATGTTCATTATATATCACTCCTTAACCTATTTTAACACAAAAGCGCTTACTTTCACTGAAAAGTTTTTCATTAAAAAAAGATAGGGAATCCTATCTTTAGTATATCTTTGATATAAAGTGTTTTTAGACCTACTTTTTCCTCGCTCTAGGATGAGCTTTCATGTACTCTTCTTTTAGTTTTTCCTTAGTCACATTTGTGTATATCTGTGTACTTGATAAATGACTATGTCCAAGTAGTTCTTGAACACTTCTAAGATCTGCGCCGTTGTTTAGTAAATGAGTTGCGAATGTATGTCTTAATGTATGCGGAGATATTTTTAGTGATTCCCCGGATTCATTGATAATTTTGTTAATTATTAATCTAACACCTCTATCGGATAATTCAGTACCTTTAAAGTTTAGAAATAGTGTTTTGGGATGTGTTTCTTTATTTCTTTTATTGAACTCTTGTCTTACTGTAATGATATATTCTTGTATTTCTCTTAAAAGATTACTGTGAAGTGGTACATATCTATCTTTTGCACCTTTTCCGTGGATTAGGACAAGAGACTGTGAATAATCAATATCATTTAGTTTCACAGAACACATCTCACTAACACGAACACCTGTTCCGTATAGGAATTCAATAATCAATTTATTCCTTTTTCCTATCGGTTTATCTAAATCAATTGATTCAATGATTTGTTTAATCTCTTCAGGGTATATGAACTTAGGTAGTCTTTTCTCTTTTTTGGGTAGTTCTACATCACTAAACGGGTTTTCTCTAACAAGTCCATCCTTGACTAGAAAGTTATATAAACTCCTAAGAGAGGAGATTTTTCGAGCTATGGATGATGGAGAATATGATTCATGAAGAGTTGCTACGTAAAAGCGAGCAATTCTTGGAGAGACTGTAAGAATATCTCCGAATTGTTCGTTATCTAGAAAATGGATAAGTGTAAAGATATCGTCGATATAAGACGTAACTGTATGTCCACTGTATCCTTTTTCATTTTGTAGGTACTCTTTGAATAAATTCATTACTCCATTGTTTGCCATATTTACACCCTCAACATAAAGCCAAATGTATTGTATTCTTTACTAATTAATCCTCTAACTTTGTAAGTATCTCATTCATTTGTTTAATTGAACGTTCTTTATAGAACATTTTACGTTCTTTTTTCTTATGTTTGAAATCAAGTTTTTGCAAGATTCCATAATTTGCATTCATCGGCTGAAAAGCAGAAATTGAAGCGTGAGAAATATAATAAGATTCACTTCCAATAATTGTATTTTCAGGGAAGATTATTTCTTCTTTTTCTTGTAGTTGTCTCGCTAAAGAGATACTTGATAGTAATCCACTACCTGCGCTCTCTACGTATCCTTCTACCCCTGTGATTTGTCCTGCGAAATATATATTTGGATTCGTTCTTAATTGGTAATTTCTTGTTAGTAATTTGGGTGAATTTATAAATGTGTTTCTATGCATAACACCGTATCTAACGATACTTGCTTTTTCAAGTCCAGGAACCATTCTTATAATTCTCTTTTGTTCACCAAAAGTTAAATGTGTTTGGAACCCAACAATATTAAATAAAGTCCCTTCAATATTATCTTGCCTTAACTGAACAACGGCAAATGGTCTTTTACCATCTGGTTGTTCTAGACCTACCGGTTTCATCGGTCCGAATAATAATGTTTGCCTTCCTCTTTTTGCGATTTCCTCAAATGGTAAACATCCTTCAAATACAATAAATTCAAAATCTTTGACTTGAACTGCATCTGCGGTTACTACTTCCTTATACCATGCGTTGAATTGTTCTTCGTTCATAGGACAATTTATATAGGCAGCTTCGCCTTTATCATATCTACTTTTCTTATAGCAAATATCCATATTGATACTGTCAAGCTCTACAATTGGAGCTGCCGCATCAAAGAAGTATAGGTAATCCTCATGGATCAATCCTTTGATTTTCTCGCTTAGTATATCGCTAGTTAAAGGCCCAGATGCGATTATAACAGGTCCGTCAGGAATTTCTGTTACTTCTTCTTCAATAACCTCTATATTTGGATTGTTCCTAATTTCTTTTGTAACTAATTCACTAAATAAATCACGATCAACAGCTAATGCTCCACCAGCTGGTACTTTTGTCTGTTCTGCACATCTAATAATAAGAGAATCTAACATTCTCATCTCTTCTTTTAGAAGACCTACTGCGTTTTCCAAGCTAGCTCCTCTAAAACTATTAGAACAAACTAACTCCGCAAAACCACTTGTTTTATGTGCTGGAGTTTGCTTTGTTGGTCTCATTTCATATAATTTTACTTTAAATCCACGTTTGGCTAATTGGTAACTTGCTTCACTTCCGGCCAAACCGGCACCTATTACTGTTACTGTTTGTTTCATTTCTATCACCCATTCTTATTATAACATAAGAAAAACCACTAAAGTGGTTTTGCCTTGTTTTATGGTGTGTAGTGAGTTGTAGTTATCTCACCATCACCCAATTGTTCAATATAATTTAGTACAGCTTCTGTTCCTGAGTAGAATTCATCAGCAAAGTTACCATTTGTCATAACGACAAGTATAGGTGTCCCTGAATTCAGTACTATTAGCTCAGTTGGTTTGTTATCAGCTTGTTCGATGGTTGCTCCATTCATAAAGTAAACATCACTGATACCTCTTTTCAAAGCCCATTTAAGTACGTCCTCTTTGGCTGCTTGACAATGAGGGCAACCTTCTAAGTAGTAATAAATAATATATGCGTCTTGTTCTATATTTAATGCATCTTCATATGTGTAGATATGTTGATTTAAGAAATCATCATAATCAAGTTCCTCATATTTACTAATATAGTCTCTTATACCCTCTGATCCAACATACGCGTCTACGATTACACCTTCACTAAAAATAACTAGCGTTGGTGTCCCACGATAGCCTTCAATATTTGAAGAATCGTTAGCGTCTGCTACATCTAGTAAATAGAATGGTATATCATCGTAATCAGTTAAGAATTCAATTATTTCATCTTTGACATTAATACAAATTCCACAAGAATCGCTATAATAGTACACCATATACCTTCTATCTGGCATATTTTCAGTCATTCCAAATGAATAAGCTATATGTCCGATAAAGTGTTTATAATCTAGCATATCGATTGTACCATATCTTTCCATAAAGAAAAGCAAATACTCTTCTCCAATATACTGTTCGATTCTCTCACCTTGATAGTATACATATATTCTTGGTAGTTGTGGATACGTGATTTCATCAGGAAACTCATTAATTGATTTCGTGTTTAGAAGGTAAAAGGGTATTCCTTCATTATTATCAAAGAAATCCAGGATACCGTTTTTAACTATTTTGCATTCAACACAATCTTCATCATAAATATAAACAAAATGATATTCATCATCTATTAAATCCAAAGACTCAAAAGAAGATATTTGATTACTTTTAAATGAATCGAATGAAAGTCCTTTTTCTTTACATCCACTTAATGTGAATGAAAGCAAAAGGACAATAGTGACTGTAACTAAGAGCTTCATATCATTTCACCCATGTGATGATTGGATCAGTAATTAGATCCACAAAACCATCTTTCACTTCGAATTCTTTACCTGTAATTTCATTTTTATATAATCCATCAGGAATTGAAATTTCAAATGTTCCTTTGTCTAGTCCAACATTAAAAATACCAATTATTTCTTTTCCTAAATATTTATATTCTCCAACAAAAAGATTTTGATTTGTGATTCTTATATCATGAAACCCATAACTGAATATTTTATCTTTTGTAATAGAAGCCATTTTAGCGATTAATGGAGATATATCTTCTCCATCCCAATTCACTAAATCTTTATCAAACAAGGAAGGTCTATTGTTGTCTAATCGTTCTTGTCCTGCATAAACCATAGTAGATCCTTTTTGGAAAAACATTAGCGCAGTCCAGTTGTTTATTTTTTCAATATCATTATTGACCATTGGAGAGAATCTTCCATAATCATGATTCTCTAAGTTACGTAGTTTAACATAATTATCAGGATAAACTTGTTCTTGTCTCTTCACTTCTTCAGAATATTGCCTAAATGTACCTTCACCTTTTAAATAAGCTTCAAAATAAGGATGAACGTCATAATCGTAAGAGATATCAAATGTTTGATATATTTGACTTTCGCTCAAACATGCGTACCCTTGATTTCTTAGGTAACTTACAAATCCACCATGAACACTTTCACTTAAAAACAATGTGTTAGGATTTTCATCTAATAGTCTTTCATATGCCTCTTCCATAAATTCAAGTGGCAATATACTGGCAACATCCCATCTAAATCCATCAACACCTTTGTTAGACCAAAATACTAACGTATCGATTAGTTCTTCCCACAATCCAATATCACTAGTAAAATCAAGATCAGTTATGTCCCACCAATCTCCAACTCTATTTGCGAATTCACCTTCTTCATTCTTGTAGAAGTATTCTGGATGTTCTTTTAATAATACACTATCATGAGATGTATGGTTATAAACTACATCAATCATGATTTTCATATCTCTTTTATGAATTTCAGAAACTAAATCATTAAAATCATCAAAGGTTCCATATTCATGGTTAATTGAACGGTAATCTTTGATTGAGTAAGGACAACCTAGTTCTCCTTTTTTCTTCTTTTGACCAATCTCGTGAATTGGTATAAGGTATACATAGTCTACACCCATATTTTTAATACGATCAAGGTCCTTTATTAGTGCTTGAAAAGTACCTTCTTCTGTATGATTTCTAACATATACTTGGTAAAAAAATAAATTTCTTAAATCCTTTTCAGTTGTTATACTCATTTGTCTCACTCCAATCATTGGTATTATATCATTTTATGTATTATTTAATAAAGTAATTTGTTATAATATAATTAACAAATAGGAGTGGTGTGAATGCCAACAATAAAAGATGTCGCTAAAAAGTCAAACGTAAGTGTTGCAACTGTATCTAGAGTAATCAATAATACCGGATATGTTAATGTTGATACTCGTAAGATAGTTGAACGTGCAATTGAAGAACTCGGATATGTTCCAAATGAACTAGCTAGGTCGCTTTTTCGTAAACGTTCTAATATAATCGGGTTGGTTGTACCCCATATTTCTACATATTTCTTCGCAGAATTAATTGAATCAATAGAAAATCATATTATGCTTGAAGGTTATAAATTGATGATATTCAATTCTAAAGATGATGTCGAACTTGAAAAGAAATATATTAATGTATTTAGCCAGTATAACGTAGATGGTTTAATCATTGTTTCAAATACCCAAAGTGCCAAAGCTTATATGAATTTAAAAATACCTATTATAACTATTGATCATATAATTGATAAATCAGTTGCTTCTGTTACTAGTGATAACGTACAAGGTGGAGAAATTGCAGCGCGCAAGTTAATAGCTAGTGGGGCTAAAAAGATTATTCATTTTAGAGGACCAAGTGTCTTAATTACAGTAATTGACAGAGCTAGAGGGTTTTATCAAGTTATGGATGAACATAATATAGCAGTAAATAGTTTTGATTTAGACTTTAAAGTACCTGATTTAGTAGACATTGAAATGTTTATTAAGAAACACCCTGATGTAGATGGAATATTCTGTAGTAGTGATATCATCGCAATGTATGTTATTAGTGTTCTACAAAGATTAGGATATAAAATTCCTGATGATGTACAAGTAATTGGATACGATAATATCCAATTAAGCGAAGTACTAATTCCTAGACTAACAACAATTGCTCAACCAATATTAGAAATGGGAATGATAACTGTAAAGAACCTTCTTACCCTAATTGGTAAAAAGGAATTGGCAGAACTACATCAAACAATCCCCGTTAGATTAATTGATAGAGATTCAACAAGGAAATAAAAAAACGGCTTAAATAAGCCGTTTTTATTTTATCCTACGATCATATCCACTTCTGGATATTTTATATTATTACCTTTTTTTCTACTTCCTCTAAACATTAATAATAATGCAAGGATACCGATTCGTCCTGTGAACATAACTACGATAATTACTAGTTTTCCATATATGGATAAACTACTTGTTATACCTAGACTCAATCCAGTAGTACCAAAGGCACTTGCTATTTCAAAGAATAGTTGTTCCAGTGGAAATGGTTCTGTATAAGTCAGAATTAGTAAAGCAACGAGTATTAGACTGGCTGCACTTATAACTACCATTAGTGATTTGTGAACAGCTTCCATTTTAATACTACGCTTATTTATTACGACTTGTTCTCTACCTCTTGCAAATGAATAGATATACAAGAATGTTAATAGGAATGTAGTTGTTCTAATCCCACCACCAGCACTATTAGGTGATGAACCTATAAACATTAGTATTCCGAAGAAGACTCGAATGGTTGAACCAAAGTCTGTCATTTCCATAGTAGCAAATCCAGCATTACGAGTTGTTAACGACATAAACAAACTATAAAATGCCCCATCAAAGAATCCCATTCCTGCGAATGCACCATTTACTTCGACAACATATGTAAATACCGCACTAACTAGCCATAAACCTAAATGCATGCTAACTAGTATTTTAGTAAACATACTAAATTTATATTTTTCTTTTCGACGTTTTGCTTCGATATATTGTTTGATTTCAGCCAACGGCCAAAATCCTATTGCTCCAAGTAACATTAAAATCATTGCAAGGGACTGCATGAAGTAATCTTGTCCTAAAGGATTATTAGCACCATACATCATTAAACTATCTCCACCAGGGGATATATCAAATCCTGCATTAGTAAACATTGAAATAGTTAAGAAGAATGATTGAAACGCGGCATCACCAAAGGATTCAAAGTAACTAGTGAAGAAATGAAGGTAACTTGTCATAACGACAAATCCAACTAATTCTATTGTTAAAATCATTATTAAAACATTCTTAACGAATTTAACAATTCCAGCTCTACCTATTTGGTTTTGATCTGTCATAATCATTGTACGTTCTCTAAAACTAATTCTCTTTCTGGCTAAAAGCCAGAAGATAGCAACGAACATAATTAGTCCAATACCACCAAACTGCAGTATAAAGGCTAATATCGTTTGTCCGAATGGTGTAAGCACGTCTTTTACTACGATCGTACTTAGTCCGGTAGTACTCATTCCACTTACACTTACAAATATTGCATCTATCCAAGGTAGTGTTTTTCCTTCGACTACAGATATTGGTAATTTAAGTAGCGTTGCACCAGCCATCAAAAATATGAAATAACTAAATACAAATCCTCTTATATAAGTTCCAAAAAATATTTTCTTAAATTTCTTCATAAAATCACACCTCTATAAAATCTTTATTATTATATCATAGTATCAAACAAATACAAAAAAATCTTAGTTACTCAAATAATGTTCTATATAGTTTTACTAATTTACCTCTTCTTTGCTTCAGAATCCCGTTATAATCAGTAAATACCTCTTTTTCCATTAAGTAAATTCTAACTTGAGCCATAAATGCATCTATGTTTATAAATGAATCAACGATGCTAAGTGGCTTTGATGGGTGATTCCTTATATTATCAAATAGTCTATTCTTTAGAAGTACTTCTATCTGATCAACCGTTTTTTTAATATTATCACTTAAGTATGCTATGTCTTTGTATATACGGGAAAGTATGTTCTCGTGTATAGCCAGAACATCCAAGAAGTCTCCTAAAAACGATTCACGACTCTTTTTAGGATCTACTCTATCCTCAATCTCATTTTGCAACAAACTCAAGTCAGAGGAAATAATATGGTGCAATAAATTGTCTTTGGTCCCAAAATGTAAAAATATGCTGCCTTGAGCAACATCTGATACCTTAGAGATATCCTTAGTTGACACTTTAACGAAGCCATTGTTCAGCAATAGCCATTTGGTGCTTTTAAGGATTCTCTCCCTAGTTATTCTTTTGTTATCTTCTCGTATACCCATATGACCACCTACTCACTGAATCTATACTCATTATAAATCACTTTTTGGGTGCTGTCAACGTATAAATCAAAATCAAGACAAATGACTAATGTAGTATTCAATCTGTAATTCAGTCGATTGAATTTACAGTGTGGATAATCTATGTGGAAAACTCCTCTATCCTCTTGTATAGTAGACATTCTCATTTATACTAGTATTTGAAATGATTTAAAAATGTTGGCTAAATAACAGTGTTTTCAATTAATTCGGATTATTCCAAATAAAAAGAAGAGAATTATCTCTTCTTCAATACAGTTATGCTTTCAATTTGCGATGTATGTGGGAACATATCCAATGGAGTAATAGATTCTATTTTATATTTCAATTTTAAAATTCCTAAATTTTTACCTAATGTGCTTGGATTACAAGAAACATAGATTATTTTCTTAACAACTTTTCTATTTAGTAAATCTAAAGTCTTTGAATCAATTCCACTTCTTGGAGGGTCAATTATAATTACGTCAGGTTCTATACCTTTTCTGTAAACAATTGGTAAAACATCTTTTACTTCCCCAATTTCAAATTCTACGTTATCTAATTTGTTTAATTTCTTATTATGTCTTGCACTATAAATAGATTCTTTGTTTACATCAATTCCAACTACTTTATCCACATAAGGTGCTAAGTAAATACTTATAGCTCCACTTCCTGTATACATGTCAATAATAGTTTTATCTACTTTGAAGTTTAAATGTGATTTAACTTCTTTATATAACTTAATTGCCTGTTCAGGATTAAGTTGGTAGAAAGCTTTAGGTTTTAAATCATATTTAATATCATTTATTCCTTCAGAGATATATTCCTTACCTTCTAATATTTCAACTTCTTCACCGAAAATTTCAACATTTCTAACATCTCTGTTTTTTGAGATACCAACACTTTCAACACCAGGAATCCTAATGATCTCTTTTGCTGCTTTTTGAAGTGCCTTATTAAAGATTGTAATAACTAATGTAACTTGAACCTCTTCTGTTAAATGACTTACTCTAGTAACAATATATCTTACTAAACCTCTCATTTTTATTGAATCAAAAGCTCTAATCTCATACTTATCTAATATCTTAACTACTTCAGCATTAACTAAGTTTACTTTCTCATTTTGCACAGGGCAATTAGTTATCTGTACCAATTCGTTAGATTCTTTTTTGTATAATCCAGTAGCGATACCTTCATCTGTATTTCTTACCGGCATTTGAGATTTAAATCTATAATATCTTGGATTATTCATGCTAATAATAGGATTAAAATGAATTGAATCTAAGTCTACTTTAGTATAACGTTCAATTGTTTGCTTAAGCATTTCTTCTTTGAATTTCAATTGTTCTCTATATGATATATGTTGGATTTGACATCCACCACATTCGTCGTAGTGTCTACAGAAAGGTCTTACTCTCTCTTTGGCTCTAACGTTCCATTTAACTATGGTACCTTTAGAGTAAGTTTCTTGAACTTCAGTAATTTTAACAATAACTTCTTCAGGAGGCATAGCACCATCTACAAAAACAGCTTGTCTTTTGTAGTAACCGATTCCTTCACCGTTAATTCCTAATCTTTTGATTGTTAATAATACATTTTGTTCTAATTTTAATAATGGTTCCATAATATACCAACTTTCTTAGCTCAGTTAAATACTATACATTGTTTACTCAATAAAAGCAACACAAAATACTGTTCCTGGCTAAATTATTGCTCTTTTAAGCGATGAATTAGAGCCACAGACATTGCTTCTTCCTCATGATATAGTTTTACTTCTACTATGTTTGTTTTTTGCTCTTACTCTTTACAATATATTATAACAAAAAAGGACAAGTTATTCTTGTCCTTTATATCTTATTTTTGTAACTACCTCAATATGTGATGTTTGTGGGAACATATCAAAAGGTGTTACCTCTTGTACTTCATATCCCTGAGATTGTAAGTAATTAAGGTCTCTAGCTAGAGTTGCAACATTACAAGAAATATATACAATTCTTGGTATTTTCATTTCAGCGATTGTTTCAAGAAACGCAGGTTCGCACCCTTTTCTAGGTGGATCTACAAATAGAACATCGATGTCATAATTGCTCCAAGTTTTAATAACTTCTTCAGCTTTTCCAACTTTGAATTTTGCATTTGTTATGTTGTTTGCAAGTGCATTTTCATCAGCGTCAGAGATTGCCTGTTTTACAACTTCTACACCCAATACTGATTTACAGTCTTTGGCTACACTAAGCGCTATAGTACCAATACCACAATAAGCATCAATAACAATATCATTTGGTGTAAGTTCAGCATATTCAATTGCTTTTTTGTATAAACTTTCAGTTTGTTGAGGATTCACTTGATAGAATGATCTATGAGATACTTTGAAAAGCACTCCATTTATTTCATCTCTAATAAAGTCATCACCAAACAGAACTTTTGATTTTTTTCCTAATACAATATTTGTATTCTCGGAATTATGGTTATGAATAACACTAACAACTCTTTTATACCTAGAGACTAATCTTTGTATGATTAAATCTTTCTTTGGTAATTTTGGTGTTAACGTTACAATTGTTACTGATATATCATCAAATTTGTAAGAATTTCTTACTATAACATGTCTGATAACTCCAGTTCCTAAACTTTCGTTATAGGCTGGTATGTTTAGTTCAATAAATATGTTTTTTAAGAACTTTACAATATCAGTAGTTATTTTTGGAATAATATAACATTTCTTCATATCGATAATATCGTGCGATCTAGATTTGTATAAACCTGCAATCATCTTACCGTTTTCCTCACCGAAGGGAATTACGGCTTTGTTACGATAATAATAAGGGTTAATCATACCAACAGTATCATTCACTTTGGTGCTGATTTTACCTAATTTACGTAATGTTTCTGCAGTTCTATACTTCATAAAATCTAATTGCATCGAATAATCCATATGCATTAAATTACAACCACCACATTCACTGTAATGATCGCAAATAGGTTCTTTTCTAAATGGTGATTTGTGTTGGATTTCCATTAAACGACCAAAACCAAGGTTAGTGTTAACCTTTGTTAGTTTAATGATTCCTTTTTCACCTTTTAGTGCTTTTGGTACAAAGACAGGGAAGCCATCAATTCTACATACTCCCATCCCATCATGAGTCATATCTATAAACTCAACTTCATAAAACTCATTTTTCTCGGGCATAATATCACCTCATACAAATTGCCTTGAGTAAATCTATTCTTATTATAACATAAATGAAAGGCTTTGTGTTGATTAGGGAAATTAAAAAAGGACTTTTCGTCCTTTTTCTTAAGAGATCTTATTCAATTATGATTTCGACGATATCGCCGTTTGCTGATTCTACATCTACGATTTTTCCTAATACGCCACTATCTACCATTTCTAAGATAGCATCTATGTCTAAATCGAAGTTATCCATTTGGTCCATTTTCATGAATCCTTTTCCTGATTTTAAAGCTACTTTCGCAAATTCGATTGGAATTTGAACATTAACTTTATCTCCTTCAGCGCTTAGTACTTTAACTTTAAACATTTTGAATGCGTTTTTCTTAGGGTTTACTGTTAATGTCTTGTCTGCATGATCTACTGCTTTTAATAATTCTGCACCTTCTGCTGCTGTTATTGTTTTACTTGCTATCATTTCTAAAATTCTTAATCTATCGTCGCTCATTTGTATCATCCTTTCGATTCTTCTATTTTATTTTGTGTATCTTTATAGACTATTTTGTATATCTTTTTTGATTTTGAATGTTTTGTTCGTAGTTTCTACCTTTTTTCACTTCATCTAATATGACTGATTTCTCAATATCATTGTAAATTAATTGTGATAATTGTGTATTACTTAACATATAATTTACCTCCTATTATTTATTTTATTAACTTAGCAGCTTCTTTGGCGGTTATTTCGCCTTTTTCCAATTTAAGGAATACATCATCTTTTTTTATTTTATCTTCATCACTAACTTCATACCCTAGACTTACTATTACTCCGTCTAATGATTTTTTAACTGTTGGATATGAAATACCTAATTCCTTTTCAACTTGTTTAATGTTTCCTCTGTTTTTAATAAATACTTCTATGAAATATAGATCTTCTTTTGATAAATAGTTGAATTTTGATAGTTGGAACTCCCCACTTAGTTCTGTGTGGCATTCCGTACACTCTAGCTTTGTTACAGTTAAATCGCTTTTACATATTGGACATTCTCCGATTACTTGATTCATATTGGTTCCCCCTATATAACTTTTATGTCTACTAATGCATCTTTTGCATCAACTTTTATTCTTGTACCTTTTGAATATTTGATGAATTTCATTATTTCATTTAAATCTACTTCATTCTCTTCATCGAATGTTGTAAATCTGCCTGCGATTCTTAATCCTATTCTTGCAAATATAAGTGGTATTGGTAAGGCAAATAGAATTCTTAAGAATGTATTTAGACCTTTTCCTTCATTTGGAACCTTCACACTCAGTTTAATGAATGTTGCCCGTTTACCTGGTTTAGGTTCCTTCTTGTTGTAAAGTTCTTTATATGCAAGTTCAGGTGATAATTCTTGTGATTCGATTCTTGAAAGTACTTTTTGATAATTCATTTGATTATCACGTCCTTTACTTAATTTTGTTAATTTTTCGTTTAATTTTCTTAACTACAACCTAATAATATCGTATATGTGCATTAATGTCAAGAGAAAAAGAAAACTTTTATTAAAATAATTAATATGTGCATTAAAAAAATCAATTTATGTATTAATATAATTAATTAAATTGATTTTTTTGTTTATGTTTAGCCCTTATATATAATATAGAAACTATCTTAACTTAAGTTCGAGTAATACATCTCTTAGTTCGGCAGCTCTTTCAAAATCAAGTTTTCTGGCTGCTGATCTCATTTCTTTTTCGAGATTAGATATTGTTTTCTCTTGTTCTTTCTTGCTCATTTTCTTAAATGGTATTTCTTCATT
>SDWO01000171.1 GCA_004195325.1 Candidatus Izemoplasma acidinucleici | reverse complement strand
CTATATTATAACATATCTTTATTGATATATTTCTTATTCATAAATATCTTTTTAATGCTGATTTAATTGTTTGTCATATAAAGAAAAAGAGACCAATGGTCTCTCTATTTATTATTACTTGAGATTTCAACTTTATATGATTGGTAATTAATGATGTATTCTCGAACAAGTCTTAGTGCTTCTTGATCAACGTTAGGAATGGTGCCTCCAGTATTAAAAGAGAATGAAGCTCTATCTTGTACTCCTCCACCACCTTGTGGATAACTATTAGGTAATGTTACTGCGCTTGTTATTAGTTGTGCTATTGTGTATGCACTAAATCCCTTTTCCAGCAAATCCTTTGTGCTGGAAATGTATATACTTTCACTTCCTGGTTTTACATTGAATATCGTGATTACTGTATCTTTACTTGCTTCTATTTTCTTTGTGATAAGTTTGTATAGTACTACATTATCATACTCAATATCACTTATAAGATAAAGATGGTTTATCCCATTTATAGTTTCTTGTTTGAACTGTAAAAATGAATCATCAATATTACTAGAATACACTTTAACTATTTCATGTGCTGCTTTGATTGTTTTTAAATCTTTAAAGTAATCAATATGGTTTATTACATACAGTAATGTTTCTTTTACTTCGTTAATAAGTACTTTTGATAAAAACCTATCATTTAATAATTCAGATTGAACCAATACAGCTATATTGATATAGTTGTGTTTTGATATTTTATTAGTGTTTAAGTCTTCAATAAGTTCCTCAATTGTCATCGTTGAATTAGATTGATATAAAATAGACCATAAACTAGTATTCAGTTTCTTGCTTAGTAGCTCTAACATTTCCACATCAGGTAAACTAACACCACGTTCCCATTTACTAATAGCTTGAAATGACATGTGTAGTTGTGAAGCTAGGTCTTTTTGTGTCATGTTTTGTTCTTTTCTTAGTTTAGCTATCTGTTTTCCTAGTAGCTTTTTATCTAACATAAAATCACCTCATATAACCACTGTAACAAATGTCTCTATATAAAACAATAAACCATCAGTAGAATTCTACTAATGGTTTATTTTATCTTTATTCTATAAAATCTACTGTGAATGTAATTGTATCATCTGTTGTTTCTGTAATAGTTATCGTAATCATTATTTCTACTCCATCAGAGTGGAACATATATACATCTGTATCATATCCGATTGAAGTATAAGTATTAACATTCATAATCGCATCATCAACAAATCCAAAATCTGTGACACTTATAAGACCAGTATTCCCATATTCAAATTCATCAATAGTCAAAGGTCTAAAGATTAATACTTCATCTGTTCCTTCATCTTCACTATTATAATACCCATCTTCATTTCCGAAATAGTCTTGATCTATTCGATAAACAAGTAAACCTTCATCTAGTAGTGATTCCTCGTACTCTGTAGCCCTTGTTCTATACTCTAGATATAAATACTCATTTGAACGTCCTAGGTCGATAAACGCAAGATTATCCACTACTGAAGTTGTTCTATTTATTGTATAAGTACCGTCTTCATATATTTCAACTTTATCTTGGTTGAACCCACCGTATTCTTCTTTTGAGAATCCAAGCATATGAGAAGGTAAATCAAACTGTCCTTCCATAAGACCCCAGTATCCTACTGGTTCTATTTCTGTATCATTATAGTAATGATAATAATCAGGAGCTCCAACTAAATGGAATAACTCATGAGACAATACACCGATATGAATATCGTTGTATCCTTCCCCCGTTGAACCTAAGAACTCTATATTATAATCATATACATAAACATCATTTAATTTAACTGCGTCATCAAACCAATATCCATCATCATCAACACTTGAGTGTAGTCCCCATGCGTGTGGCCATAAGACATCCATCCAATCATCAGGACTATAACTAAATATCACTGTGAACGAGTCTAACTCACCATCATCGTCTCCATCTAAATCAATAGAAGGATCAATTAAGTTATTGTCTCTTATGTATTTCGCTATTCGATCAATAAGTTCATGTTCTCTTTCATTCCCTTGTTCTTCGGTTAAATATCCAACATTATTTGTTGGTGATTTCATTTGGTAATACCCACGTTCGTAGATATCTGTATAAAATGCATTAACGTCATTCGCAAAATAGGTATCTATTAAGAATGTACCGTTAGATACCTCTAAGAAGTAATCTTGGACAGACGTTGTATCCCCATTAAACAAATTCTCATAATCAGTTACTGAGTAAGGTGCATTGTAATCTAGTTCATCACTAAATCTAACAAATACTGCGACGTTAGCCATATCTACATCGCTGGCTAGTACTGTATAGGTTGCTATCTTCTCTCTGATTAATACTCCACCACTGTATATATTTAAAGTGATTGGTGTAGATTCCGTAGTTGTATTATCAACTGTGTAAATTAAATCATATGTGTAATCATCACAGTTAGTAACTGTGACAGGAGTAACTGTTTGGTGTTCTAATATTTCATAGTCTTCTAATAAACAAGTATTTAAGAACAAATCCTCATAAATAACTGTTCTAGTTTCTGTGCTTGTATTTCCTGTGTCATCAACTGCTGTATACCAGAATATATATGTTCCATAATCCACTTCTTCATCAAATGGATTTGTAATTGTTATTTCTATATCCAAATCTAAATCATCTGTTACTGTTGCACCTTCATCTATATAAGTATCAATATCATATATCGTAATTGTACTATCTCCATTTAATGTAACCAGTGGAGGATTTACATCTGTAACAACATATGTTAATTCTAAAACTGTTTCATTTAGTGCTTCATCAATTGCGGTATATATAACAACATAAGTTCCCATTGTATTAGTATCTACAGTGTCACCACTAATTACTAAATCACAATCATCATCTACATTGTCTGTACATGTAATTGTTGGACTTGGTACATCACTTCCATATCCAATTAATATAGTACTTGGATCATTATAAAGAATAACCGGAGAGACAAAATCGCCTACAATTACAGTTATCTCTTTTATGGTTTCATTACCATCTGAATCAGTTGCTTTGATAGTAATTGTATATGTACCAATTACAGAAGAATCAAAATCTCCATAATTAATTTCTAAATCTGAAAATAAAATATACTTATCTTCAACATCAGTTACAACTACATAATCTACTAACTCAAACTCTTCATTTCCATCTAAAGTTATAACGTCTTCAACGTCTATAACTGGTGCTTCAATAACAACATCGCACCCGGCCAATAACAAAATAAAGCTTAAAAATAATATCTTGAAAAGTTGTCTCATTTTAACACCTCTGAATCCTTCTTGTTACACTATATTTTACCATTCATTTGTGAAATATTTATGAATTAAAGAATATTTTCTTTAAATATCTATTCTCCTAAAAAGTATGTTTGAGATTACTGAGTTCTATGATAGAAAAAGAACACTTCAAATGAAGTGTTCTTTTTAAAATGACAGGAGGTTATTCAATTAATTCCAGCCCTACGTTGAAGGCTGTAATATTTAAGTCGATAAATTTTTCTTTTACATTTTCTCTTATTGCTTTTATAAAGTCTAAGTGTTCTAGTTTCATTGCTTTAACTAACGCACCTAACATAATAACATTCATTACTTTAACATTTCCTAATTTGATAGCAAGCTCAGTAGCGTTAATAACATATGTCTTAACTCTACTTTTTAAGTCTTCTTCAATCCCTTTAGGATATGGTACTTTACCATTTAATGTAACCATGGAATTGATCTTATGATTATTTACTAAGATGATTCCATCTTTTTTTATGTAATCTACATTTCTAGCTGCTTCCATTAATTCAAAAGATACAAGCACATCGGCGTTACCTTTCATAATTACTGGACTATAAACTTTATCTCCAAATCGAATCTCAGAAGAAACACTTCCTCCTCGTTGGCTCATACCGTGAATTTCACTCATCTTAACGTCAAACCCTGCGTCTAATATCGCAGCGCTTAATAGTGTAGTTGCTAAGATTGTACCTTGTCCACCTACACCTACTAATTTAATGTTTGTATTCATTATTTTTCCTCCTTAACAATTGCGTCAAAAGGACAAATTTGTAAACATACATCACAACCGACACATGTGTTACTATCGATTGTTACTTTTTTCTTATCTGCGTCAAAGATTAAACTTGGACAACCACTTCTTAAACAAGCTTTACATCCAGTACATTTGTCTTCTAGGACGATATCTTTTGTTTGCCATAAATCTTTATACATATCATAGTCATCATCATTATACTTCTTTTTAAGAACACAAGGCCAGTCTGTGATGATGACACTTGTTTCTTCTAATTCTAATGCCCAATTAATTGCGTCTTTTGTTTGTTGTAGATCATTTGGATTAACTCTTCTTATATGTTTAATACCGATTGCTCTACAAACACCTTCGATATTACCAATTGTTGTAACTTCACCTTGAATTTTAAATCCAGATCCTGGATTGTCTTGTTGTCCTGTCATACCTGTTATTCTGTTATCTAATATAACATTGATCGTGTTTCCACCATTATATACTGTGTTTAATAATGAATTAATTCCTGTATGGAAGAAAGTACTATCACCCATGATAGAAACCAATCTTCTATCTTCATCAGGATTCATATCGAAGATTCTTTGTGCTCCGTGTCCAGAAGAGAATGAAGCACCCATGCAGATTAACCAGTCCATCATACCGTATGGTTCACCAACAGCTAAGCTGTAGCAACCAATATCTCCGGCCACAACAATCTTTTTACGTTTCTTACCTAATTCATAGAAGAATCCTCGATGAGGACAACCACTACAAAATGTAGGTGGTCTTCCAACAAACATTTCAGGGTTAGATTCAACACCTTCTACGTTTTGACTTAAGACACAACGTTTGATTACATCAGGAGTCATTTCTCCTGTATATGGGAATAGGTCTTTACCTATTACATTTTTACTATTAGTTTTTGCGAACTCTTCAATGATTGGATCGTTTTCTTCAATGATATATACTTTATCGTATTTAGCACAGAAATCTGTGATTAGCTTTTCTGGTAGTGGATATGTGAATCCAAGTTTTAAATAATCAACTGTTTCTCCTAAAGCTTCCCATGCGTATTCATAACTAATACCTGAAGCAATAACTCCGACTTTACTACCGTTGGTAACTTCATAGTTCCATTTAGATGTTTCTGTATATTCTTTTAACTTGTTTAATCTTTCTTCTACTTTATGTCTTAATTTTCTACCAATACTAGGAACTGCGACAAACTTGTCAAAGTTCTTTTCATATTTGATAAATGGTACTTCCACTCTTTCGCCAAGTTCAACTGTTCCTTTACTATGACAAACTCTTGTAGTAACTCTGAACAAAACGATAGAATCAAAATCCTTACTGATATTAAAAGCATCAACAAGCATATCTTTCGCTTCTTGACTATTTGCTGGTTCCATCATCGGAATTTTTGCGAATTTAGCATAATTACGATTATCCTGTTCATTTTGTGAACTGTGCATTCCTGGTTCATCTGCGGTAATTAAAACAGAAGCTCCTGTAACACCTGTATAAGCAAACGTGAATAAAGGATCCGCAGCAACATTAACACCTACGTGTTTCATTGCGGCTAAACTTCTACCACCAGCTATACTAGCTCCAATAACTGCTTCTAATGCTACTTTTTCATTTGGTGCCCATTCCGCAGTCATTTCTTTATACTGTGATATGTTTTCTAATATCTCGGTTGAAGGTGTTCCTGGATATGCACTTGCAAAGTGTACTCCAGCTTCGTATGCACCTCTAGCTATTGCTTGATTTCCTGTTAATATTTTCTTCATAATCATTCTCCTCTAATATAAACACTTAAGTAAAATAGGTTCATTTTATCTCTACTATGTAATTGTATCATACGATTTTTAAAACCTCAATCCCTTACTGGGAGTTGAATGTAAGCGTTGGCACTTTACTGTGCTAAAGATATGTTTAAGACAGTAAAAAAAGGCCTTTATAAAGGCCTATATTTCTAGTTTTAACACATTGATAATCCCACTATAATAAACTCCACCATCAATGTGAATAACGTTATCTTTATGGTGTATCTCAAAGTACTCAGGATGTTCTTTTGAAAACTTGACTTCATCATCAACATCAATACCTTCATCAATCGTTCTAACATAAAACGCTGGAGTATGTCCGACAACAAGTGTTTTACCAGGTAGTGGTAAATGATCATATTGTCTTGTCCATATGAAGTTTCTTAATGTATCTTCTTTCCAATTTGGTAGTTCACTATTAACACCACCATGAACAAAGACATAATCTTTTAATTCATAATATGGATCTAGTGATTCCAAGAACCCTTTTAAATATGGATACATTTCATTTAATTTATCTTGCTCATCTGTGTACTCTTCTTTTTCTTCAAACGAATGTCCTAATAAATGTTCTATCGTTATTTTATGTCCGTTACGTTTGAAGTTAAAGTTAGTTCGACCAAAGTTTCCTCGCAAAAACTCAAGTAAAAAGAAATCATGATTACCAAGTAATACAATTGCCTTGTTTGATTGATGGAGTTTATAGATGTATTCTATTAATTCTTTATTCTGTGGACCTCTATCAACCATATCACCAATAACAATTAATGTATGATTATCATTCGTTTCATCAAACCCATGCTTGTTTAAAGTATCTATTAAAACATCATAATATCCATGAAGATCACTTACACAAAAGTAAGTCATAATATCACCTCTATAAATATACTTTACTAATTGATGTGTATCCTTCTAAGTATGCTTTTAAATCTGAATCAGCTGGTAAATCAACATCACTAATATACCCTCTGTTTGGTACAAACTTATTCCCAATAATTTCTGGAGTATACGGGTATACTTGTCTGTGGATAATTGTTTCTTTGATTCCTTTTGAAGTTATGAATTTCTCTCTTGGGAAATTCACATTTACAGTATGGTCTTTACTAAGAAGATCATTATCCAATATGAACTGAATTGTCTTAGCCAATTCTTCTATTAAAATAGTATTTCCTTTTCTATCAGCGCTAAAGGCAATAGTAGGCACATGATAATACTGTGCTTGTAACGCCGCACCAACAGTACCACTGTAAGAAATATCTATCCCTAAGTTATATCCATTATTAGTCCCTGAAACAACGAGATCAATTTTCGCATCTAATCCGAAACACCCGAACTTAACACAGTCTACAGGAGTTCCTTCTATACTATATGTAAAATCATCAATCATTTCAAAGTCAAATCCACCAATACTTAAACTCATGCTTTTCGCACTCATTTCAACACTAGGAGCTACTACATAAACAGTTCCAAACTGTTCTAAAATTTCTTTTGTAATTGCCAATTTTTCTGATGCAATCCCATCATCGTTCGTTAGTAAAATATTCATTTAATCACTTCCTACAATTATAATAACATATGTGACAAATATGTCGTTACTTAAATACAGTTAATTTGGTATAATGTAAATGTGAAGATACCAGTAAGTTTTAAATTTACGGAAAGATAGGGATACTAATGAAAAAAATATTCTATACAAAAGTAAAAATTTTGATAACAATGTTCATTGTTATATTTATTGAATTATTCTTAACAGTAAAGTTGACTATAGGGCTTGGATTCAATGTACTTTATTTATCACCACTGATTCTAATGGTGGTTTTTATAACATACTTTGTTGTAAAAACTCAATTTGAACTATTAAGCAAACTTTCAAGAATACAAAAAGCATATAAAAAAGGTGTAGAATCAGCATTAGATGAGGTTTACACAGAAATCCAATCACTAACTGGAACTATAGGCGGTCCAAGATCCAAAGGAAATAACATCAACAACCAATCCCAAGGAGCTATGTTTAATGCAAATCCAGCTAACTCAAGACAAGGCTATGCTAATGTTGGACAATCTAGTGATGGTATTTCTAGAGCACAGCGAGCTCAACAAGATATACTTAGCCTTTTAACTAAAATCGAAAGTGAATTGAAGCTGGAATTATGAAAGATGTAAAAGAGTACTTACTAAAAACTAGAAGAAAGATTTATGTTCCAATACTTATTATTTTCTTTCTACTAATTTTCTTTGTAATACTTACGACAAAATACATTTCATTTATACCTTTTGCATTTTGCTCATTCTTCGGCTTTACTCTAATAATTATTCTTTCAAAGGATAGATTATCATTTGTTACATTGCTTCTTAAAATATCAAATAGATCAAATCCAGAGAAATATTTAAGGGAAATGCAGCAAACACAAAACGAAATATTTGAACGAGTAGATAAAAGCACAAACATTGATAATGTACGATCAAATATTATCGATCAATATGGTTCGTCTAATAGCGCATCAGGAAAATCAACCTATAGAATCGCAAAAGACAATAAGAAAATTATTGATCGGGCAATCCTAATACTTTATAAGGAAACTGTAGAACCACAAGAGGACCTTGATCCTTATGAATCACTACTTGCGAAATAAAAACAACATCAAATGATGTTGTTTTTTTATTGTTTGCTATTCCCACTCTATTGTTCCTGGTGGCTTTGAAGTAATATCGTATACAACTCTATTAATTCCTTTAACTTCATTGATAATACGCGACGCTACCTTATCTAAGAACTCATAAGGTAACCTACTAAATGTAGCTGTCATGAAGTCTACTGTATCAGCACTTCTAACTGCGGCTACATATTCATATGTTCTTTTGTCTCCCATTACACCAACGGATTTAACAGGAAGTAATACAACGAATGCTTGTGAAACTTGATCGTATAGATTCTCTTTAATAAGTTCATTGATAAAGATATCATCTGCTTCTTGTAGGATATATGTTTTCTCTTCACTAATTTCCCCAAGTATTCTAATCCCGAATCCCGGTCCTGGGAATGGATGTCTCATAATCATATTCTTAGGAATTCCTAAAGCTAGTCCAACTTTACGAACTTCATCTTTAAATAATTCTCTTAAAGGCTCTAATAGTTCAAAATCTAATGTTTCAGGTAATCCACCAACATTGTGGTGAGACTTAATAGTTTCTGATGGTCCTTTAATACTCTGTGATTCTATAACGTCAGGATATATAGTACCTTGTGCTAAGAACTTAGCATCTTTATGAGTTTCTTTGAATGATTCAAATACTTTAATGAATTCATTTCCAATTACTTTTCTTTTTTGTTCTGGATCTGAAATTCCTTTTAAAGCATTTAGGAATTGTTCTTTTGCGTTTACACGGATGACATTTATATCATAGTTAGATGCATATAACTCCATTACTTTGTCTCCTTCGTCTTTACGAAGTAATCCTGTATCGACGAAGATACAAAGTAATTTATCTTTAATTGCTCTGTGAATAAGCATTGCCGCAACGCTACTATCGACTCCACCGGATAAGGCTAAGATAACTTGTTCGTCCTTTACTTTATCTTTGATAGATTGAATTGATTTTTCTATATAGTCATCAAGATTCCATGAAGGTGTTGCCTTGCAAACGTCCAAAGCGAAGTTCTTTATGATTTGTGCTCCATAATCAGTGTGGGTAACTTCAGGATGAAATTGTAAATTATAGATATCAAGTTCTTTATGTTTGGCTATTGCCATACATGAAGGAGTTGTCGCAAGTAATGTAAAATCGGGAGCTAGTTCATCAACATGATCTCCATGGCTCATCCATACTGTACTACTTTTTGGAATATCTTTAGTAATTGGAGAGTCTAATACAATTGTTAATTCACTTTTACCGTATTCTCTTTTTGTACTTGGTGTTACTTTTCCACCAAATAAGTATTGTGTAATTTGCATTCCATAACAAATTCCTAGTATTGGTTTGTTTAACTCATATAATGCTTTTTCAATATGAGGTGCATTATCATCGTAGACACTATTTGGTCCACCTGAAAGGATGATTCCTAAAACATCTTCGCTTGCTAGTTTTTCTAAAGATGTATTATACGGAAGTATCTCAGAATATATTCCTAACTCTCTAACTCTTCTTGCGATTAATTGGTTATACTGGCTACCAAAATCTAATACAATTATTTTATCCATAGTATCTATCCTTTCAATGAGTTGTTTCCAATATCTGTGCGATATATTAGGTTACTACATTTTATTTTATTTACGTTATTATACGCGTCCTTTTGTGCTTGTTCAAGTGTTATTCCATTTCCGAGAACAAGTAAAACCCTACCACCATTAGTGACAATATTACCATCAATTCTTTTTGTCCCCATATGGTAGACATTATCTTTTAATTGATTTAGTCCTTCAATGACATATCCTTTGTCATAGTCTGTTGGATACCCTTTAGACGCAAGGACAACACCTATGTAGAATTTGCGATTCCAAGAAACCTCAGTTTTGATACCGTTAAATAAGTTAAAAATAATTTCCAGGATATCAGTCTCTAGATTAGGAAGAAGTACTTCGGTTTCTGGATCGCCAAATCGTGCATTGAACTCTATTACTTTAGGTCCGTTATTGGTAAGCATTAAACCACCATATAAAAACCCAGTGAATGAATTGTTTTCTTTGATTAAAGCATTAACTGTTTTAACCATGATTTCGTTATAACTTTTTTCTATAACGTCTTCTTTAATAATTGGTACTCTACTATAAATCCCCATACCACCAGTATTGGGTCCAAGGTCATTATCTAATAATCTTTTATGATCTTGAGCTAAAGGCATTGGAATAACAATTCCATTATGAACAAATGTCATGAAACTGAATTCAGGACCTTCTAAACATTCTTCAATAACGACTGCGTTATTGCCGAATGTTTTATCTACTAACATATTTTCTAGTGTTTGATATGCTTCATCAAATGATGTACAAACAACCACACCTTTACCAGCAGCTAACCCATCATATTTAATAACAATAGGAACCCCTTGTTCTGTGACATAATCTTTTGCCAAATGATAGTCCTTGAACACTTTGTACTTGGCAGTTGGAATACTATATTTCTTCATTAAGTCTTTTGCGTATTCTTTACTTGATTCAATCAGGGTTGCTTGTTTGGTAGGACCGAAGACTTTTACTTTGGTGTTAGTAAAAGTATCAGCGATTCCGTTTTCTAAGAATGCTTCACTTCCAGGGATAATTAAATCAATATCCTCTTTGGCACAAAACTCTTTTATTAGATTGTTGTCTAATGGATCTATATCTATACACTTAGCAATATCTTCTATCCCCGGATTTCCTGGGATAACACAAAGACTTGTTAGTAATTTTGATTTGCTTACTGCGTGAGCTAACGCATGTTCGCGTCCACCACTACCTAAGATTAAAACATTCATAAGTCCTCCTAGTGTTTAAAGTGTCTATTTTTTGTGAAGACCATTTTGATACCTAGATCATCACAAGCTTTGATTGAATCTTTATCTCTGATACTTCCACCTGGTTGAATAATCTTTGTTACTCCGTATGAGTGAGCTAGTTTTACAACGTCATCAAATGGGAAGAATGCATCACTTGATAATGTTAGGTCTTCTGTATGTCCATATTCCTTTGCCCAGTTTAATGCGATTTCTGCGGCACCGACACGGTTCATTTGTCCAGCCCCAATACCAACTGTTTGATTATCTTTTGTAATAACGATTGCGTTAGACTTAACGTGTTTGACAACCTTCCAAGCAAAGTGTAAATCTTCTAATTCATCTTTAGTTGGAGTTAACTTCGTTACTACTTCTAAGTCTTCTTTTGATACTAAGTAGCTATCTGTATTTTGAAGAAGTAATCCTCCATTAACACTTACTACTTGATAAGGGTCTGTGTTGTTTGATGATGTATCTAGTTTAAGAACTCTTAGGTTCTTTTTCTTTTTAAGTATTTGTAATCCTTCTTCTGTATAACTTGGAGCGATAATGATTTCTAAGAATATTTTACTCATTGCTGAAGCAAGTTTTTTGGTTACTTCTTGGTTCACAGAAACGATTCCACCAAAGATAGAAACAGGATCACTACTATATGCTTTGCTGAATGCATCTAGTATGTTATTTGAACTTCCAACTCCACAAGGATTCATATGCTTTAAAGCAACGGCTGTAGGAGATGTGTGTTCTTTCAATATATTAAGAGCGCTGTTGGCATCTTGGATGTTGTTGTAAGATAATGGTTTCCCGTTTAGTATTTCCGCGTTTAGTAATGAATAAGGACTGTTTGATCTTTTATATAAGGCAGCACTTTGATGTGGGTTTTCGCCATATCGAAGTGGCTGATTGAATTCATAAGTTAGTGTTATATTTTCTGGATATTCAATATCTAATTCTTTCGTTAAGTAATTAGAAATATAACTATCGTATTGCGCTGTTAGTCTAAATACTTTTGCGCTAAGTTGTTTTTTAGTTTCTAATAATGTATCTCCATGTTCTTTGATTTCACTGATTACTTGATCGTAATCTTTGATATCTGTGACTACAGATACAAACTTATAGTTCTTAGCGGCACTTCTTAACATTGAAGGTCCACCGATATCAATTTGTTCAATTGCGTCATCAAATGTTGTATTATCTTTTTCGATTGTTTGTTTGAATGGATATAAGTTTACACACACAAGATCGATGTAATCTATATTGTTTTCTAGAACTTCTTTGATGTGATCTTTATTATCACGTAATGCTAGTAACCCACCGTGTACTAGAGGATGTAAAGTTTTTACTCTTCCGTTTAGAATCTCAGGGAATCCTGTGACTTCATCAATACTGATTGTTTTGATTCCGGCCTCATCTAAAACTCTTTTAGTTCCTCCTGTAGAAATGATTTCAAAATCAAGTTCTACAAGTTGTTTTGCGAATGTAGTTATGTTTGTTTTATCGCTAACGCTAATTAATGCTCTTCTCATTATGACAACTCCTCTATTACTTTCTTGATTACTTTTTTATATAGTTTGTGTTCTACTTGATGAATTCTTTTTTCTAGTGATTCTCTTGTTTCATTTGGATAAATCATAAGTGATTCTTGATCGATGATTAACCCTGTGTCCATTCCACTATCCACATAGTGAACTGTGACACCTGTTAACGTTGCGTTATCTTTTAAGGCTTGTCCTACTGCGTCCATTCCCTTGTATTTAGGTAATAAAGAGGGATGAATATTTAGGATTTTATTTTTGAATTTGTTTAGTAGTGTTGGACCGATTATTCTCATGTATCCAGCTAGAACAATTAAGTCTACATTATTGAGATGATTTATAATCTCCAATTCAAACTCTTGTTTGTTCTTATATTCTTTTGGATTAAATGTGAATGTGTTTATGTTTCTTAGTTCTGCGTTTTTCACAGCGATTGAATGTGGTTTGTCAGAGATGAGAACCTTGATATTTACATCCAGTTCTTTATCCAATATAGCGTCATGAATCGCTATAAAGTTAGAGCCAGTACCTGAAGCGAATATCGCTATGTTTTTCATATAATTTTAACTCCGGGAGTACTTGTTACTTCCCCGATGATTCTTGGATTGTAGTTATGCTTGTTTAAGATATCTAATGCTTTGTTGGAATCTGATTCCGGTATTACAAGAACCATTCCAATTCCCATGTTGAAGATGTTGTACATTTCTTGATGATCTATTTTTCCAAGTCGTTCTAATAACTTAAAGATTGGTTTGATTGGTAATGTGTTTTCGTTTATCGTTACTCCTTGATTATCTTTTAACGCTCTTGGAATGTTTTCTATAAACCCACCACCGGTAATGTTTGATATTGAATGAACATCACAGTTGTCTAAAACATCTAGAACTCCATCGACGTATATTTTAGTGGGTGTTAGAAGTTCTTCAATAAGAGGTTTGTCTAGTTCAACAAATCTAGAATTTAAATCGAAGTTGTAGTCCTTAAAGAATATCTTACGAACTAGACTGAATCCATTACTATGGATTCCTGAAGATTCAATTCCGATTAGTAAATCTCCTACTTTGACATTATTCACATCTAACATTTTTTCTTTATCTACTACACCGGTTGTATATCCAGCTAAGTCATAATGGTTCCCTTGATACATATCAGGCATCTCAGCTGTTTCACCACCGATTAAAGCACACCCTGATAAAACACAACCTTCACTAATACCTTCAACGATTGATTCGATATGTTCAGGGTTGTTTTTACCAACTGCTATATAGTCTAAAAAGAATAATGGTTTTGCACCAATACACAATACATCATTCACACACATTGCGACTAAGTCGATACCAACCGTATTATGGATGTCTGCTTGTTGCGCTAAAAGTAGTTTTGTTCCTACTCCATCTGTTCCTGAAACAAGAACAGGGTTTTTAATATTGTATTTAGATAAGTCGAATAGTCCTCCAAAGTTTCCAATGTTAGACATAACTCCTAAGTTGTTTGTTCGTTTAATATGTTTTTGAATCCTTTTCACTGATTCATATCCGCTTTCAAGATTCACTCCTGATTCTTCGTATTTCTTTGACATAATGGCCTCCTAGAATTTACCGTCTTTATTCGCTTGATTGATGTCTTGGTAAATGTATGTTGGATATTTACCAGTAAAGCATGATACGCAAAGTTTTGTACGTTCTGTGGCCTTTAGTATTCCATCGACACTGATGAACGCAAGTGAATCGGCGTTGATGTATTCTCTTACCTCTTCCACAGTTTTACTAGCACTGATTAGTTCTTCATAAGTAGAAGTATCCACTCCATAAAAGCATGGGGCACTAATTGGTGGAGCTGCGATTCTCATATGTATTTCTTTCGCGCCTGCTTCACGAAGTAACTGAATTATTTTAACACTTGTTGTTCCTCTAACGATTGAATCGTCTACTAGAACAACTCGTTTGTTTTCTACTAAACTACGAACTGGGGATAACTTCATCTTTACCCCTTTTTCTCTCATCTTTTGTGATGGTTGAATAAAGGTTCTCCCAACGTATTTGTTTTTTATAAGACCCATTTCCATTGGAATATTTGATTCCTCACTATATCCCATTGCGGCACTTGTTGAAGAATCAGGAACACCTACCACGATGTCTGCCTCTACTGGGAATTCTTGAGCGAGGATACGTCCAGTTTCTTTTCTCGCTTTATGAACATTCATTCCTTCAATGTCCGAATCTGGGCGAGAGAAGTAAATGTATTCCATCGCACACATATTCTGATATGTTTTTTTAGCGTAGTAATCACTGCTTACTTCACCGTTTTGATCAATGATTAATATTTCTCCTGGGTTGATATCTCTAATGAATTTAGCTCCTACTATTTCAAAAGCACATGTTTCACTTGAGACTACATATCCACCGTTTAGTTTTCCTAAAGATAATGGTCTTAAACTATTTTTGTCACGCATGACATAAAGCTTATCTTTACTAAGGGCGAGAAACGCAAACGCACCTTCAATCATATTAAGAGCGGATTTGATTGCCTCTAAACGATTGGTTCTTCTATCTTTCTTTATTAGATGAGCAAAGACTTCACTATCAGACGTTGATTGGAAAATGGATCCATTGTTTTCTAAGTCTCTTTTTAGTCCTTCAGAATTTACAAGGTTCCCATTATGACATAACCCAAAATCACCTGTACGGTGTTTGAATAGAAACGGTTGTACGTTTTCAATTCCTCCACCACCAGCTGTCGAATATCTAACATGTCCAATCGCTGCGGTTCCTTTTAGTTGAGATAGGTTCTGTTCATTGAATACTTCAGAAACCAAACCCTCACCTTTGACACTATATAATTCTTTCTGGTCTGTGGAAACAATTCCACAACCTTCCTGTCCTCGGTGTTGTAATGCATGCAAACCATAGTACATAACTTCACTTGCGTTTGATACATTGATAACGCCAAATACACCGCATTCTTCATTCATTTTTTCTTCGAATAGAATATCAATTTCGCCCATTATATATCACCCTTTATTTTATACGTTTTAGTATTTCAATATACGCTTCTTCGATACTTCCAAGATCTCTTCTAAATCTGTCTTTATCTAGTTTCTCTAGTGTTTCACTATCCCATAAACGGCATGTATCCGGGCTGATTTCATCAGCCAATAAGATTTCACCTTGATTGTTTTTTCCAAACTCAATTTTAAAATCAACTAAAATAATACCTTCTTTAATAAATGTTTCACTTAGTATTTCATTTACTTTGTTTGCCATTTTGTACATATGATGTAGTTCTTCGTATGAACAAATATTTAAAGCAACTGCGTGATGATCATTGATTAATGGATCTCCAAGTTCATCATCCTTTAAACATATTTCAAAGATAGTATTACTTGGTTTTGTTCCTTCTTCTATTTGAAGACGTTTCGCCATTGAACCTGCGATATAGTTTCTAACAATGAATTCAAGAGGAATGATATCTACTTTTTGACACAGTTGCGTACGATCATCTATTCTTTTAATAAAATGATTCTTAACTCCTAATTTGCCAAGTTTGATAAATAGTATTTCTGTGATTTCATTGTTCAAAATTCCTTTGTTTGATATTTTTGATCTTTTTACACCATTGAATGCAGTTGCGTCATCTTTGTAGTAGATATATACTTCATTTTCATTTTCTGCTTTGAATACTTTTTTTGCTTTTCCTTCATACATAAGTTCTTTCATCATTGTTCTCCTTTAAAATAAGTAACTGCGTTTTTGAATATATTTTGATTTAGGTTCCCGTGTATATTTTTGAATAACCCTTGATTGTATCGTTCACTATGTCCCATTTTACCTAAGATAAGTCCGTCTTTAGAAACGATACCTTCTATTGCGTAACTAGAACCATTTGGATTGAATAAAGGATTATATGTAGCCTTGTTTTTTGTGTCTACGTATTGGAACGCTATTTGTTCATTATCTATTAAATCTTTATATCCATTTTCATCAATGATGAATTTACCTTCACCATGGCTCATAGCGATTGTGTGTGTTTCATCTAGTGTGAATGATGTTAGCCAAGGTGATTTCTTTGAAGACACTTTTGTGTTAACAAATTTTGATATATGTCTGTTTACTGAATTCTTGAATAACGTAGGTGCATTCTCTTCCATTGTTTTGACACGTCCATAAGGAAGGAGTCCTGATTTTACCAATGCTTGGAATCCATTACAGATACCTAGAATCAAATGTTTTTTATCAAGATGTTCTTTAAGAGCACTTTGCACTTTATCATTTCTTAATACAGAAGCAATGAATTTACCACTTCCATCAGGTTCATCTCCACTACTGAATCCACCGCTTAACATTAGTATATGAGATTCTTCAATCCCTTTAACCAAATCATCGATTGATTGTTCAATGTGTTTTTCTGATAGATTATTGAATACTAGTATTTTAGTACTGGCACCTTCTTTTTCAAATGCACTCATACTGTCGTATTCACAGTTGGTTCCTGGGAACACTGGGATTAATACATTTACTTCACTTATATTTAATGATTTGTACTTATGTTTTTTTGTTATCGTTTTAATATCTTTTATTACTCTATTGTCTTTATGTGTGATTGGATATATCTGTTCAATTGTTTTTTGATTAGCCTTGATGCATTCATCTATTGTCAATGTGGCATCATTGAAATATATCTTCTCTTGATTAATCGTACGTCCAAGGTATAAAGCGTTTTGGAATTTCAGTTGCGTTTTAGATTCGATAATCATTGATCCATAGTTAAAGTTAAAGATTGGATAAATAGTTGTAATATCAATTCCTATTTTATTTCCAAACGTTGATTTAATAAGTGCTTCTGATAACCCACCAAACTCAAGAGCCATCGCACTGATAATATTTTTGTTTTTAATATTCTCATATACAAACTCAAAATTATCTACTAGTGCTTCGTAATCTGGGATGTGGATTTTATCAGCTGCATGATTCATTAAATACAAGTAGCTACCTGCTTCTTTAAATTCAGGGCTAATAATTTGATCTATGTTAGAGGTGTTCACAGCGAACGATACAAGTGTAGGTGGAACGTTGATATCATGATATGTTCCACTCATTGAGTCTTTACCGCCGATTGCCGCTAAGTTAAATTCTTTTAATGTTTTGTATGCACCTAGAAGTGCACTAAATGGTTTTGCCCATTTTTCTTTATCATTATTTAGTCGTTCAAAGTACTCTTGGAACGTAAATTTAATGTTTTTGTGTTGTCCACCAGCTGCGACGTTTTTAGCCATTGATTCAATGACTGCATACTGTGCTCCGTGGAATGGAGACCATTCTGAAATATAAGGATTATATCCATAACTCATCATGCTTACAGTATTTGTCTCCCCATGTAATACTGGTATCTTGTGAATACTATTTTGTGATTTAGTTAATTGGTATTTTCCACCATAAGGAGCTAGTACAGTTGTTCTTCCTATTGTTGAATCAAACATTTCAACTAGTCCTTGTTGAGAAGAGATATTTAAATCTTGAAGCATACTCAAGATTCTTTCTTGTGTGTTCTTTCCTTTATACCTTCTATCAAATGGAAAGTTCCTTGTTACTTTTGGAACACTTATTCCTGTTTGTTGTCTTACTCCTGATGTATCAATGAATTCTCTGTCAAGATCACAAATAACATTATTATTCCATTTCATTACTAGTCTTTTTTCTTTTGTGATTTCCGCTATCTTAACTGCTTCTATATTTTCTTCTACACATAGTTGTAAGAATGTGTCTTCGTCATCTTTATCAATTACTACACTCATTCTTTCTTGTGATTCACTGATTGCTAATTCGGTACCGTTTATACCATCATATTTGGTTGGAACTTTATCTAAATCAATTAATAGTCCATCCGCTAATTCGCCAATAGCTACACTAACTCCACCAGCTCCAAAATCATTTGACTTTTTAATTAGTTTTGTGACTTCTTTATTTCTGAATAATCTTTGTATTTTTCGTTCTTCAGGTGCATTTCCTTTTTGCACTTCAGCACTTGAAGTTTCAATCGATTTTGTATTGTGTGTTTTTGATGACCCTGTAGCTCCACCAACACCGTCTCGTCCGGTTCTCCCACCAAGTAGGATTACTATATCTCCAGGAACTGGAGATTCACGTCTTACGTTTTCCAGAGGTGCAGCTGCAACGACTGCACCGATTTCCATACGTTTTGCTTTGTATCCCGGATGATACAATTCTTTAACAAACGTAGTGGCCAAACCGATTTGATTCCCGTATGAGGAATATCCATGAGCTGCGCCTTTAGATATTACTTTCTGAGGCAGTTTACCTTCTAGAGTATCCTCAATCTTTTCAGTAATATCAGCAGCTCCTGTTATTCTCATAGCCGAATACACATATGATCTCCCTGATAGTGGATCTCGTATTGCTCCACCAATACAAGTGCTAGCTCCACCAAAGGGCTCAATTTCAGTTGGGTGGTTATGTGTTTCATTTTTAAACATTAGTAACCATTTTTCTGGTTTACCATTCACATCAACATCAATATAGATGCTAGCTGCGTTTACTTCTTCAGAAACTTCTAAATCTGGTAGATTGCCTGTTTCCTTTTCATAACGTGCATTAATTGTAGCTATATCCATTAAAGTAATAGGTTTATTATCTCTATTAATTTTTTTTCTTGTTTTTAAGTAGTCCCGAAATGTTAATTCTATTTGATGTGTAATCCTATCCATTTCAAATTCTGTTTCAACAATCTCTGTTTCAAATGTTGTATGTCTACAGTGATCACTCCAATAAGTATCTAATACTTTTATCTCAGTTATATAAGGATCTCTATTCTCAGTATTTTTAAAATATGATTGAATAAATTCTAAATCTTGAATCGTCATTGCTAAAGAGAACTCCTCATGTAATACTTCAAGGTCCGTTTTTGACAATGATATGAATCCAATGACAGTCTCAACTGCTTTAGGTTCATTTACTTGTTCTAAATCTAAAGCGTTTAAGTCCTTTTCTCTTGCTTCTACTTTATTAATTAGATATTTCTTTATACGCTCTATATCATTCTTCTTAGTTGTTTCCTTAAATGTAATGACAGTTCCACTTTTAATAATACATTTACTACTAGGGTTCATTAATTTAACACATTGAACAGCAGAATCTGCTCGCAGGTCAAATTGTCCAGGTAAGAATTCAAAACTGATTATATTCTTTAACAATTTCGGTGATTCAGAGACTATATCTCTGTTTGGTTCAGAGAAAATCTCGTGTTTTGATTTATTATAAACGTCCTCTTCAATATCAAAGATGTCGTATACAATATAATATCTTAGTGATTGTAGATCTAATGAGATGTTTTCAAGTAATTCTTTTTGTAAATCAACTTTCTCAATATCAAATCCTGGCTTTCTTTCAACGTAAATTCTTCTCTTATTCATCATTGAATCTCCTTATGATATCTTCTCTAAACGTGTCTAATTGGTTTTTTGTGTCTGCGATATATGTAATATGTCCGATTTTTCTATTTTCTTTATCAGAATTCTTATTATAGTCATGGACATACACGTCTTTTGTATCTTCATATAATTTATAAACGTCTTTATGTTGCCCTAAAACATTAATCACTATAACTTGTTTTACTAATCTAGGTTTGATAACTGGTTCCCCAGTAATGGCTCTAACATGGTTCTCATACTGAGATACATTACAACCTTCTATAGAATAATGACCTGAGTTATGGGGACGTGGTGCGAACTCATTAAATATAACCTTACTCCCTTTAACAAAATACTCTACAGCTAAGGTTCCTACATAATCTAACTCTTGAATTATCTTAGTAGTATACTCATATGCCTTCTCTTGAATCGTGCTTGGAATATCATTCGTTATAGTCGATGTATGAAGTATCCCTGATTTATGTTTATTGATTGGAATTGGCAAGAAAACAACACTGCCCAATTTATCTCTAGTTGCTATGACAGATATCTCATAATCAAACTCTATTAACTCTTCACAAATATACTTTACCTTGCCTATATTCTCTATATGGTCAATTTCTTCTCTTTTAGTTATTCTATATTGCCCTTTTCCATCATACCCTCCTGTAGTTGTCTTTATAATTGAGGGGATGAATACATCATTAATACTTTGTACTATATTAAACTTTGGAATTTCGATTCCTAGAGATTTGGCGAATACTTTTTCTATGACTCTGTCTCTTGAAATTTCTAAAGCCTTTATTCCTTGTGGTAGTTTATCGATATATTTTGATAGTTCTCCTAAATCTACATTTTCAAATTCATAAGTTAAGACATCACATACTTTATTCATATACGCTAATGCTTCCTTATCATTGTAGTCTTTTGCTATATGATCTTTTGAGTACATGGTTATTGAGCAATTAGGGTTTGGGTCTAATGAAATTATTTCATGTCCAATCTTGATCGCACTTTGTGCCATCATCATCCCTAACTGTCCTCCACCGATTATACCGATTAACATTAAAGAACTAGTTTCCTATTATCTAATACCGTTTGTGTTTGGTTCTTCTTGTATTCCTCTAATTTCAGCGCTAGTTCAGTATCATATACCGCTAAAATACTAATTGCGAACAACGCTGCATTCTTAGCACCATCAATTGCCATTGTACCTACCGGTATTCCTGGTGGCATTTGAACAATTGATAATAAACTATCTAATCCACTTAACTTAGAAGATTTTACTGGCACTCCAATAACAGGTAATACTGTAAGTGCAGCAACCATTCCTGGTAAATGAGCTGCTCCACCAGCACCGGCAATAATTACTTCATGTCCTAATGATTTTGCGCTCTTTGCGTAATCAAATAGTTTCTCTGGTGTTCTATGTGCACTTACTACATCTCTAGAATATGCCACACCAAATTCTTCAAAAACTTTACATGCTTCTTTCATTACTTCCCAGTCACTTGTACTACCCATGATAACTCCAACTTTATTCATAATATCCTCCTATATCCTCCTAATGTACTAAAAAATGAGATTCTTCTCGCAAAGAAAAATCTCATTTTAGTTAAATGATTTATTCTTTGCGTAGTCCTAGAATTTACGGTCTAGGGTAGAAACTTGCTTACCTTATTTAAGCTATTATACGCGGTTATTACTTACTATAATTCGGTGCTTCTTTAGTGATATGCACATCATGTGGATGTGATTCTTTTAGTCCAGCACCTGTGATTTTAACGAATTGTCCACTTTTGATTAAGTCATATACAGTCTTAGTACCACAATATCCCATTCCACTACGAAGACCTCCTACTAACTGATACACAGTATCGGCTAATTCACCTTTGTATGGAACACGGCCCTCTATACCTTCTGGTACTAATTTTCTTGCTTCTCCGTTTCCTTTTTGGAAGTAACGATCACTAGACCCGCGTTTCATCGCAGCTAAAGAACCCATTCCAACATATGTTTTGAATCTTCTTCCTTGATATATTACTTCTTCACCTGGAGATTCTTTTGTCCCAGCTAACAATGAACCTAACATAACACAATCAGCTCCAGCTGCTAATGCTTTGACAATGTCTCCTGAGTATTTAATTCCACCATCAGCTATAACACAAGCATCTGTGTCTTTAAGATACTCATAGATATCATTTACTGCGGTTATTTGTGGTACGCCAACACCCGCTACAACTCTTGTTGTACATATACTTCCTGGTCCTACTCCTACTTTTACAGTATTTGCTCCAGCTTCAATTAATTCTTTTGCCGCTTCTTTTGTAACTATATTTCCAGCAACGATATCCAAATCAGGATACGCTTTTCTTATTTGTCTCACTGTGTTAATAACACCTTCGCTATGTCCATGTGCACTATCAATAGTAATTACATCAACACTAGCTTCTACTAATGCTTTTACTCGCTTCAATGTTTCTACACCAACACCAACAGCGGCACCTACGCGTAGTCTTCCTTTAATGTCTTTACACGCTTGTGGATAATTAATAACATTATCAATATCTTTGATAGTTATTAACCCTTTCAATGTGAACTTATCATCAACAATTGGTAACTTCTCAATTCGGTTCTCTGATAAGATTCTTTTTGCCTGTTCTAAACTGGTTCCCAGAGGAGCGGTTATTAAATTATCTTTTGTCATAATATTTTCAATAGGAGTATCATCTAATACTCTGTATTTTAAATCTCTGTTGGTTACAATACCAACCAAAACATTATCCTTAGTAACAACCGGTAATCCTGAGATTTTATATGTCGACATAATATCTTCAGCTTCGGCTAATGTATTTTCTTTTTGCAATGTAATTGGATGTGTAATCATTCCTGATTCACTTCTCTTAACATAGTCTACTTGTTTGGCTTGATCTAGAACACTCATGTTCTTATGGATGAATCCAAGTCCACCTTGACGAGCTAACGCAATCGCTAACCTTGCTTCAGTAACAGTATCCATTGCCGCTGATACTATCGGAATATTCAATGTGATGTTCTTTGTTAGTTTCGTTTCAAGTGAAACTTCATTAGGTAATACTTGTGATGCTTGTGGCACCAATAAGACATCATCAAATGTTAATCCTTCTTGTACTAGTTTTCCGTTTAAATTAGACATATTATATCCTCCTAATGTACTAAAAAATGGGCTTCTAAACGAATCT